>CAYGWP010000505.1:0-5140 GCA_964353455.1 uncultured Anaerolineales bacterium
AGAACTCTCTGCGGTTCATGGGTTCAGGCCTCCTGATTCCCTGCCTACGCAGCATAGCGATAAGGTCCGGCAGGTCAACATCCTTGACGCGCGGCGGCAGGCGCTATAGTGTGCTTGCGGGTATTGGCAAGACACGGTCCAGCACGGCCAGCGGAAAGGCGAACTCATGGACAACCTCAAGATTGAAGTTTCCGATGCGGTCAGCAGGCGCGGGCTTCTGAAGGGCGTGGCCGGCGGCGCGCTCGTGGCGGCAATGGGGCTGGGGTCCCGGCCCGGCTCGGCCGAGGAGAAGCCGGCGGCGCCGAAGATCAAGGGCCGCATCAAGCAGGGGGGCTGCGGCGGGGTATTCCCCAAGGGGGCGACGTTCGAGCAGAAGTGCCAGATCTGTAAGGACGTGGGCCTCTTCGGGATGGACTTCGTGGGCGACGCCGACTGGCCGACGCTGAAGAAGTACGGCCTGGTGTGCACGCTGGCCCGCGCCCCCGGCGGCGGCATCGGCGGCGGCTTCAACCGCAAAGAGAACCACGAGGCGCTCGTGGCCGGCCTCCGCAAGGGCATCGAGGCGGCGGCGGAGGCGGGGTGGCTGAACGTCATCTGCTTCTCGGGCAACCGGCAGGGCCTGGCCGATGACGTGGGCCTGGAGAACTGCGCCGAGGGCCTCAAGAAGATCGCCGCCTTCGCCGAGGAGAAAAAGGTCAACGTGTGCATGGAACTCCTCAATTCCAAGCGCAACCACAAGGATTACCAGTGCGACCGCACCGCCTGGGGCGCCGAGATGTGCAAGAAGGTGGGCAGCCCGCGCATCAAACTCCTCTATGATATCTATCATATGCAGGTGCAGGAAGGCGACGTCATCGCAACGATCCGCGAGTTCATCCAGTACATCGGCCACTTCCACACGGCGGGCGTGCCCGGACGCCACGAGATCGACGACACGCAGGAACTCTACTACCCGGCCATCATGCGGGCCATCGTGGACTTGAAGTACGAGGGCTACGTGTCGCACGAGTATGGCCCGACGAAGGATGCGATTGCCTCGCTCAAGCAGGCCGTGGCGATCTGCGACGTGTGAGGCGGCCATGGGCGCGGACGAGAAGATCGCGGCACTGGAATCGCGGCTCGACAGTTTCGACCCGGCGGAGCGGGAGCAGGCGCTGGAAGACCTGCTCACGATAGTCAAGCGCGGCGGCATCCGACTGCCCGATCCGCAGCCGAAGGTGAACCTGCACGCCCACTCGTTCTTCTCCTACAACGCGCTGGGGTACTCGCCGGCGCACATCGCGTGGCGCGCCCGGCGTGAGGGGCTGCGGGCGGTCGGGCTGGTGGATTTCGACGTATTTGACGGCGTTGATGAGTTCCTCCGCGCGGGCGAGCGCCTCGGGATCCCGACCGTCGCGGGGATGGAGACGCGGGCGTACATCCCGGAGTTCTCGACCCGCGAGGTCAACTCGCCCGGCGAACCGGGCATCACGTACCACATGGTGATGGGCGTGGCGCGTTCGGCCATCGCCGGCGCGGAGGCCCGCAAGTTCGCCGAGATGCTCCGCTCAAGCGCCCGCCGCCGCAATGAGGCGGTCGTCGAACTGGTAAACGCGTACCTGGAAAGAGTGGTCCTGGACTACAAGACCGACGTGCTGCCGCTGTCGCCCTCCGGCACCCCGACCGAGCGTCACCTTTGCGTGGCCTACGAGAAGAAGGCCGAGGCGGTTCTGCCCGACCGCGATGCCCGCGCCCGGTTCTGGTCGGACCGGCTCGGCTCGCCGCCGGCGGAGGTGGCGGCGATCCTCGATAGCAGCAGCAAACTCCAGGCCCTCATCCGCGCAAAGACCATGAAGCAAGGCGGCGCGGGGTATCAGAAACCCGCGCCCGAAACCTTCCCGCTCATGGCCGATGTCAACCGGTTCGCCCTGGCCATCGGCGCCATCCCGACCGCCACCTGGCTTGACGGGACCAGCAAGGGCGAACAGGACATCGACGAACTCCTGGACCTCCTGATGAAGGCCGGAACGGCGGCCCTCAACATCATACCCGACCGCAACTGGAACATCGCCGACGCGAAGACGAAGGCCGTGAAGGTCCGCAACCTCTATCGCATCGTGGAGTCGGCGAACGCCCGCGGCCTGCCGCTGTGCATCGGAACGGAGATGAACGCGCCGGGCCTGAAGTTCGTCGATGACTTCGGCGCGCCGGAACTTGCGCCCGTCGTGGACTCGTTCCTCCGGGGCGCTGCGGTCCTCGTGGGCCACACGGCGGCGGTCCTCAGCGGCGAGGACGGTTACCTGAGCGCATGGGCCGAGGGGAAGTTCAAGACGGTCGCCGAGAAGAACGATTACTTCGCCCGGCTCGCCAAGGCGACGCCGTGGCAGGCCCGTCGCGGGCAGTCGTGGCGGCGATAGAACTCCAACGCAACTTGCGCTCTTGCGCGGCGGGTCGGGAGACCCGCCGCGCAGAATCTGCGGCTACTTTGCCGCGCCGGCGGCGGCCGGGGCATCGTCCAGGATCCGCACCGGACAATCGTCCGGAAGTCCATAGCCGTTCTCGATGGCCACCAGGTCGCCGGGCGCGAGACCCTCCAAGACCTGCACCTGATCGCCTGCCTGGGTTCCCAGTTTGACCTCGACTTCGCGTGCCTTGTTGTCCTTGATCACCGTAACGACAGGCGTGCCCGACCGGTCAGCCACGGCCGCAACCGGAATGACGGTCGCGTCCGGAATCTCAGGCAGCGCGACCGACAGCCGGCAGCCAAGCCCCGGCTTCAAGAGGCCCTTGTCGTTGGGAAGCGTGGCGAAGGCATCCACGGCGCCGGAGTTCGGGTCGGCCTGTCCACTCAGGCGCGTCACCGTGCCGTGGAAGGCCGCATCGGGCAGGGCCGTCAGCCGGACCGTGACGGCCGCGGCAGGCCTGACCTTGTCGAGGTAAACGTGCGGCACGCGGAACTGTGCAAAGACGGCGGCGTCGTCGGCGAGCGTGGCCAGGGGCGTCGTGCGGTCAACGGTCATGCCTTGTCGTGCGGAGAGGTGCATCACCATGCCGGTAATGGGGCTGGCTATCTGGCAGCAATCGCAGGCGAGTTGAGCGGAGGCCAGTTCCGCCTTGGCAACCTCGCAGACCGCTTCGGCCTCAGCGATCTCCTCGGGACTCGTGCCGGCTTCCATGAGCGCGACGCGGGCCGAGGCGGCAGCGTGCTCGGCCTCGGCGGCCTGAAGTGACGCCTGGGCGGCATCGACCTGCACCTGGGATACCTCCTGCTTCTCGCGCAGCGGGCTGAGGGCCTTGACCTTGACGCGGAGCGCCTCGGCGGCGGCCTTGAATTTCTGTGCATCCTGTCGGGCTGCATCGATCTCCTGCGGCCGAGGGCCTCTCTTCAGGCGTGCGAGAACGGCCGACTTCTCGCCGAGGGTCGCCGTCGCCTTGGCCAGGTCGGCGCGTGCGAGTCGGGGATCGAGTTGCACAAGAACATCCCCGGCGCGGACCCTCTGGCCTTCGATCACGAGCACCTTTGCGATGGTCCCACCTTCCAGGGGCGAGAGGATTGCGGTGCGTTCGGGAATCGCAACAATGGTTCCGATGAGGTCAAGGGTGGGCTGTAGCGTGGCGCGCTTGGCCGCCGCCACGCGCACCGGGACCGGATCATACTGGATCGGTGCTTCGGCCTCATCGTCGGCCTCCTGCCCGCAGCCGCCGGCCAGCAGAAAAAGGCACGCGAGCGGCACGAGTGGCACGTGGAATCGGCAACGCATCAAGAGGCACCTCCCTCCGTCACCTTCGGCGCACGGTCGAGCCGAAGTACGCGAATGAGCAGGTAATAGCAGACCGGCGTGGCCACGAGCGACAGCACCAGGGAAACCACCATCGCGCCGAGGACGGCGATGGCCAGCGGCCGAAGCATGTCGGCCCCCGCCCCCACGCCGTATGCCAGCGGAAGCAGGCTGAGGAAGGTCGCCACCGAGGTCATGAGCACCGGCCTCAGCCGGCGCCGGCCGGATTGCACCAGGGCCTCGAACGTGCTCAGGCCGCGCTCGCGCAGATGGTCCACGTAATCGAGCATCAGAATGCCGTTCTTGGCCACGATCCCTACGCCGATAATCGCACCCAGGAACGAAACTATGTTGAGCGACGTTCCCGTAACATACAGCGCCGCAACGACCCCGAAGAGTGCAAGGACGGCCCCGACGACGATGGCCAGCGGCTGAAGAAGCGCCCGGAACTCCAGTATGAGCACGCCGTACACCAGGAAGATGGCCATCAGCAGAACGAAAGCCAGGTTGCGGAAGGATTCCTGCTGCTGCTGGTAAAGGCCGCCGTACTCGATGGAAGCCCCCGGCGGCAACGTCACGGTCTTCGCGATCTTCTCCTGGATGAGCGGGATGCCGCGGCCGATGTCCAGACCTGCGAAATCAGCAACCACCGCCACCAGTTGGCGCAGGTCCTCGCGCTGCATCTCCAGGATGCCCGGATCGTGCCGCACCTCGGCAACGTCCTGGAGCGTGACCGGCGTGCCGCTGAGCGACCGCAGCGGCAGTTCGGCGATGCGGCTTTCGCGCTCTCGGCTCTCGGCAGTCTCCAGGACGCGGATGCCGAGCGCCCTGTCTCCCTGGAGCAGGTAGGATGACGCCGTGCCGAGCATCGCCGTCTGGAGTGTGCTGCCGATCTCCTGGGCGGTGAGCCCCGCGCGGGCCGCCTCGGCCGCCAGAACGCGGAACCGCATCGAGGGTCCGGCCACGATGAGTCCGTCGTTCACATCAACCACGCCGTGGATCGTCTCAATGGCTTCCGCGATCTGGCCGGCCACCTGCTTGAGCACGTTGACGTTGTTTGAGAAGACCTTGATCTCCACCGGCTTCGGGGACCAGGTGAGATCGCCGATGAGGTCGCCCAGTACGCCCGGATACTCGGTTTCCAGCGCAGGTTCGGCGGCTTGTATCTGCCGGCGGAGTTCGGCTTTCACATCCTCGGTGGTGCGTGTCCGCTTCGGCTTGGGCTTGAGTTTCACGAGGAAGTCGCCCGTGTTGGGTTCGGCGATGGCCAGGGCCAGCCGCGCGCCGGTCCGGCGGGAGAAACTCTCGACGTCCGGGTGGGCGGCCAGGATGGCTTCGAGGTGCCTCAGCATCCGGTCGGTTTCCGAGAGGCTGGTGCCGGG
>CAYGWP010000506.1:0-14566 GCA_964353455.1 uncultured Anaerolineales bacterium
GAACCACGTGCTGTCGGACCGGGACGTGCTGGAGTTGCACGTGTGATTTGGGGTAGTGCGTCACTTACGGGGGTGGCATGGTCACCCGCTGCTGGGTGACCATGCTTCCGGCGGCAAACATGGTCACGCAAAAACGCGTGACCATGCCACCCCCCCATGACTGACGCCGTACGATTTGGGTGCGTTTGGCCCTTGACCCATGGGGCCGGGACGGAGTAAACTGCGGCGCGGGCGGATTACGTATCCTGCGCGTGCATCTTTATTTGCGCCGATAGCGGGGCGACTATCGCTCCCGAGATGAATATGACTGGTTCGGGTTCAAGGTTCTTTGGCCCGCCCCCTGGCACGGCAGGCGTGCCGTGGCCTGACGGCTGATGGACCGGCGGGGCAAGGGAGCCGTTTTGTTTGAAGGGCAGGGTGATCATGGCGGGTCCGCGTAAACGTCTCGGCGCGATTCTGAGCGAGTGGGGCAAGGTCAACGAGAAACAACTTCGGGACGCCCTGGAGCGGCAATCGCGCAGCGGGCGGCGCCTGGGCGAACTCCTCATCAACATGGGCGCCTGCACCGAAGAAGACATCATGAAGGCCCTCGCGCTCCAGTTCGACATGGAGTACGTTGACCTGGACATCAGCAACGTCAACTCGCAGGCCATGGAGATGATGCCTGAGGCCATGATGCGCGAGCACCAGATCGTGCCGCTGGAATATAAGGACGGCCGGCTGAAGGTCGCCATCACGGACCCGCTGGACCTGGAGTCTGTGGATGCGATCCGGTTCAGGCTGAACATGGATGTCGATTGCGTTCTGGCCTCGCGGCAGAAGGTGGAGCAGATCATCAGCAGTTACACGGAGCAGACGGAGTCGGAATCCGTGGACTCGATGCTCCAGGAATTCACGGCGACGGACGTTGACTTTGTGGACCGCGGCGAGAGGGGGGCGGAGATGCACGCGGAGTCCGCCCCCGTCATCCGGCTGGTTCAACTCCTGATAACCGAGGCGGTGCGGATGCGGGCGAGCGATATCCACATCGAGCCGCTGGCCGCACGCCTCCGGATCAGGTACCGCATCGACGGCGTGTGCGTGGAGCGCGACGCCCCGCCGAAACGGCTCCAGGGGTCCATAACGACCCGCGTCAAACTGATGGCCGGGATGCAGATCGAGGAAAAGCGCATCCCGCAGGACGGCCGAATCCGCATGAAACTGGACGGCGAGGACCTCGACTTCCGCGTTTCGACGCTGCCGGCCTACCACGGAGAGAGCATCGTGCTGCGTATCCTGCGGCGGGAATCCATCAAGATCGGCCTCGACGGCCTCGGATTCCTGGCCGACGACTTCGAGTTGTTCGAGAAACTCATCCAGCGGCCCAACGGCATCTTCCTGGTGACCGGACCCACAGGGTCCGGCAAGACGACCACCCTGTATGCGGCCCTGAACAAGTTGAACACCCCGGACCGCAAGATCATCACGGCGGAGGACCCGGTGGAGTACCACGTCTCGGGCATCAACCAGTGCCAGGTGAACGAGCAGATCAACCTGACGTTCCAGCGGATACTGAGGGCGATGTTGCGTCAGGCCCCCAACATCATCCTGGTGGGCGAAATCCGCGACCTGGAGACGGCGGAGATGGCCGTTCAGGCCGCGCTCACCGGACACCTGGTATTTAGTACACTTCATACCAACGATTCTCCCAGCGCGATCACCCGCCTGATTGATATGGGCGTCAAGCCGTTCCTCGTGGCCAGTTCCGTTCAGGCCGTCATGGCCCAGCGGCTCGTGAGGGTCCTATGCCCCGAGTGCAAGCAACCCGAAGAGAACGTGGAACTGGCGCTCCTCAGGACCCTCGGCGTGGCCGAGGATCAGTTGAGCAAGGCCACGTTCTTCCGCCCGGTGGGCTGCGCGAAGTGCCACAACATGGGCTACAAGGGCCGCCTGGGCATCTTTGAGGTCATGGTGATGAACACGGAGTTGAGGGAAATGGCCTTCAAGCACCGGCCGCTGAACGAAATCCGCCAGTCGGCCCGCCTCCTGGGCATGCGTACCCTTATGGAAGACGGCTTCATCAAGTGCATGCAGGGCATCACGACACTGGACGAGGTCCTGGCGCGGGCCCAGCGGGAGGGCACGGCCCTGTAGGGGGCCTCCGGGAATAGTCTGTCATAATGACAAGATTGGCGGCAGCCGTTGCCGCGGTCGGGTGGCGGCATCTACAATGACGTTGGTGCGGCGGGTTCTTTCCAGGGCGGGGCGATGATCCAGATCGACAAACTGCTTCAGTTCGTCGTCTCGAAGAACGGGTCGGACCTGCATCTGCACGTGGGCCGCCCCCCTGTGGTCCGTCTTCACGGCCGCCTGAGGCCGCTGGAGACCGAGACCCTGACCCCCGAAGACACCGTCGCCCTGATGCGCAGCATCACTCCCGACAAGCAGCAGCAGGAGGTTGAGGAAAGCGGCTCGGCCGACTTCGGCTTCGGCTACCAGGACAAGGCGAGGTTCCGCGTGGCGGTCTTCAAGCAGCGGGGCAACATCAGCATGGTGCTCAGGCTGATCCCGTCGCGGCTGATGAGCCTGTCGGACATCGGCCTTCCTGACATCGTCCAGAGCATGCTGAGCCGCACCCGGGGGCTTTTCCTGGTGACCGGGCCGACCGGGTCGGGCAAGACGACCACGCTTGCGGCCATGATCAACTACATAAACGAGACTTTCGACCGGCACATCATCACGGTCGAGGAGCCGATCGAATACTACCATTCCCACAAGATGTCGATGATCAACCAGCGGGAACTGGGGACCGACGTGCCGAGTTTCGGGGAGGCCGTGCGGCGGGCGCTGCGGGCCGACCCGGACGTCATCCTGGTGGGCGAGATGCGGGACCTGGAGACGATGGAGGCGGCCATCCGGGCGGCCGAGACGGGGCACCTCGTGTTCTCAACGCTGCACACCACGGGCGCTGCGGGCACCGTGAACCGCATCGTCGATGCGTTTCCGGTGGACCAGAAGGAGATGGTGCGTATCCAGTTGGCGAGTTCGCTGATAGCGGTGATCTCGCAGACCCTGGTGCCGCGGATCGACATGCCGGGCCGCATCGCCGCCTACGAGTTCATGATGATCACGCCCGCGGCCCAGAACCTCATACGCAAGAACGAGCCGTACCGCCTGGAATCGTACATCCAGACCGGGCGCAAGTGGGGGATGCAATTGCTGGACGATTCGCTTTGGGACCTCTACTCCCGCGGGATCATCTCGGCCGAGGAGACGCTGGAGCGGTCGCAGCGGCGCGAGGAACTGGAGCAGAAACTCTCGATGTCGGCCGAGGGTCGCGAGGCCCTCAAACGCATCGGCGGCCCGATCGACGAGAGCGACTTGAAGGCGTTCCAGAAGACCGCCACGCGATAGAGCACGGAAACACGGGCGTTCATGGGAGACGATAAGCGTGAGCCCCATACCCAACAGTGACAGCCCGAAGCCCCGGCCGGCCCCCGGCCCGGCCCGTACGCCGCCGGCCAAACCCGCCGCGCCCAGGCCGGCCGCGCCCAGGCCGGCCGCGGCCAAGCCTGCCGCGCCGGTCAGGCCTGCCCCCAGGGAAGGCCGCGGCATCAAGGTCCCGACGCAGAAACTCATCGGCCAGATACTGATCGAACTGGGCAAGGCGAGCGCCAAGCAACTCGACGAGGCGCTGGCCATCAAGAAGGAGCGCGGCGGCGCCATCGGGGCCGTCCTCGTTGACCTGGGCTACTGCGAGCATGCCGACATCTCCATGGCGCTGGCGGTCCAGGCGGGAATGCGCCGCGTGGACCTCGACGAACTGGAGGTCCCGCCGGAAGTCATTGAGAAAATCGATGCGATGACCGCCCGCAGTTACAGCGTCATCCCGATTGAGTTCGACCTCGGGCGGCTGACGGTCGCCCTTGCCGACCCGAACAACTTCCGCGCCATCGACGAACTCCACACGCTCCTGGGGTACGAGATCACGGCCGCCGTGGCGGACCCTGCGGCGGTCGGGCGGGCGCTCGACAAGTATTACGCCCAGGCCGAGAGCGTCGAAGAGGTCATCAGCGAACTCGGTTCCACCGCCGAGTGGATAGCCGAGCACGAGGATAGCATCGACCTGGACGACATCCGCACGATGTCCGAGAGCCAGCCGGTCAAGAAACTGCTGAACCTGGTGCTCCTCCAGGCCATCCGCGACAAGGCCTCCGACATCCACTTCGAGCCGTTCGAGGACGAGTTCAAGATGCGGTACCGCATCGACGGCGTGCTCTACGAAATGGTGCCCCCGCCCAGGCACATCGCGCTCGCCGTCGCGAGCCGCATCAAGGTCATGGCGAACCTCGACATCGCGGAGCGCCGCATGCCGCAGGACGGCCGTATCGAACTGACCGTGGGCGGCAAGCCAGTGGACCTGCGCATCTCGGTCCTGCCCACCATGTTCGGCGAGAGCGTCGTCATGCGCGTCCTGGACCGCACCCAGGTCGAACTCGACATCACCAAACTCGGACTCCGTGAGGACGAGCAGAAGGTCATCGGCGACCTCATCCACCTCGCCAACGGCATCGTCGTCGTCACCGGGCCCACGGGGTCCGGCAAGACGACGACCCTTTACTCGGCCCTCTCGGCCATCAATGACGTCGAGACCAAGATCATCACGACCGAGGACCCGGTCGAGTACGACATCGAGGGATTGATCCAGGTCCAGATCAACCCGGACATCGGGTTGACGTTCGCGCGATGCCTGCGGCACATTTTGCGGCAGGACCCGGACGTGATCCTCGTGGGCGAGATCCGCGACATCGAGACCGCCCAGATCGCCATCCATTCGTCCTTGACGGGGCACCTGGTGTTCTCGACACTTCATACGAATGATGCGCCGACGGCCATCACGCGCCTGCTGGACCTGGGGCTGGAGCCGTACCTGCTGACGGCCACGCTCGAGGCGGTCGTGGCCCAGCGGCTGGTCCGCAAAATCTGCACCAGATGCCGGGCCGAGTTCGAGCCGACCGAGGACATGCTCTGGGAACTGGACCTGACGCCCGAAGAGGTCCGCGGACGCACCTTCTACTTCGGCAAGGGCTGCGACTTCTGCAACAACACCGGCTACCGCGGCCGCACGGGCATCTACGAAATCATGCACCTGGAGGACATGCTCCGGGACCTCATCCTGCACGAGGCATCCACGAACGTCATCCGGGATGAAGCGAAGAAGCGCGGCATGAGGTCGCTGCGCGACGCCGGCCTCATGGCCATCTACGACGGCGTCACCACGATCGAGGAAGTCGTCCGGGCAACGGTCACCGAGCAATAACGGCGCGGCGCCGCTCCGGCCGCGCGAGGGGCGAAGAAGGAAGGAGACATCTCATGGCAGTCTTCCAGTACGAAGCGATGGATGCGCGGGGCCAGGAGGTCCGGGCCGAGGTCGAGGCCACTAATCAGGAAGAGGCCGTCACGAAAATCCGGGCGCTCGGTCACTTCCCGACCCAGGTGCGACCGAAGGCCAAGAAGGCCGCGGCGCCCTCCGCCGAGCCGAAGAAGAAGGGCAAGACCTTCGCCATAGGCCGCGTCGGCGCAAAGCAACTCACGCAGTTCACCCGCCAGATGTCCACCCTTCAGGACGCCGGCCTCCCGATCCTCAGGAGCCTGCGGATCCTCGAAGGCCAGACCAAGCCGGGCGTCCTCAAGAACGCCCTCCAGGATATCATCGAGGACGTCGAGGCCGGCTCCACCCTCTCGGAGGCCATGGAAAAGCACCCGAAGGCCTTCGACCGCCTCTACGTCCACACCGTGCGGGCGGGCGAGGCCGGCGGCGTGCTGGACCAGATTCTGCGGAAACTCGCCGAGTTCATGGAAAAGGCCATGGCCCTGAAGCGCAGGGTCGTCGGCGCGATGGTGTACCCTATCATGGTCATCGGCGTGGCCTGCGCCATCCTGGCCGTCATCATGAAGTACATCGTGCCGAAGTTCGAGGAGATCTTCATCAAGTTCGACATCAAGGGCGGCCTGCCGCTGCCCACGCAGGTGCTGATCACGGTATCGCATTTCGTCCGCGACCGCTGGTACGTCATGCTGGCGATCCCGGTGGGCATCTGGTTCGGATTCAGGTTCGTGAAGGCCTCCAAGAGCGGCCGCTTTGCCATCGACTGGGTGAAAATGAAAATCCCGATCGTCGGGAGCATCGTGAACCGCCAGGCCATCGCAAGGTTCGCACGGACCCTGGGCACGCTCATCGCATCGGGCGTCCCGATCCTGGAGGCCCTCAACATCACCCGCGAGACGGTCGGCAACGAGGTCATCTCGCGTGCGCTCCAGGAGGTCCACGACTCCATCCGCGAAGGCGAGAGCATCGCTGGCCCCCTGCGCCAGAGCGGCGTAGTTGACCCGATCGTCGTCAACATGGTGGATGTGGGCGAGGAAACCGGCGAACTCGACAAGATGCTCGTCAAGGTCGCCGACACCTACGATGAGGAAGTGGACCACCTCGTCCACAGCCTCATGAACGCCATGGAGCCGATCATGATCATATTCCTTGGCGGCACGATCGGCTTCATCGTCGTCGCCCTGTTCCTGCCGCTGGTGACGTTGATTCAGAACGTCGGCGCAGGCAAACGATAAAGGCAACATTTAGCCGCCCGCCTTGGCGGGCGCGTGTTGGGCAGGTTGCGGAGGCATTCGATGGCATCGCGAAGGGCGAAACCCGCTTTCACGCTGGTCGAACTCCTCGTCGTCATCGGCATCATCGCCTTGCTGGTGACGATCCTGGTGCCGACGATCCAGAAGTCCCTGGAGACGGTCCAGAGCGCCAGGACGCGCGGCATCATCAAGAACCTCGGTTTCGCACTCGAAAACTTCAAGAACGATTTCGGCTTCTATCCACCCAGCAGGCCGGGAAGCGGCACGTACACAAACGCCTGGGACCCCGTCAACGTCGGATGGGCGCCCACCGGGGCGCTGAACCTTTTCTACTACCTCGACGGCCCCGGCCGAAGCGGCTGGGGCGTCGGCGGCGGCGGACGCATGCCCTACGAATCCCAGAAAGACCCCCCCACCGGCGCCAGGCCCACCAAGACCTACGGCCCCTACTACGAGGTGACCGAGGAACAGATCAAGTACGACATCGACTCCAAGACCAGCACGCTCACGCTCGGCGGATTCAAAGACGCTTTCAAGCCCGGCGGCAAGATCCTCTACTGGCGGTTTGACCCCAACCCGGTTGCCACGAACCGCAATTACGACGTGGGCCACAACTACGCGCCGGGCACGCCCCCGGTGTGGCAACCGGCTAGCGGCGACCTGACGGGCGTCATGGACTACGGCAGCCAGGTGATGTTCGAGAACGTCGTCGGGGTCTATTCTTCCGGGACCGTGCCGACCCTTGTGCGATGGAAGCGGTCGGACTACCTGCTGGTTTCACCCGGCGTGGACGGCCGGTACGGATGGACTAAACAGAAAAAGGCAGACCCGGACGCCGGGACGTACGTGGCGGCGTCGAAGGACGATAAGGCCGACGCGAATTACAACGCCCCGGTGTCGCCCGACGACATTACGAACTGGTGATGCCGTGCTCATCTGCATTTAGCCGCCCATCTTGATGGGCGCGTTCTTGGAGGTTCGATTACGATGAAATACGCGGGCGATGACAAACGCACGACCGGCCCCGCCTTCACGCTGGTCGAACTGCTGGTGGTCATGGGGATCATCGGCCTCCTGGCCGGCCTGCTCATGCCGGCCATAAGCCAGGCCATCACGGCCGCCCGGGCCGCCGCAACCAGGCAGACCATCCAGCAACTGAGCGC
Source organism: uncultured Anaerolineales bacterium (assembly GCA_964353455.1). Lineage (GTDB taxonomy): Bacteria > Planctomycetota > Phycisphaerae > FEN-1346 > FEN-1346 > CAYGWP01. The sequence continues at coordinate 7,785 of CAYGWP010000506.1, forward strand.
CGGCATCGAGTCATTCCGGAAAGACTGGCAGGTCTATCCGCCCAGCGATTATGACCACGAGCATATCACCAATCTCGGCTCCGCCAGCCATAAACTCGGCTACTTTTGCCTGGCCTACGCCCTCATGGGGCCGCAGAGCAAGGGCTGGGGCCGCGCTGCCGACTACAAGGAACTCCCCTTCGGCGGCTCCTCGACGGCCACCTACGGACCGTACTACACCCGCGAGCAGGCAACCAGTTCCACCGAGGCCGTTCAGGACGCCTTCCGCCCGGCCAAGAACATCGCCTACTTCCGCTACGAGCAGAACGACAACCCCCAATACGACGTTCTCTGCAACGACACTACAGACACCACCTGCCTCAAAACGTTCGCCAGCCAGGACCAGTTCGAGTTCCTGGCGAAGCCCGCTGACGTGACGGCCCAGCGGCGATGGGTCCGCAGAGACTACCTCCTGATCTCGCCCGGCCCGGACCGTTATTGGGGGCCCATCAAGGAGGTCAAGGACGGCACGGGCAAGGTGACGGTCACGGGGGCGACATATGCTGCCGATAAGAGCATTGCCGACGTCACCTGCGACGACATCACCAACTGGTAGTAATCCGGCCCTTCGCCGCGAAAGGGTGCACCGATGAACCGAAAGGCGAATGTGGTGCGGCGGGCGACAGGTTTTACGCTCGTCGAACTCATCACCGTCGTGGCGATCCTCGGCATCCTGACGGTGCTCATGGTCGGCGCGGTCCAGGGCATCCGCAACAATATAGCCCTCTCCAACACGCTCGCGGCCTTCAGGGCCATAGATGCCGCACTCGAGGCCTACTATGAGGATTGGGGCAACAGGTACCCCTGGATCGAGGACGGGTCGGGCACCGATGACCAGTATGCAAAGGTCAACTCCGTTCCCACCAGCCCCCTCTGCTGCCGGCCTGCCCCTGTCGCTTCTGGCAACAACGTGACGGACGAAGAAGACCGCGCCGCCATCCTGTACGCAGCGCTCACCGTGAAGGCCAACCACGGCCCGTATTTCAGGGGCCCCGCGCCTCCGGTAATCAAAAAAAATCTTCCCGCCAGCCAGGTGTATTGGGTCCTCGCCGACGGCTGGGGACGGATGATCCGCTACAAGAAACCCACCGACAGTTGGAAACCGCCGGTCCTGGAGTCGGATGGCGCGGACGAGTTTTCCGCCGACGAGGATAAGGTCAGGAACTACGACGAGGCTTCGTTCGGCAAGAAATAGCCGTAGTCCGCCGCTGGAGCAGGCGCTCCTTGGCGCGGCGTATCGCGCGAAAGGGTCTCTCGCCACGGCCCGCCCGCCGTCTGGCGGGGCCCGCGGCGACGGAGAGAAGGGATGGCCATGCAATTCCATCGAGGTTTTACGCTGACCGAGATGCTGGCGGTCATCGGGATCATGCTGGTCCTGATGGTCGCCACGTTCGGCATGTTCAGCGTCTTCGCCGAACGCATGGGGCCCGAAGCGGCCGTCTCGACGATCCAGGCCATGCTCAACGGCGCCCGCGACTACGCCGCCTCAAACGGCGACATCATCCGCGCCGCACGCGTCAAGTTCACCGCCGACACCGCCAAGCCCATGGACGGCACCACCATGACGCTCCAGTACCTGCCCCGGGACGGAACCATCCAGTGGCTGGACGTTTACACCCGTAAGCCCATCTCCCTCCGCAACCAGGTATTCGTCTGCTTCGACCTGCCCGCGACGCTCGGCGACGTCACGGCGCCCACGGCGTTCGACGCTTCGGAGGAAAACATCGCCGATTGGCAGACGTTCCAAAAGAACCTCCTCGACAAGATCGGCCTCTGGGCGCTCTCCGGCGGCACGCTGAAAACCCAGAATTGCGAATTCTACGCCGTCTTCGACCCGACCGGCTACCTTATCGTCGATGACGAAGTGTTGAAAACGCTCGGTTCCGCTTCCAGCGGCTCCATGACGGTCTCCGTTAATGCCATCAGGAACGGCTTCACCGTCATCCAGTTGGCCGCGGGCAAGGTCACGGGGTACGCCACGTATCCGATGAACCCGAACACCGGAACGCGGCTCATTTTCGAGTAGCCGAAAAGAAAAGGGTCCAGGAAAAGAACCCGCCCTGCGGACTGGCGGGAACGTCTTAGGGGTCCTGGACCCTTTTCTTTCCCTTTTCTTTTCGGCCAGTTCACCGGGGGCCGAACGTTCGATGGAGCAGGAGTGCACGAAGTCGCGTTAGCCCAGGCGGTGTGGCGCCAGGTTGCCGCCGAGATGAAGCGGCGCCCGCAGGCCCGCTGCCTCGCCGTCAATCTCCTGGTTGGCCGCTTCTCGGGCGCCGACCCGGAGTCGCTTCAGTTCGTCCTCGGCCTGCTGGCCCGCGAATCGGCGTGGCCGCAGGCCGCCGTCCGCATCCGCACCGAGCCGATAGCCCTCAAGTGCCGCGCGTGCGCACGCGAGTTCGAACCCCCTGAACTCGACCTCGCATGCCCGGCCTGCAAGTCGGTCGATGTCGAGGTGCTTCGCGGCAAGGATGTGTGCCTGGAGTCGCTCGACATCGAATAATGCATGTATCCACTTTTAGCCGCGACCCGAAGGGTCGCGCGTGTATGATTATGAATTGAGGATTACATGGCCAGGAAGATCAAACTCGCCAAGCGCGTCGTCGCCGAGAGCGACCGTCTCGCCAGTCGGTTAAGGGCGAGGTTCGCCGCGGCCCGCGTCTTCGTCGCCAACCTGATGAGTTCGCCGGGCTCCGGCAAGACGAGCCTCCTGGAGCACACCGCCCGGCGCCTTGCGGGCGAACTCCGCATGGCCGTCATCGAGGGCGACCTTGCCACAGACCGCGATGCCTGCCGCATACGCGCTGCCGGCATACCCTCATACCAGATCAACACCGGCGGCGGATGTCACCTCAGCGCACGGCAAATCATCGATGCACTGGAGGAGTTCGACCTTGCCGCCCTCGACGTCCTCTTCATCGAGAACGTCGGCAACCTCGTCTGCCCCGCCGAGTTTGACCTGGGAGAGCGGCGCCGCGTCGTCCTCGTCTCGACCCCAGAAGGCGACGACAAGCCCGTCAAGTACCCTGTGGCGTTTCACAAGGCCGATTGCGTGGTCCTCAACAAGATCGACCTCCTGGCCGCCACGAACTTCTCGCGCGATGCGTTCGTCGCGTACGTCCGCGGCCTCGCGCCGTCGGTCCCGATCCTGGAACTTTCCTGCCGCAGCGGCCAGGGCCTCGACGGCTGGCTCGACTGGGTCCGCAACGAAAGGGAATTGTGGATTGGGGATTGTGAATTGTGGATTGAAAACGAACGACAATTGCGCGGCCGAGCGCCGCGCCGCCGTTAATCCACGATCTGCAATCCACCCCAAAGACGGGGTCCAACGCAACAAGGACAATCCACAATCCACAATGCCTTCAAAGTGATTTTGCTGGACTCATCCCGCGGCGACCTGTATAGTATTTGCGAAGGAACAAACTAGGAGGATTGCCTGTGGAGAATCTTGCTTTCTGGATGCCGGGTCCGTGGGAAATGGTCATTATTGCGGTCGTGGCGCTGCTGCTGTTCGGGCGGCGCCTGCCGGAAGTCGGCCGCAGTCTCGGTAAAGGCATCGTCGAGTTCAAGAAGGGCCTCCGCGAGGTCCAGGACGAAGTCACCAAGGCCACCGACGAAGCAACCAAGGACACCACCAAGAACAACACCAGGCCCCCGACCGCGTAGATCTCTCCGCTCCGCGTCCACGAGTCGCCCCGGCGACCGAAAAGAAAAGGGTCCAGGACCCCTAAAGCCGTTAAGGGTCCAGGACCCTTTTCTTTTGGGGGTTGCGGAACGCCATCGGCATGTTATAATACGCAACTTCGCGGGCCCCGCCGCGGCGGGGCGTGAGGCCTGCTCCGTCCGTACTGGACCGTTTGAGCGGAGGTGCACCTGTGGCAAAGGCGATCAGCGAAATCGACAAGGCGTGCACGGAAGGCCGGGCCGATGAGGCCGAGAAAATGCTCGCCCAGGTCCCCAGACAAGAGATGGACACGGCGGAGTATCACTTCAGTCTCGGCCGCGTCCGGGAATCCCATGGCCGGTATGAAGAGGCGATCGAGGCCTACGAGCGTGCGCTCCAGATGGATGCAACGCACCGCGCGACGCTCTTCCGCCTGGCGTACCTGTACGACCTGCGCGGCGAAGAGAACCTGGCCATCGACTACTACAAGCAGTGCACCCAGCAGCCGCCCGTCCACGAGGGGGCGCTCATCAACCTGGGCGTCCTTTACGAGGATGCCGGCCGCTACGACGAGGCAATCGACTGCTTCCGGCGGGTCCTCAAGGCCAACCCTAACCACAAGCGGGCCCGCCTGTTCCTCCAGGACGCCCAGGCGTCCAAGTCGATGTATTACGATGAAGAAGGCGAGCGCCGCCGCGACAAACGCAACCAGGTCCTCGAAATCCCCGTCACCGACTTCGAACTCTCGGTCCGCAGCCGCAACTGCCTGAGGAAGATGAACATCCGAAGCCTCGGCGACCTCATCCATCACACCGAGCAGGAACTCCTCTCATACAAGAACTTCGGCGAGACGAGCCTCCAGGAAATCAAGGACATGCTCGCGTCCAAGAACCTGCACCTGGGGATGACGAGCGAGGTCGCCGCGGCGACCCGTCAACCTGTGGCAGCGCCGGTAGCGCCGCCGCCCCCGCCGCGCGGCCAGGGGGCCGACGTCCGGATCGCCGACCTGGAGTTCTCGGCACGCAGCCGCAAGGTCCTCGAACGCCTCGGCTGCGAGACCCTCGGCGACATCGTCAACCTGTCCGAAGAGAAACTCCTGGGGCAGAAGAACTTCGGCGAGACCTCCTTGAACGAGATCAAGCAGGTCCTTCGCCGCTACAACCTCAATCTGGCGGGTTGAGAGAGATTGTGGATTGTGGATTGTGGATTGCGGATTAACGGCAGAGCGGTCCCGCCGGGCGGATGTTCTGCTCTTGAATCCACAATCCACAATCCACAATCCACAATCTTCTTGGTTCACGTGTGCTGCGCGGCGTGCGGCCTGGCCGTCACGGAGGTCGCCGCGGCGACTCTCGGCCCCTTCACGCTGTACTTCTATAATCCGAACGTCCAGCCGCTCATCGAGTTCCGTCGGCGCCTGAAGAGTGTCCAGGTCCTGGCGGAGCGCCAGCGCCTGGACCTTCGTGTGGACGACCGGTACGATCCGAAGGAGTTCCTTCGGCGCACGGCGCCGTGGAGTCGCCCCGACCGCTGCCGCGCGTGCTGGCGTATGCGCCTGGCCGAGACGGCACGCCTGGCCGCCGCCGAGGGTTTCACGGCCATGACGACGACGCTCCTGGCATCGACGCACCAGGACCACGAGGCGATCCGGGCAATCGGCCGGGAAGAAGCGGCCGCGCGCGGCATCGAGTTCCACTACGAGGACTGGCGTCCGCTGGCCGCCCGCGGCCACGAAGAGGCCAAACGCATGAACCTCTACCGGCAGCAGTACTGCGGGTGCCTGTTCAGCGAGGAAGAACGCTTCGCGCCGACCCGTCTGCACCTGTATCGCGCCCGCCCGACGTAATGGCGGGCCAAGAAGGTAAAGGTGAGACGTGAATAGGATTGTGGATTGTGGATTGCGGATTGTGGATTCAAAACAGCAACATTTAGCCGCCGCGCTTGCGCGGCGCGTTGGTCATTGGCTGCTATGGCCGCTGATGGCGGCGGGTGTCGCGCTGGTCCTCCTGGGCGGATGCTCGTGCGAAGGGCCGCGACGCCGGCCGCACGCCGCGATTCCTCTAGCGCCTGCGCCTCCGCCTCCGCCGCCTGTCGCCGGGTCCCAGGAACCCGTGGTCCGCATCCGTCTGGGCGATGAACTCGCGGGCCTTAAGGTCGGCGTGGATGGGCCGTGGCATCTCTCGAGCGCTGCCGGCGAGGTGGCCTCCGGCGCGGACCTGGAATGGACAGAAGTCGTCTTCCGCGGCGGCGCGGTCGTCTTCGGCCCGCATGCCACGGTCCACGGGCCGCTTCAACTCCGTGCCGAACACGAAGGCGGCATCTGGCTCAGCCAGCGCATCGGCAGCCAGGACCGCGAGCGGCGATACCGCGGCGCCGTCCAGATACTTCCCACCGGCGCCGGCACGCTCCGGGTCATCAACGTCCTCCCGATGGAGACCTACCTGTCTGGCGTCCTGGCGAACGAACTGCCCAAGACGTGGAAGGTCGAGACCTACAAGTCCCTGGCGGTTGCCGCGCGGACGTACGCCCTCTCTGAGCGGAACCTTCGCGGCCGCTACGACTTCGACATCTACGATTCCACCCAAAGCCAGGTCTATGGCGGATGCGGCACCGAGACGCAGACCTCCTGGGACGCCGTCATGGCCACGTGGGGCATCGTGGCGACGTATCGCGGCGATGACGGGCGGCCGCTGCTCTTGCGGACCTACTACCACTCGACGTGCGGCGGGATGACGGCGCCGGCCGGGTCGGTCTTCGGCGGCGAGACGCCCCCGCCGCTCGCCGGCGGCGTCGCATGCAACTACTGCCGGCGGTCGCCCAGGTACCGCTGGCCCGACGTGGTCCTGACGAAGCAGGAGATCGGCGAGGCGCTCAGGCAGAGCGGCAACGCGGAACTGGCCCGCCGCAGCCGCGTTCAGCGGGTCGAGATCGCCCAGCGGGCCACGGGTCGCCGCGGCGACCCAGGGACGAAGTTGTAGGGCGGCCAGGGACCCGTCAGGAGCATCTTCGCGGAAGTCTCCTGCTGGAGTTGCCGGAACGCTTCCCGAAAGCGCTCCACGTTCTCGCGCCGGACGAGGAAGAA
>CAYGWP010000507.1:0-10273 GCA_964353455.1 uncultured Anaerolineales bacterium
AATGTTAAGATGGGCAAGATGTTTTTCGATCGGGTTTGAACGGTTTTGACACGGTTTTTACAGTTTTTTGACGGTTTTGAACGGTTTTTTCACTTTCTTTGACAGGCCCGAATTGACGTAAGTGCCATTTTTGCAGAAACACTTACGTGCGTTTCGCCCTCCGGAAGCGCGAAAAATAATCAGGTGCCAGGCATCAGGCCATACCATTAGTGGGGGTCAAAGCCCGTCCGATGACCATATGCGGTATGGAATTTTGGCTCTGGACCTGTACGCTGTGGCCTCGGGGCCGGTCGATTGCGGACTTGTCCGCCGTAGCCTCGGCGAAGGTGGATTGTGGATTGTGGATTGAACGGAGAGGCAACAACGGAGCAGATCTCACCGCGGAGGCCGCAGAGAACGCAGAGGGGAACCTGGGGTAAGGCAAAAAGGCAACGGACCCCCCGCAGAGAAGGCCAAGGACGCAGAGAGCCACAAACAAGAAGCCGTCAACCTTGTGAAGCCCTGGAAGGGCGAAAGACAATAGCCCAGTGGCGTGAGCCCTGGGAATGCGAAGCCCGCGCCCCCCCTTTTTCTTTCCCCTCTTTCGCAGCCCCATCGGGGCGACGGAACGCATTGCGGCAGAGGCGCTTACAGGCGGCACGGCCAAAATCCCCCCCAATTATTTGACTTTCGCAGAATCTGGGGTATTCTATTGCTATACAAGCGCCTACTGCGGCGGGGGTTGCCGCAGGGCGCTGGACAACTGAATGTAACGCCGGGGGAGACTGGTCGCTTGCGGCCGGTCTCTCTGTGTTTTTTGGGCGGGCAGCGGGGATACGCTCGGGGGAAGCCAATCGAACACGGTGCCGTCTTGAGGAGGGAGCAGCCGTGTCCCACGATCATATCTTCGCATCTGCCTGCCTTCACACTCGGCTGGTTGCGTGGAGCGGGCGATTCGCGCCTGGCGCCGCTCGCCGCCTAGCCTGCCTCATCGCGCTGGCCGCAGCGCTCCTCTCTCTTACGCCGCCGGCCGCAGGGGCAACCAAGACCTGGATCGGCGGCACGGGCCAATGGGATACCGCCGGCAACTGGGACCCCAGCGGCCAGCCGGTGGCGGGAGATGATGTAAACCTTACGCAGAGCGATGCCACCACTCGCACGGTGACATACTACAACACCGCCAATCCTACGGCGGTGCTTAACTCTCTGAAGATAGATGCGACCGGCACGGGCACAATGACCCTGGACATGCCCAACAACCATGCACTGAATGTGACCACCGAGTACGTCGGCTACTCCGGCACTGGAACACTCAACATCAGGAATGGCGCCCAAGATGCTGACACAACCGGTTATGTCGGGTACAACAGTGGTTCAAAGGGGACGGCCACTGTGAACGGCACGGGCTCAAATTGGACCAACAGCGGTTACCTTTATGTAGGCTACAATGGCATCGGCACGCTGAAGATTGAGGCGGGCGGCCAAGTCAGCGATAGTTACTGCTACCTTGGGCGATATTTGGGTTCCGCCGGCACGGCCGATGTAACCGGCACGGGGTCCAAGTGGACAAATAGCAGCAGCCTGTATGTCGGCAACAATGGGAAGGGCACTCTGAACATCGATGGGGGCGGGCAGGTCAGCAATGCAAACGGCTTCGTCGGCAGATCTATCGGTTCCACCGGCAAGGCCACTGTCACCGGAGCGGGCTCGAACTGGACCAATAGCGGCGACCTCCACGTCGGAGAGTCGGGCAGCGGCACAGTAAACATTGAGGGGGGCGGCCAGGTTAACAGTGCCAGCGGCTACCTTGGCTACAGTTCTGGTTCCTCCGGCACGGCCACTGTGACCGGCGCCGGCTCAAGGTGGACCAACACGGGTGACCTCTATGTCGGCAGGAGTGGCAGCGGCAAGTTGTCGGTGTCCGGCGGGGGACAGGTCTTCGCAGGCAACTTGTATGCTTCACTCAGTAATCTTAGCGGCGACGGAAGTGTCACAATCGGCAAAGGCGCGGTGCTTGATGGCAGTCTGGTATTCGATGGCACGCACGGAACTACACAGACGCTGTCTTTTGGCACAAGCGGCACGGTCGAACTCACCGTGAGTTCAACCGGTACCTTGGGCGCCGGTTACAGAGGGACAGGCACGTTGGAGATTGCCGAGGGAGTAACAGTCGCATCTGAGACTGGCTACCTTGGGCATAGTTCCGGCTCCACAGGCACGGCCGTTGTTACAGGCGACGGCTCAACGTGGACCAATAGCGGATTCCTCTATGTAGGCAAGTATGGCACCGGCACGCTGAAGATTGAGGCAGGCGCTCAGGTCAGCGCTGGTTACGGTCACATCGGGCGCGATTCCGGTTCCACAGGCACGGCCACGGTTACAGGCGCAGGCTCGAACTGGACCAATAGCGGCGACCTCTGCGTTGGCACGTATGGCAACGGCACACTGAATGTCGAAGCGGGTGCACAGGTCAGTAGCGAGACGGGCTTCATCGGCACTTATGCAGGTTCAGTCGGAACTGCTACGGTAACGGGCACCGACTCAAAGTGGACCAATGGCACCGAACTCCATGTCGGTTGGCGTGGCAGCGGCACGCTGATGGTTGCCGACGGTGGCATGGTCACCACGGAGACGCTGTTTGCTTCACTGAGCAATCTATCGGGTAATGGAACTATTGTGGCCGCCAAAGGCGCGGTACTTGATGCCAATCTGGTCTTTGATGGCACACACGGACTTACGCAGACACTGCGTTTTGGCACAGGCGGTACGCTGAGCGTGAACGTGGATCCAAGCGGGACGTTGGGTGTCGGCCAAAAAGGGGCCGGTACACTGCGAATTGCCGATGGAGTAACAGTCGCATGTGGCTACGGCTTTCTCGGCTTCAACTCCGGTTCCACGGGCACGGCCACAGTGACCGGCGTCGGCTCGGCCTGGGCCATGAGCGACGAACTTCGTGTCGGCGAATCAGGCAACGGCGCCCTCAGAATCGAGGCGGGCGGGCAGGTCAGTAATAGAAACTGCTACATGGGTCGGGGGTCTGGTACCACCGGCACGGTTATGGTGACCGGTGCCGGCTCAAAGTTGACCATTGGATACCAATTCGAGGTCGGTTCCTCTGGCAACGGTACGCTGAACATTGAAGCGGGCGGACAGGTCAGCAGCAGCGCGGGCTACCTCGGCTACGTTTCCACATCTATCGGCACGGCCACGGTGACCGGCACCGGCTCGACGTGGACTAATACCGGCTCTCTGTACGTCGGAGGTACTAGCAGTGCGGCCAAGGGCATGGGTTCTGTAATAGTCAAGAACGGCGGGCAACTTGTGGTGGGCAGTACGCTCCAGGTCTGGCCCACCGGCAGCCTGACCATCCAGAGCGGCGGCAGGGTAACGGCGAAGAGTGTAAGCATCAGTAGCCTGGGCGCTGTCAGATTGCACGTAAGCGGCAACGACATGATCGTTGTGGGCAGCAGCACCACCACGGGAAGCATTTCCAATAGCGGCACGGTCAGTTTCTACGCCGATGCGTTCCTGGCGGCGAAAGCCTATACGCCCATTTCGGAATACAAAGGGCGGGCTATTGCCTGGTCCGGCACGGGTTCGTACAAGGCATACGGCGGCACCTGGGACAGTACGGGCAAGACCTTCAGCGTGGCGGCGCCAACGGAACTGAAGGCCGGCGACTACGATACCCTCAGCACAGGCGAACGGCTGCTGTTTACTGATGCGGGCAGCGGCAAGCGGGTCGGGGCGAGTTTCGGGAGCATCACGGGGACCCCGAAGTTCTCGGCGGCGATGATGGGGCAGGATGAGTTGGACGACCTGCGCCAGATGCCGGGGTTTGAAGGCAAGGTGCTTTCGGCGTGGGACTTCGATACGGACTTCGGCGGCGGCGACAACGTACTACTCTCCTTCGAGATCGGCCTTGGTGCGGAGGACCTGGGGGTCTGGCATTACGACGGCGGCGCGTGGAGCGAGTATGCCGCCGACCTCGAGACCTATGATGCCAATGGGGTTTTGAGTTTCACGGTAACCGGCTTCAGCGGGTATGCCGTCACCGCGATTCCGGAGCCCGGCTCCGCAATCTTACTTCTGTTGGGCGCTGCGGCGCTGTTTGGGCGGCGGGTCCGCTGAGGCGCCTTCTGCTAAATGCCTCGCCGGGGCAGGCCCGGCAACGTTTGCGATGGTGGTGGGCGGTCTTGCGATAGCCTTCCTCCGCCGGCGACACCTCACCCTACCCTCTCCCACAGGGGGAGAGGGAGAAAAGGCAAATTCCGGGGCGCGCCCCGGCCTACGTGGATCGCGGAACAAATCACCTTGCGGCGTTGTCCTTGAGGACCTGGACCATGTGAAGGGAGTCCCAGTAGTTGGCGTCGAGGCGGCGGTACTCGTCGAGGGCCTTGTCGCAGGACCAGCCTTCCTTGTGGATGCGGTAGTTGGCGACGAGGATGGCGGCGCGGAGGTCGCCGCCGAAACAGTGGACATAGACGGGGGCGGGGCACTTCTCGACGGCATCTATGAACCTATCGAGATGGGCCTTGGTCATGTCGTCCTGGCCGAAGGGGATCTCGACGAGCGTAAAGCCGTATTCCTTTGCGAGTGCCCGTTCCTCGGCGGTGGGCGTGACGGCGACGATGGTCCTGATGCCGAGGGCCTTCAGGGAATCGGCCCCCTCGCGCGATAGGATGTCGCCGCCGCGATATATCTTGTCATTGTACTGGACGACATAGAAACGGATGCCGGGCCGGTATCCGACGACCTTGTACGTGTCGCCGGCCGGCGGCAGCGGGGCCGGTATGCGGCCGCCGAACATCGGCTGGAGGATGGGGCACTGGTGGAGGGCGTGGCAGCCGATTGCGGCCGCCGAGACGGCTATGAGTGCGGCAAGCGCGACGACGGAAAGAAGTCTGTGAGCAAGCAGCATGTGGACCTCCCTGTGTTCTAAGCCCCCATCTGGAAGCCTCCCAACGCAGAGACCGCCGAGAAGCCTACTCCGCCGAAGCAGCCTCGGCTGCGAAGGCTGGACGCGGAGGAAAGACAGGCTCACGCAAAGTTGAAGCGAAGCGTAAACCCGCCGTGGCGGGACGCAAAGGTCGAGTAAGAACAAGGGCAGCCAGATACCCGTTATTCTGAGGCGTCTTTGCTTGAGCCCGTCTTTCCACGGATGATTCTACCCTGCCGGGGGTCCAGAAGCAAGGCATGATGCCGTGAGGCGTCCCGGCAGGTGCGGCCGAATAGTATTGGCGAAGGGCAGATTAGTCGCATATGATTCCGAACGGACAGAACTGGTCCAGCCGCCTGAGGAGACTGTCGGGGAGAGTCGAAATGAAACGGGCCGTCTCGGTCGCGCTGGTGGCGGTACTGGCTGCGGTTTCGGCGGCGTGGGCCGAGGACGCCGCGCCGTCGCTGCTGCCGAACGGAAACTTCGAGGCGAGCACAAAGGATGCCGCATGGCCGGACGGCCCTGGCACGGCAGGCGTGCCGTGGCCTGACGGCTGGCCGCGCGCGCCGGGCGTCACGTGGGAACTCGAGGACGGGAACCACTTCCTGCGGCTGCGCTCGGAGAAGCCCGGCCAGACGGTGCTGGTGTATCTGGCAGTGCCCATTCAGCCGGAACACAAGGCGCTGGAACTGAGTTTCCGCGTCCGCTATGCCGACATCAAGCCCGGCAAGGAGTCGTGGTTCGACGGGCGGATCATGATGAACTTCCGGGACGATGCGAAGCAGATGGTGAAGCCGGGTCCCGCCCATCCGAACTTCCGCGGCACGTCGAAGGGTTGGCAGGAGCGGCGCCAGAAGTTCCTTGTGCCGCAGGGCGCCAAAGTGCTTGAGATGATGCCGACGCTGTTTCAGGCGGAGGGCGGCACGCTGGATTTCGACGATGTTCAACTGGTGTCGATAAGTGCATCTGAGGTCCCGCCGCCGCCCCCTCCGCCGCCGATCATTCCGTCCGAGACGCTGACGCCGACGGACACGAAGTCTCTGCCGCCGGAACTGCGGGTGGTCGGCAACCAGTTGCAGACGGCCGACGGCAAGGCGGTCTGTCTCCAGGGCCTCGCGGTGGCCAGCATGGAGTGGTCTGCGGCGGGCGAGAACATCCTCCAGTCGATCAAGGTGGGCGTCGAGCAGTGGAAGGCGAACGTGATCCGCCTGCCCGTGAAGGATGATTTCTGGTTCGGCCGCGGCAAGGGGCAGAAGGACGGCGGCATGGCGTACCGGAAACTGGCGGATGCGGCGGCGGATGCGGCCGGGTCGCGCGGGGCGTACCTGGCGCTGGACCTGCACCGATTCGGCGCCCCGCTCCCGGAGCACGTGGATTTCTGGAAGGATGCGGCCACGCGCTACAAGAACCATCCGGCCGTGCTTTTCGATTTGTTCAACGAGGCCCACGACATCTCGTGGGAGACGTGGCTGCGCGGCGGGGCGATCGACGCCAAGGGCAAAGGCATCGCGGACGTCAACCCTGCGGAGAACGCCGAGAAGCCGTCCGGGCGCAGGTCGCCGGGGATGCAGGCGCTCGTGGATGCGGTGCGCGCGGCCGGCGCGCGGAACATCGTCATCGCGGGCGGCCTCGACTGGGGCTACGACCTCTCGGGCGCGGTCCAGGGCTTCGCCCTGGAAGAGCGGGCCGGCGGCAATGGAATTATGTATTCAAGTCACATCTATCCGTGGAAGAAGGACTGGCAGGTCAAGGCGCTTGCGGCGGCTGAGAGATACCCGCTCTTCATCGGCGAAGTGGGCTGCCCGCCGGAGCGCCTCCCCTTCATTCCACCCGAGCAGCACGAGGACCCGTACACGTGGGCGCCCGACGTCCTGGGGCTCATCCAGAAATACCGTTTGAACTGGACGGCGTGGTGTTTCCATCCGAAGGCCGCCCCGATGGCGATCTCGGATTGGCAGTACACGCCCACGCCGTACTGGGGCGCGTTCGTCAAGGATGCGCTCTCGGGCAAGCAGTTTGAACTCAAGAAGATGCGCTGAGCGCGATGCCTGGGGCGGTTCACCCCTCTCCCCTGGCGGGAGAGGGGATGGGGGTGAGGGGGGAGCGGCTTGGCACCCCTCACCCGGCCTTCGGCCACCCTCTCCCACAAGGGGAGAGGGTTAGCAGCGACAAAGGCCCATTATATCGAGGGCCGATATTGATTTCAACCCGCGATCGGCACAGCATGGCTCGGCGGTTCCGGCGCACCCCGGCAAGTTATCGCTTGCATTCGGCCGGCCGGCGGGCAATATGGCCGCGGCAACCATGAGCGTGCGAATCACGGCAACGGGCAACGCGGGCGTCCACGTAGCCGCACCGACGGCAGGCATTTTCGTTGATGCGTTCTGGGATGCCGCGCCGAGGTTCCTGGGCGGCGGGCGGCCGTGGTCGGCCGGGCGCCTCGCAGGGAACATCATCCTCATCACCCACACCCACTGGGACCACTTCAGCCCCGACCGCGTAGCCGAGGCGGCGGCGCGGACCGGCGCCACGGTCGTCGGGCCTGCCGCCGTCGTCCGGCAACTCGGCGGCCGCGTGCCTGACGGGGCGATTGCTTCCCTTGAGCCGCCCGAACAGTCGCGCGGCCGCGCGGCGCCGCACGCAAGGCTTGAACTGCCCGGCGCGACGGTCACGGCCTTCCGGACGAGCCACGGCCGCGGACACAATTCGTACCTCGTCGAGGCGGGCGATTTCCGCTTCTTCCATGACGGCGACAACGAGGACACGCGGCCGCTGGACATCGGGGCCATTGCGCCCGTCGATGCACTCCTCTTGTGTCCGTGGAAGGGGTCCGGCTGGGCCGAGTTCGTCGAGCGTCTCGCCCCGCGGCAATGGCTGCTCATCCACCTGACGGAAGAGGAGATCGCCGAGCATCGCGCCGGGCGGTTCCTCCCCGACCTGTGCGAGCGGGTTCCCCTTGAAGACCGGACGGCGGCCTTGAGGCCGGGCGAGACGTTTACGTTTTGAGAGGGAAAGCCTGCGCCGATCAGCGCTCGGAGACGGCCTTGATGATTCGCTCGGCCACTTCGACGGCGCGGGCGCCGTCGTCGAGGGTGACGGCTGCGGGGTGTTCGCCGCGGACGGCCTCGATGAAACTTGCCAGTTGCGCCCGAAGGGCATCCGGCTGGGACTCGACCGGAAGTTTTTCCACGGTGATAAGGTCATCCATGCCGCCGGCCGGGGGCTTGCCCGAACGGACGACCTCGGCGAGGCCGGGCCTGGCCGTCACGACCTCCGCCGCGCGGGCGCCATAGTCCAGTTTCAGGTAGCAACCCTCGGAGAAAATGCGGACGATGCGCTGCCGCGCGCGGCTCATGCGGCTGGCCGTCAGGTTGGCGATGCACCCGCCGGGGAACGCGAGGCGGACGCTCACGAAGTCTTCATGCGGGCCGACCACGACGCCGCCGACGGCGTCCACGCGCTCGGGCATCTCGCCCGCAAAATATAACGCGATGTCGATGCCGTGGATCAGCACGTCCATCACCACGCCCACATCCAGACTTCGGAAACTGAACGGGGCGGCCCACGAAACCTCCATGAAGGCGGGCCTCGGGGTGGCACGGCCACAGCCTGCCCGCCCGGCCGTACTGGCGGGCTGTGCCGTTGCGTGGCCGTGGCTATTTCCGCCGAGGGAAACCTGCCTGCCGGCCGACAGGCCACGGCCACGTAACAACGTGGCCGTGCCACCCGGCGCGCGGACGCTCAACACAGGCGCGGCCGCGCGGGTCACCGGGTCGAATCGGAGGATGTGGCCGGCCTGGGCGACGACGCCCGCGCGGCGTGCGGCATCGGCGATGAGGCGGGCCTCGGCGGCGGTCGCGGCAATCGGTTTTTCGATGAGCACCGCCGCACCCTTCTCCATAAGGGCGAGGGCAACTTCGCGGTGGACGCCGGTTGCGGCGGCGATGACGGCGGCATCGACCTGGCCGGCGATGCGCCGCACGTCGGTCTCGACCCGCGCGCCCGACGTGCCCGCGACGGCCGCGGCGCGGGCCGGGTCAACGTCGCACACGGCGACGAACTCGACGTCTTTGCGCTCGGCTATCGCCTGGGCGTGGAACTTGCCCATGTGACCTGCGCCGACGAGGGCTAGTTTCAATCGTTCGGGCATATCAGGCGGGCGGCTTCTTGCGGAGCGATTCGCGGTACCGGCCGTGCTTGCCGTTGGCGCTTGCGCGGAGGAACGCGCAGAGGAACCGGACCTCGGCCGGCCAGCCGTCCTCGCGCTCCAACTCATCGAGAACCGCTCCGCGCGGGCGGCCGCGTCGGTAGATGCGGCGGTAGGCCTTCCCCATCAACTCGGCCACTTCCTGGGGAATTCCCGCGCGGCGCATGCCGACGCCGTTTACGCCGCGAACGCGGCTCGGATGGCCCTCGACGATCATGAACGGGGGCACGTCCTGGACGATCCTCGACAGCCCGCCGATATAGGCCAGGCGCCCCAGCGTGGTGAACGGATGGACCGCCGCGCCGCCGTTCATATTCACGCCCGCTTGTATGTGCACGTGTCCGCCGATGAGGACGTTGTTGCCGAAGATCACGTTGTCCTCCACGCTGCAATCGTGGCCCACGTGGCTGCACGCCATCATGTAGCAGCGATTGCCGATGCGCGTGACGCCGGCGTCCTTGGTGGTGCCGCGGTGGACTGTGACGCACTCGCGGAAGACGTTGTCGTCGCCGACGGCGGTCTCGGTGGGCTCGTCGCGGTACAAGAGGTCCTGCGGCGGCATGCCGATGCAGGCGTTCGGGAAGACGACGTTCCGCTTGCCGAGGCGGGTATGGCCGATGACGGTCGCCCCCTGGTAAAGGACCGTGCCTGCGCCGATGACGACGTCCGAACCGATGTAACAGAAAGGTCCGACCTCGACGTCGTCGGCCAGTTCGGCCTTCGGGGACACGACCGCCAACTTGCTGATCGCCATTGCGTTCTCACGATTCCTGTTGGTTCGGAACGAGCATGAAGCGGATCCTGGCCTCGGCGGCAAGGCCGTCGCCGACCCATGCCCGCGTGAAGACCTCGGCCGAGCGCGCCTTGGCGCGGACCACTTCCGCCTCAAGCCGCAACTGGTCGCCGGGATGCACGGCCTTCCGCAACTTGACCTTGTCCATGCTGATGAGGCTGGCCACCTGGTCGGAGTGCGAGAGTTTCTTAAGCAGCAGCACGCCCGCCAGTTGCGCCATCGCCTCCACTATGAGGACGCCCGGCATGACCGGAAAGTCCGGGAAGTGCCCCTGGAAGAACGGCTCGTCGATCGAGACGTTCTTTATGGCTACCGCGCGCTTTGCCTCTTCAAGCTCGATTATCCTGTCGATCAG
>CAYGWP010000508.1:0-4014 GCA_964353455.1 uncultured Anaerolineales bacterium
TATCCAAGGGCACAACTGACGGCCTTGGACGTTCGGTGTTCGGTGTTGGTTATTCGCTGCTGCCCGCTGATGGGTTCACACATGCCGCAGGCGGCGCCCCATGCCCCAGACGATGAGTTCCGGCGCGACCAGGTTGTCGGGCCAGGCGGCGATGAGGAGGGCGCGTGCGACTCGGCGATCACTCGACCTGCGCCGGGCCGCCGTCGCGGGTAGCGTAGCCGGCCTGGTCGCCGAAGAGGAAGACAGAGCATCCGACGTCGGGCCGCGACGGCTGGCGCTTGGCCGAGATGAACCAGTGCCCCGCCGGCCACTCGTCGCCGTACGCCTGCATGCCGGTCGTCCCGAGGATCCGCCGGACGTCGGCCGGCCAGTCCGCCGGCGCCGCCGCGCTTACCTGCCACCTGCCCGACGCAAAGCACGCGAACCTGTCCGTCACCGGCACGACGACCGCCTTGGGGTCCTTGTGCTGCCTCACCCAGTCAACGACGCCCGTGCCGAAGCGAAGGTAGGGGCGGTTGGCGGCATCGGCCGCCAGGCTCATGCCGATGAAGGTGAACTCATCGCCGGAGTCGAACGCCAGGCACCGCGAGTCGGCCTCGGCCTTGCTGACGGGGAGCGCGGGGGCCTCGCCGGCGGCGCTCCGCCACGTGCCGTCGGCGTCGAGCCGGACGTAGTACACGTTGTACCGGTACACCGCCTCGTGCAGGCCGGGGTACTTGAGCGGCCGCCAGGGGTGGGGCCGCTTGTCGGTCACGCGGGCGGCATTGTCGTCCTTGTGATTCCAGAAACAGTGGACGGTGCGGCCGTCGCTGCCGGGGAAGAAGAAGGCGTAGGCGCAGGCCGCCGGGTCGCGCGGGGCCTTCCGCATCTCGATGACCGGCTGCGGCGCGCTCCATGTGAGGCAGTCGTCGGCGCTGGTGAGCATCGTCCAGGGTTCAGGGTGGCCGCCCGCGCGGTAGAAGAGGCGGATGCGGCCGTCGGCCATCCGCATCGTCTGCGGATAGGTGGCCCTGGGGGCGGGCGACGGCGCCTCCTGCCACGCCCCGATGTCGTACGGCTTCTGGCTGCGGGCGTGCCGCATCGGGCCCCCGTGGCACCCGTAGAACACATGTAGAAAGCCTTTACTGTCGATGCAGAGCGACGGGTTTCCGTGATCGTCGTTCTCGATGCCGAAGTCGGCGACCTTGACGGGTCCCAGCCACGCCTTCTTATCCGGCCGGTACGCCATCGCGACGGGCCGGCCGCGGGCGTTCTGGAAAACCACATAGACGGTCCCCTTCTCGACGACGGCCTGCGGCCCGATGACATAGCCGTAGAACGGGGCGTACGCGCGGCCGTCGGGGATCGGCCGCGAGCCGAGCACCGCAAACGCCTTCTCCTCGGCCTGGCCCGACGGGTACTGGCCCGGGGCGGGCGTCTCGGCCGCCGCGGCAAGGCCCGCCGCCAGGAACGCCCCGACGGCGGTCAGGCAAAGCGCAACCGTCTTGAAGTCGGCAAACGTTTTCATAGTCACCCACCTACTCCGACAGGTTCGAGATGCTGTAGTTGGGGCCTTCGTGGGCGATGATGATCTCGCTGGGGCGGCTTTCGATGACGCCATCCCGGCACGAGGGCCGGCTTGGGCGCCGCGGGGTTACTTGGCCAGCGCCAGGCCTTTGGCCTTCTCCTGGAGGGAGCGGACAAGGTCCTGGATGGCATCGACTTCCTTTTCCTCAAAGTAGGCCTCGCCGCACTGGGCGCAGACCCACGCCGGGACCGTATCGAGGAGCAGGTGGCAGCCCTCGCGGTCCACGTGAAAGGGGGCAGCGCCTCTTTTCATCTCGCCTTGGCAATGAATGCATTTCATTTTTCGGCCCTCGCCCTGAAGTCATCGGACCATCGGCCTGCCTCAGGCAGGTAGGCCGTAATGATGGCCAGGTAATCTTCCTTGGGGGCGCACACCACATGGACCGGACGGTTGCCGTTGCCGCGCCCCAGCAGGAGGCAACTGTGTCCCCTCGGATCCGCCGGATAATCCTCAATCACCTCGCCTGAAGCGATGACCCGCCGCACTTCGGCCGTGCTTATCGCCCGGTCCGGCCTGAGCATCTGCCTCACGGCATGAGGGAGAAACAGCACCTTGCCCTTCGCCGCCGAGCGCACCAGCAGGAGGATGTCGGCTTTCGCTGGCATACCTTAATAATGTTACCCGCTTGGCGGCATAAGTCCAGCGCGTGAGGAAGAAAAAACACGAGATGGGGCGGCGGTAAAGCAGGGAGTTTCATCTTTCGGTTGCCCGCGTCAGAACTCCGACAGGTTCGAGACGCTGTAGTTCGGGGCTTCCTGGGTGATGGAGATGTCGTGCGGGTGGCTTTCAATGACGCTGGCGCGGCTGACGTGCATGAACTTGGGTTTGGTGCGGAGGTCGTCGATGGTGCGGCAGCCGCAGTAGCCCATGCCGGCGCGGACGCCGCCGACGAGTTGATATACGAAGTCGGCCAGCGGCCCGCGATAGGGGACGCGGCCCTCGACGCCTTCGGGGACCAGTTTGTCGCCGCGATGGCGTTCGGCATCCTGGTTGTAACGGTCGGCGGAGCCTTCGACCATCGCGCCCAGGGACCCCATGCCGCGATAGACCTTGAAGGTGCGGCCCTTGTAGATGATGACCTCTCCGGGGGCCTCTTCCAGGCCCGCGAGGAGTCCGCCGAGCATGACGCTGGAAGCCCCTGCGGCGAGGGCCTTCGTGATGTCGCCGGAGTGGCGGATGCCGCCGTCGGCGATCACGGGGATGCCGTGGCGGTCGGCCTCGGCGGCGCACATGGCGACGGCCGAAACTTGCGGGACGCCGACGCCGCTGACGACCCGCGTGGTGCAGATGGAGCCCGGGCCGATGCCGACCTTGACGGCATCGACGCCGGCCTTGACGAGGTCGGCGACGGCCTCGGCCGTGGCAACGTTCCCGGCGACCAACTGGATCGGGAAGTCCCTGCGGAGGCGCTTGACGGTCTCCATGACGTTGGCCGAGTGGCCGTGGGCCGTATCGACCACGAGGAGGTCCACGTCCTCCTCGATGAGCCGCCGGGCGCGGTCGTAATCGTGGACGCCGACTGCGGCGCCCACTCGCAGCCGCCCGCGCTGGTCGCGGCAGGCCTGCGGGAACTGATGAAGTTTCTCTATATCTTTAATAGTGATGAGGCCGATGAGTCGGCCGTCCTTATCGACCAGGGGCAATTTCTCGACCTTGTTCTTGAGGAGCACCCGTTCGGCATCCTCAAGTTTGGTTCCCGCGGACGCGGTGATGAGGCCCTTACTGGTCATCACGTCGGCGATGGCCACCTGGGGATTTTCGAGGAACTTAAGGTCCCGCCGGGTCAGTATGCCAACCAGCCGGCCATCCTCGATGATCGGGATGCCGGAGATGTTGTGCTCTTCCATCACCCGCTGGGCCGTGGCGACTCGCTCGTGCGGACCGAGCGTCACCGGGTCGGGAATGACGCCGTTGGCGCTGCGCTTGACCTTTTCGACCTCGCGGCACTGGTCCTCGATCGAGAGGTTCTTGTGGATGATGCCGATGCCGCCTTCCTGCGCCAGCGCGATCGCCAGCGATGCCTCGGTCACCGTGTCCATCGCCGCCGAGACGATCGGGATGTGGATGCGGATGCCGCGCGTCAGGCGCGTCGAGGTGTCAACCTCGGCCGGCACCACCTGGCTGTATCCGGGAACCAGCAGGACGTCGTCGAACGTGATTCCTTCGCCGATGAGGCGGTCCGTCATGGGCATAGGCGTCGGGCCTCCCGCGGCCAGTGGGCTCTAACTGCCTTCGCCGGAAACGTGGCGGCGCCTGCGTGCCCCCCTCTGCCCTCGCGGGAGAGGGGCCGGCTTCGCCACCCTCTCCCATCCAGGGAGAGGGTTGACGGCACCAGCCTACGGGCGCCCGGCCAGGCCGGCCGCTCAGGCCTTTCCAAGGATCGCCTTCGCCCGCCGACAGACGGCTTCCCAATCCAGGCCGATGAACTTCAGCACGTCATCGGCCGT
>CAYGWP010000509.1:0-3710 GCA_964353455.1 uncultured Anaerolineales bacterium
GCCGTTGCCGATGACGAAGTGGTACCCCAGTTCGTCCCAGTGCTTCTGGTTTCGGTGGAAGGCGTCGAAGGCTGCGGCCGAGCCGGTGTCGGAGGCGCTGTGGTGGATGACGATCCATCGCCAGGGGCGCGCGGGGGCCGAGACTTCCCAGGCGGGGTCGTGGGGCGGAAGGACCGGCTCAACCTTCAGCGGCAGAGGCGGCGGAGGCGGCGCCTCGCGCGGCTCGATCCGCGGCGGAAGCGGACGGGGAATCTCCATCGGCTTATACACAAATGTATCGCGGCGAACCGGCGGCGGAGCGCCGGTCAGAACGCACGGCCCCTGGCAACCGCCGGCCGCCATACCCGTTGCCACAAGTATCGCCAGCACGAGCCCGTAGCGGCGCATCACTTCCCCTCTCCGGAACTTTTCCCGCTCCCTTTCGAGGGAGACAATCGCTCCAGCGCTTCGCGCCAGGCGGCCGCGCGCGGCTCATCGCCTGCCACGGCGGCGGGAACCCGCACGACCTCCATCCCCAGCGTCTCGGCGGCAAGCGCCAGGTCGGTCCCCACGACCAGCGCCCCCGCCACCTTCGGCCAGACGCTGAGCAGGGCTTCCAGGCGCTTAACCTGGGCGTCGGGGCCGATCCAGATGGCCGGCCCCGGCGGCACGGACATCGACGTAAGTCCTTCACGGACCGAGGCATACGCCTGCGGCGCGGTCGCAACAAGGTACACAACTTGACGGCCGGCTGCAAGGGTCTTGGTGGCCCGGAGCGATTCCTGAACGGCTTCGGGCGGGGCCTTTCCGGCCCTGCCGGCCTCACCGGCCGCCTCGTGAACCAAGACGGCGGCATCGACCCACAGGACCGGAATCTCGCGCGGAAAGACCCAGATCGTCCCCGGCGCCCGAACGTCGAGGCGCGGGTGCGTCTCCGGAAACGAAACTGTGTACGGGTGCAGCCCAGCCCCGAGGCCGGCCCGCCGCGCACCGTACGCAATGCCGATGTCGGAGGTCCAGATCGGCTCGCTCCAGCCGTCGGCGAAGCGAACAGTCAGCCAGGCGCCGTACATCGGGCGGCCGTAGTCCAGGTCCTCGCAGAGGGCCTCGACGAGGACCGGGTCGCCGCCGATGGCGCCGGCCTCGTCGAAGGCCACGAGGCGCACCGTTCCGGGGACGGACAGGCGGCCGGCCATGCCGCCCACGAGGAACACGGCGACGCTGGCCGCCATCGCCAGGGCCATCAGCACCACGAGGAGATATCCGAAGTAACGCAGCACGCGCAGGTTCCGTCCGTTCCAGCCCGCTCTTCCTTTCACTTCGGAAGAAATGGGCATCAGGCTTCGATGTTTCCGATGGACCGCAGGCGCTCGACGCGCTCCTCGATTGGCGGATGCGAGGACCACATGCTGCCGCCTTCCCTCAGGCGCTGGCCGTTGGCCATCATCGGCTGGACGATGAAGAGGTGGGCGGTGGCGCGGCTGGCGGCGTGCATCGGCTCGGTGTCGGCGGCAAGGACCTCAAGCGCCCTCGCGAGGCCCTCGGGGTACCGGGTCATGCGGGCGGCGGAGGCATCGGCCAGGAACTCGCGCTGGCGCGAGACGGCCAGTTGAATGAGCGTGGCGAAGACCGGGGCGATGATCGCCAGGACGACCGCCAGGAGGATAATGACGAGCATGATGGGGCCGCCGCCGCGGTCGCCGGACCGCCTGCGGCCGCCGTAGAAGATCGCCCGCGAACCCATGTCGGCAATCAGCACCACGACGCCCACGAGGACCGCCATCAGGGTCATGAAGCGGGTGTCGAGGTTCCGGACGTGCGAGAGTTCGTGGGCGATGACGCCCTGGAGTTCATCGCGCTTGAGGCGCTGGCGGAGGCCGCTCGTGACGGCGATGGCGGCGTGCTGCGGGTCGCGCCCGGTGGCGAAGGCGTTCATGGCGGGCGTGTCGATCCCATAAACCGCGGGCATCGGCACGCCGGATGCGAGTCGCAACTCATCGACGATGTTGTATAGTTGCGGGTCCTCCTCGCGCGAAAGCGGCCGCGCGCCCGACATCGCAAGAACCGCGCTCGGCCCTGCGTAGTACCCGATGATCGCCGAGATGCTCGAGACCACCAGCGCCAGCATGATGCTCGGGATGGCCGCACGCGGGCCCCCGAAAACGGCCCATCCCATGATCGCCCCCAGGATGCAGATGAACATCACGAACAGCACCACCAAGAGGACGCTGTTGCGCCTGTTGGAGGAGATGAGTTGTTCAAACTGGGCCACTGGTCGCCCTTTCACCGGCGTTAGAGCCGGCCGTACTCGTGAATTGTATCGTACATCGCCACGATGTTCCCGGTGGGCGAGACCGGCTGAAGGTTGTGACACGGCGCGCAAATCCACCGGGCCGGCGGGGCGAAGATGCGGATGTTGTCGAGCACCTCCTGCCGCACGTCGGCCGGCGAAGAGAACGCCAGCGTCTGCTGGTTATCGACCGCCCCGTGAAAGATCACCTTGTCGCCGAAATCGCGCACCAGGCCCTCGCGCTCCATCCCCGGGCACCGCCACTGGATGGGGTTGAGGATCTCGATGCCGGTCACCTTGATGAGATCGGGGATGACCGCCCGCGCGGCCCCGTCGGTGTGGTAGAAGATGTGGATGCCGTGGCCGCGCGCCATGTCGGCCATGCGCTTCTGGTTCGGCAGCAGGAACCGGCGGATGAGGTCCAGGCCCATCAGGAGTCCCGCCTGGCAGCCCAGGTCCTCGGCTACATAAGTGATGTCGATGCGTCCCTTGCCGATCTCGAACATCCGCTCGTTCAGCCGGTAGTGGTAATCGAAGAGGCGGCCCAGGGCGGCCTCGGCCACGTCGGGCGCAATGTACAGGTCCATCATCGCCTGCTCCATGCCGCGCATGGCGCAGTACTCAAGGAACGGCTCGTACACGCCGCAGCGGACCGCGCGGTCGCCGGGGATGCGGCGGACCTGCTCGCGGAAGTCCGCCCAGTCGTGCGCATCCGGGTCGGGCCACTTGAAGGCGTGGACGTCGCCGGCCGACCGGGCGGCAGCAAGCGGATGGCTGGCGTTCTCATCGTACGTGCCGCCGCCGTAATCCACGCGGGTGTGCCGCACGCCCCAGATGTTCGCCTGCGGGGCGTCGGGGTGATGGTCCACGGTGCGCTTGGCGCCGACGCTGAAGAGCGCGTCGATGTGCAACCTGCGGTAGAGTTCGTCGGCGTCGGCGCAAGAGAGGTCGCGGCAGAGGCGCTGGGTGACCTCGGCGGTGGCCCAGTAATCAGTGGGGACACGGTCCGGCTTCTCACCGGCCAGGAGGGCCAGCCAACGTTCGCGGGGTGTCATGGCCATGGTCCTGCCGGCCCTCGCCGCCCGGAGGTGGTCCGCTAGAACTTCACCTTCGGCGCCTCGCGCTGGCTGGCCTCCTCGATCTCGAAGAACTCGGCCGGCTGGAAGCCCAGCATCGACGCCACCAGGTTCGCCGGGAACATCTCCTGCCGGGTGTTGAACGTCTGGACCGCGTCGTTATAGTACTGCCGCGAGAAGGCGATCTTATTTTCCGTCGAGGAGAGTTCCTCCTGGAGGGCCAGGAAGTTCTGGTTCGCCTTCAGTTCCGGGTACGCCTCGGCCAGGGCGAAGAGTTGCCTCAGGGCCCCCGTGATCATGTTCTCGGCCTCGGCCTGGTCCTTGACGGTCGAGGCGTCGATGCCGCGCTGCCGGGCGCGGACCAC
>CAYGWP010000510.1:0-4301 GCA_964353455.1 uncultured Anaerolineales bacterium
CGGCAAGACGACGGCCGGGGATTGCGACCTCGATGCGGCGAAGGTTTACGAGATCGACGTGACCGTCGACCTTGCCTCCGGCCAGGTTACGATGAAGGTCGGCGGGGCCACGGTGACGGCGACCCTGACCCGCCGCCCGGCGGGCCTATCCTGCGTGGGCTACGGGGTCCTGGGCGCCGTCGCCGAGTTCAGCCCCATCGAGACGTCCGCCGACTGAGGAAGGCCTGAGGATCGTCGCGCAAAGTTTTAAATCCGCCACGGGGCGCGCTTGGGCCGGTCCAGCCAGCGGGCGGCCTCGGCGTCGCCGACGATTTCTTCCTTCACGGGGTCCCACTTGATGGGCCGGCCGATCCAGTACGCGATGTTGCCCAGGTGGCAGACGGTCGCCGTGTGGTGGCCGATATCAATGTCGCGGAAGGGCTTCTCGCGGGTCTTCACACAGTGGAGGAAGTCGCCCTGGATTCCACCCTTGCCCTTGTAGTTCGGGATGTCGATGTTCGGCGGCGCGACCTTCTTGGCGTCCTTGGCGTCCTTGACACTGCGGTCGGGACACTCGCCCTTGGTGCCGCGGAACGCGAGCGCCCCGCCCCATGCGCCGTTGTGATGCAGCCGCATGCCGTTGGCGAAAACGTACGTCACGCCGGTGTCGGCGTTTGCCCCGCCGGGATGAATCACCTCAACCGGCCCCACGTCTTGCAGGCCCATGGCGAACAGCGCCCCGCCGAAGTTGTGCGCCCCCCAGTCGGTCATCATGCCGCCGGAGTAATCCTGCCACGACCTCCACCCCTTTCCGCCCAAGCCGTATGCCGCGCTGCATCGGCAGGCGTTGTAAGGGGCCGCCGGCGCCGGTCCGAGCCACATCTCCCAGTCGAAGCCCGGCGGGACAGGTTCGCCCGGCAGATTGCACGGCCTCGATGGCCCGCCACAGTTCGCCCAGCCTTCCTTGACCTCGCCGATGGCCCCGCCGCGGACCATGCGATGGTACCAGTTGTAGTCGCCCCACACGCGCTGGCTGCCGCCTGAGAAGACGCGGCCGAACTGGCGGGCGGTCGCGACCATCGCCCGGCCTTCGCGGACCGTCAGCGACTCCGGCTTCTCGCAGTAGATGTCCTTGCCGTTTTTCATCGCCGTGATGGTCACGATGGCATGCCAGTGGTCGGGCGTGGCGCACAGGATGGCGTCGATGTCCTTCCGCGTCACCACCTCGCGGAAATCGTTGACGGCGGCGCAGTCCGTGTTGCCGTTCTTCTGGTCCACGTGGCCCTTGGCGCGGTCACGGTTGGCCTTGCTCACGTCGCAGACCGCCACCACCTGGACCTCTTCAAAGCCCAGGAACCCGCGCAGGTCGCCCGTCCC
This sequence comes from uncultured Anaerolineales bacterium, assembly GCA_964353455.1. Taxonomy (GTDB): domain Bacteria; phylum Planctomycetota; class Phycisphaerae; order FEN-1346; family FEN-1346; genus CAYGWP01. The sequence goes on from CAYGWP010000510.1 coordinate 1,357, forward strand.
CTGGCCGCCCACGCCCACAGCGCCCATCACCACCCGATTGCTGGCCGCAGGGCGAGACCCTGCCGCCCCGAGCGCCGACCCCGGAACCACGTACGGCGCTGCGGCTGCCGCCGCCACGACACCGGCGGCACGCTTCAGAAGACTCCGACGCGTCTGCTTGCTCATTAGTGTGACCTCCCGATTGGTTCGCCGTGTTGCACGGCCTCGGTATATGGAACACCGCGGCGCCGCAAAGGTTTCCCGCAACCGCCGCTCACTTCTTCCGCAGGCCCTGCCTGAACTCATCCCACAGGGTGTCCAGGTCCTTCCCGCTGTACTGCTTGAACAGTTCATCCTTATACTGCCCCTTGCGGCAGGCGGCGTTGAGTTTCTTGACGATATCCTTATCGCAGGTCTGGACCAGCCACGCCAGGAATGCCGCCGTCACCTGGTAACTGTCCTGGTACTTGATGCGGTCGGGGTTCAGGGGGCGCTTGGGGGTCTTCGGCTCGAAAATCCAGAAGCGCATGTAGTCGGCGATCCCCTCGACCAGCCATGAGGGGCTACCTTGCGGATACGACTGCACCACGTGGATTGCCTCGTGGATGACCGCCCCCACGTCGTCGGGATGCGCCTTGAACCACCCGTCGTAGCACGTGATGTTCGTGCCGCCGGTGCCCGCGATCCCCTTCGACCCCTTCTTGAACGTCAGGTTGATCTTCCGCGGCGGCGTGTAGCCTTCGCTGGCCAGCGTCTCCGCGAGAATCGGATACCACTTCTCAATCTGCTGCTTGGCCTTCTCGCACCAGTCCTTCATCTCGGGGACCTCCGAGAAGTCCAGGTTCACCTCGACCGAGACCTGCGCGGCCGCCGCCGGCTCCGACTTCGCCGCGGCCTTCTCCTCGGCCCAGGCCGCCGCGCCGACCAGCATGACCGTAAGTACGGCCCATCTCATCGCGAATCTCGGCATCCTTCGCCCTTTCACGTTGACCGCCCGCCCTGAGACCTTATTGTGCGCGGCGGTTCTCCCGAACCGCCGCGCCGGAGCGCCTGCCCCGAAGTCTATCCAATACAACGTCCCGGTCACACTGTTTTATGCCGGATTTCCGCAATATCGCCGCCACCGCTCGGTTCAACCGATGGGTTCGCAACCAAGAGGAGCACTGCCCATGCGTTCGAGAACCGTCCTTGCCTGCCTGGCGTTTGCTGCGGCGTGCCTTCTGGCCTCCCTGGCGACGATTGCCGCCGAAACGGCAGCGCCCTCCGAGAAGATCGACTTCACCCGCGCTCGCCAACTCATGGAAAAGTTCCGCAGCGGCCAGGCCCTCACCCCCGACGAGCGCGACTACCTCGACCGCGCCAAGGCCGAACGCGCCAAGCAGCAGGCCACCGGCGGCGGCCAACCCGGCCAACCCGCCCCGGCACCGGCCGAGAGGTCCTCCACCGGCCTCGTACCACTCAACCAGATGGCCGCCCAAGACCGTTACAAGGGCGAAGACGGCGGACTCTACGGCGGCGGAAAGAACGAGCCACCCGCAACCCAGATGAACGCCGCACTTGCCGCCCTCGCCAGGGTCGTCCCGCTCGACTCCAGCGGCAAGCCCGCCCCCGGCGGCAAGATCGTCCTCCTCTCCATGGGCATGTCCAACACCACCCAGGAATTCTCGAAATTCAAGGAAATCGCCGACGCCGACCCCGCCAAGGGGCCGCACCTCGTCATCGTCGATGGCGCACAAGGCGGCAAGGATGCCGCCTCCTGGGACGCTCGCGAAGGCACACCCGTCTGGGAAGTCGTCGCCGGTCGCCTCCAGGCCTCAGGCGTCACCCCTCAGCAGGTCCAGATCGCGTGGATTAAGCACGCCCGCATCGGCCCCAGCCGCTACGGCGACTTCCCCGCACACGCCACCGAACTCAAGGACCACATCATCGGCTCCATCCAGATCGCCATGGAACACTTCCCCAACCTCCGCCTGGGGTACCTCTCCAGCCGCATCTATGCCGGATACGCCTCCACGCCCCTGAACCCCGAGCCGTTCGCCTACGAAAGCGCCTTTGCCGTTCGCTGGGTCATCCAGGACCAGGTGAAGGGCGATGCCAGGCTGAACTTCGACCCCGCCAAGGGAACCGTCAAGTCGCCCGTCCTCCTCTGGGGACCCTACCTCTGGGCCGACGGCCTCACGCCGCGCAAGAGCGATGGCTTCACCTGGCAACGCGAGGACCTTGGCGGCGACGGCACGCACCCCAGCCCCACTTCCGGCCGCGAGAAGGTCGCGCGGCTGCTCCTTACCTTCATCAAGGCCGACCCGGCCGCCAGGGTGTGGTTCGCCAAGTGACCACGCCACGTGCCATGTGTTGCTTGCCAACCCGTGCGCCTCTTCGTTTAGGCCGTCGCCGTGTTTAGCCGTCGCCGCAAACGGCGACGGTTTTCGATGACGCTGCCGCGCGCGGCAGCGGCTAAACGTGGTCGCACGTAAGTGCCATTTTTGCAAAAACACTTACATCAATTTTGACCTCCGAAACGGCAAAAAAACCCGTTTTCGGACCCCCAAACGGCCCTGGCGCTAGCGCCAGAGGGGTTCGACCACTCAAATGTTAAGATGGGCAAGACGTTTTTCGCGCGGTTTTGAACGGTTTTGAGCGCCTTTTTACAGTTTTTTGACGGTTTTGAACGGTTTTTACACTTTTTTTAACAGGCCCAAATTGACGTAAGTGCCATTTTTGCAGAAACACTTACGTGCGTTTTGCCCTCCGACAGCGCGAAAAATAATCAGGTGCCAGGCATCAGGGCATACCATTAGTAGTTAGTCAAAGACCGTCCGAGTACCATATACGGTATGGAATTTTGGCTGTGGACCTGTACGCTGTGGCCTGGGGGCGGGCAGATTGCGGATTGTGGATTGTGGATTGCGGATTGAACGGATCGAGAAAGCGCGGAGCGCGGAACGCGGAACGCGGAGCGAACGGAC
>CAYGWP010000511.1:0-15054 GCA_964353455.1 uncultured Anaerolineales bacterium
ACGGGTTTCGGCGACGGCGTGGCTAGCGCTGGCTTTACCTCAACCGGTTGCGGCGCGGGGGGCTTGGGCGTCGCGGGCGGTGGACGGCCTGCCGACGGTGTACCGGCAACCTGAGAGGGCGCGAGGGCGGGTCCGCCGACAACGGGCGCAGTGTGCGAGCGCGGCAACGGCGGCGCGGGAGCCGGAGAGGGTGCGGGAGGCACGGGCGCGGCTGGCGCCTTGGCGTCCGGCGTCCTCTTCTCGGATGGCGTAACAGGCCCGGAGGTAGGAGTGCTCAACGCCCAGTACACGACAAAGCCTATGACCACGAAGGCCGCAAGGCTGATGCCGGCGGCCATGGCTCCGTAGCGGCGGACATCGGTGGCCTCTGGCGCCCCGGCCTCGGCCGGCGGGAGTTTCGTCGGTGCCGCCTCCACCGGCAAGAGCGCAGCGCACGTCGCGGGACGCTTGCGCGGGTCTTTCTCCAAACCGGCCATCAAGGCATCCACAACCGCCCCGCCGCGCTCGGGCCGGGCGGCAGGCACGTGCTCGATCTGGTGCGGAATCTCGCCGCGGTGGAAGGGCGGGTTGCCTGTCAGGCACTCGTACATGGTGGCGGCAAGGCTATAGACGTCCTGGGCGGTGGCGGGAGCGTCGCCGCGCAACTGTTCGGGAGACATATACGGCAGCGTGCCGCTGGTCACCTTGCCCGTGGTGCGGGTGTAGGAGTCGCGCATCTCGCGGGCTATGCCGAAGTCGGTGACGAGGGGCGTGCCGTCGGCGGCGATGAGGATATTGGAGGGCTTCAAGTCGCGGTGGATGACCTTCTTGGAGTGGGCGAAATCTATCGCCTCGGCGACGGGCCGGAAGAGGCGGAGGACCTCATCTTCGGGCAGCGTGCCGCGCTCAGAGAGAACTTCCTCAAGCGTGCGGCCATCGACGTAGTCCATCACCAGGAAGACGCCGTCGGCCGTCTCCTCGAACGACCGCAGCGTGACGATGTGCGGGTGCGAGAGTTGCATGGCCAGCAGGGCCTCTTGCTTGAGGTTCCTGACGGCCCGCGGGTTTCGGGCGAGGACGGCGGCAGGCATCTTGACGGCGACGGGGCGGTCGTCGAGTTTCCGGTCCGCGGCCAGATAGACCGTGCCCATCGCGCCGCGCCCCAGTTCGCGGATAATGCGGTATCGGCCGGCGAGGATCGTCTCGCCCTTCAGTGTGGGGGCGGAGTCGAGGGTGTCGCCCGCGTCGCGGCCCGCTGCGTCCTGCGCGCGCTGCGTCTCGCCGAGGTCCAGGTCGTCGAGGTCGTCGTTATGGTTAGCGCCGGGCATAGTTGGTCAAGCCCACCCCTCACCCTACCCTCTCCCGCAAGGGGAGAGGGATGAAACGGCCAGCCACGGCGAGATTCTTCGGTCGCCGCGGCGACCTCAGAATGACAGACTCACGCCGGCTATTCGTACTCGGTCTCAAGTTGCTTCAGGCGGTCCTGGGTTTCCTTCGAGAGGCCGGGGGCGGACTTCTCCTTGTCGGTCCCCTCCATCTCGCCCAGGCGCTGGTCGATGTCAATCGCCTCGCGCTCTTCCTCCTTGAACGTCTCCTTCATCATATCGCGGGTGGCGCGAGACTGGGTTTCGAGGACCTCGAACTCCTCCTGCGCCTCGATGGCCACGGTATCGACCTCATCCTCGCTGGCCCCGCGTTCGCGCGCGGCCTTGATCTCGCCGATCTTCGACAGCACCGCCGAGACCTGCCGGATGTTGCGCGAGATGATCCGGTGCCGCTCAAGGACGCGGTCGATCTCCTCGAAGGTCCGCTCGATCTCCTCAGCAATGACCTTGCGTGCAGAGCCTTTGGTCTTCTCGAACTCCTCTTTCTTCTTGAGCGCCCGCGTCTCAAGGCCGTGTATCTCCTCCTTGATTTCCTCCTCGCGGTCGTGGTTGGCGGCCTTGGCCCCGATGAGTCGGGCCTTGAGGTCCTCAAGGCGCTTGACGTCCGAAAGCCCCAGGCCCACCTTCTCGGCCAGGCGGCTGATGACGCTGCGAAGTCCCGCTGGAATCTCGGCCATGTGTTATTCCTCTCCCTCTTTGAGGCGGCTCGCAAGCCGCTTCGTGACCACGCCCGTTGCATAGACCTGTGCGGCCCCAAATATGATGCCGCCTATGGTAATCGGAGTGCCGTTCACTCCCAACTGTAAAAGTTGCGGGACCACGGCTGCGGCGGCGGCAACCGCCACGCCGCCGGCGCACGTGCGGGCCACCTTCGAGGCCGTGCTGGGACCGGCGATGCGTATGCCGCCCTCGCCCATGCGCTTGTCGATCGCCAGGTGTCCGTCGCGCGTCCGGTAGATGCGGTATCCGCCGCGCCCCTGCATTGCCGCAAAGGCGTCGCGGATGGCGCTGCGGCGGTAGCCGGTCTCGCGCTTGACGAGTTCCAGGTGCACGTTGCCGCCGTAGTGCGAATCCAGAAGGGCATCGACCTCGGTCTTGATGACCGAGATGCGGTGCTGCCGGGTCTCGGGCACAAGGCGGTCGAGGAAATCGGCCAGGCTCACGCGGTCGGCAAAGCGCGGCGGCTTACGGACCTGCCATCCGCCCTCCCCTTCGGGCGACGAGCAGACCACCCAATGGTCGCCCCCCGCCACGCCGCGCACCGCGCTTTCCCACGCCACGGGCGCGGCCAGCGTGTAGAACGTAAAACGCGGGGCGGCGATGCTCTCGGCCTGCCGCCACTTCTCGTAGAGCGACCTCGCGAGGTCCACGAGTTCCGCGCTAGGAGTCGGCACGGCGGGGGCTTTGTCTTTCGCCATCACCAGCGGCGTGATGTGGGCCGCAACCACGTGCACGTCGGCCGAGAGGCCGCGGACGGTATAGACCCGCATCGCGCTGGTGGCGGCAAGTCGCTCCTGGAAATCTGCCGCCCACTTCAGGCCCGCCGGCACTCCCGCCCGGCCGCGCAGGGCCGAGAGCAGCCGGTCCGTCAGGTCCGCCGGCGGCGAGACATTGCGGATCTTCGGCTCGAACGGCAGATACGACCAGAACTTCGGGGGATTCACCTCCGGGAACGGCTGCCCCGTGGCGGTCGTCATGTTCTCATCAATGGCCGCAAGGAACCGCTGCTTGTGTGCTGCGGCGGCCGAGACGGCAGCGCGGAATTCATCCGGCCAGTCGCCCTGCGCGGGAAAGTACGCGGCCGCCTGCGCATCGGGGCTCCACGTGAAACCCATCCCTGCGAAGCGGCGGCGGTTCGCGGGCGTGTCTTCCATGATGCGGTCCGGGGCGTCGGGCGCGGCGAGGACGGCCGTGCCTGCGGGGAGGAGGCGGCCTTCCAGGTCGCGGGCGGGCTTGGCGAGGCGACGGACCAACTTGTCGATGTCGCCGCCCGACTCGGCGTGCGCGGCCGACGGCCCGACGAGCGGCCCCGTGAACGCCTCGACGGCGTACTTCTCGACATAAGCATACGGCATGAGCGCGTGGCCCGGGGCCTCGGGGCAGTCGGTCGCCCAGGCGTCGCCCCAACTGTTGCGGACGATGAAGTACCCTCCGCCGGGCACGTCGGCGTCATCGACGAACCCGACGATGCACCAGGCGTGGCCGACGGGCTGCGGCGTCTCGCCGGGCAGCGGCATGGTGATCTTGCCGGTCCGGTTCGTCTCGGCCGACTGGTGCCAACTGGCGAAGACGGCCGTTGCGAAGACGACCGGCATTCCGGGGGCCTCGCCGTCGCCGGCCAGGGCATGCTTGTATTGATCGACATACGAGGGTTCGACCGTGCGGGCCTCGGGCATCCGGAACTGGCGGGCCTCATCGACCGCGCCGTCGGGAGGCGGACCTTGAGACTCGTTCCCCGTAACGTTCCGCGGATTATAGGGCCACGTGCCCGCCTGGCAGATGCCGTACTCGTTGAACGCGGCCATCGCCGTATGGACATACGACCCCGGCCCCTGGACGCCGTCCAACTCCTTGCTCGCCCAGTACAGGAACTGCTCGGAGAGGGCCGCGCCGGGCCCGGCCAGAAATTCCCGCAGGGCCGTCGAGGCGAAGGCGGTGCACGTCGGCCGCTCGCCCTGGTTCTTGACGGGCGGGAGTTGATGCATGAGGCGGGCCGCCGCCGGGAGCGCCGGGCGCTTGCCGGCCCCAGGGGCGGGGCGGCGGCGGGCGGGCAACTCCGCGGCGCGCGCAAGCGCCCCCAGGACCTCGGCGTCAATCAGGCACCCCAGCGGACCGCCCGGCCGGGGGGCGGCGAGCGCGGCAAACCGCGGACCGAGGATCGTCGAGGCCGTCCGGTGCATCGTGCCGGCTGCGCCCGACGGGAACGGCAGGGCCTTCTCAAGGAGCGCCGGCTCGGCCGCCGCAACCAGGGCCACATATTCCTCGATGCTCTCGATCCAGAGCGACCGGAGGCGCTCGCGGACGGCCGGCGGAAACGCCGCCATCCGCTCAAGCGGCGTGTGACCTTCGATTCTCATCGTGCGGCCTCCTGCGGTCCCGCGCCTCGGCGCGGCACCGTCCACCCCTCTCCCGCAAGGGGAGAGGGTTAACGCCGCTGCGGCGCCGCGCGGCGGGTCTCCCGACCCGCCGCGCAGATGTCAAACTACTGAATGCCGAACCGCCGCTTCTGCTCGTCCGTCAGGAGCGCCCCGTCGGGCGGGCGGCCGGCGTCGGGCTTCTCGAGGGCGGCGGCGCGCTCGCGGCCGACGGCCGACCGCAGCAATTCAAGCATCCGCGCGAGGCCCGGCTCGCCGAGTTCCAGAAGTCTCCGCAGCCCCTCTCGCCCCTCGGGCGTGGAGGCAAGGGCCAGGGCCTGCTCGGCCGTGCCGACCCACTGCCCCGCGAGTCGCTCGAGGGACGCGGCATCGAGGCCCACGACGTCGGCAAGCGGATGGTCCCGGCCCGGCTTTTCGCTCTTCGCTCCCACGGCGGCATCCTTAAGTTATTGCTGCTGAATCTGTCCCACCGGGTTCCCGGCGGCGGTGTTGTCGGCGGCGATACTGGGCGAAGCGCCGCGCCAGAACTCGATGCCGTACCGTCCGTTTGAGTTGCACTTGTTGCGGCGGAGGGCCGGCGCCGTGCCGTCGCCCGATGCCGCGATGCCGCACGACTTGTTATTGCTGCATGTGTTCCCATCGGCCGTGCCGCCGGCCCCCTGGGCGAAGCAGATGCCGTGCTGCTCGTTGCCGGAGCAGACGTTGTCCTTCAGGGTCGGCGCGGTGCCGGCGTCGAGGACGAGGATGCCTGTATCCTTATTTTTGTCGCAGGTGCTGCCCTGTGCGATGCCTGCGGCGCCCTCGCCGAAATAGATGCCGCACTTCAAGTTCTCGGTGCAGACGTTGCTCACGAGGCTGGGCGCGGCCCCGGCGCCGGTCACGGCGATGCCGGACCACTGGTTGGCCTTGCAGGTGTTCCCCTGGGCGGTGCCGCCGGCGCGTTTGCCGTAGGCGATGCCGTGATGTCCTGAGCCGACGGCGATGTTGTCGTTGATGATGGGCGTGGCATCGTCGCCGACGCGGATGCCGTCAAGCGCGCTCCCCTCCACGAGGCACTCGTGGATGAGGGGGCTGCACGCGCCCGTGATTGAGATGCCGCAGCCTGCGGCGGAGGCGATGCGGCACCGGAAGACTTCAACGGTGCTCGATACGATTTGGAGCGGGGACGGCCGCGCGGCGGCGCCCGATGCGCCCGCGCCGGCGTGCTGGAGCGTGAGGCCCGTCACGAGTCCGGACGAGCAGTTCCTCACGAGGAGGACGTCGGCCCGCGAGCCGTCCGAGCGGATGGTGACGCGGTCGTACCCTTCGCCGATGAGCCGCACGCCGTCCTTAAGTATAAGCGATTCGTCATAAGTTCCGGCATTGATGCGTACGGCGTCGCCGGGGCGGGCGGCATCTATGGCCGCCTGTATGGTCCGGTACTCGCCGGGCACGGCGAGTTCGGCCGGCCCCAGCAGGGCCTTGACGCGGGCCTGCATCCGGAGGGCCTCGGCGTGGGCCGGGTCGAGGCGGAGGATTTCGTCGATGGCCTTCATGGCGGCCTCGGCCTTCTCGCGGCCGTCGTTGGCCTTGGCGGCGGCCAGGAGTTTCCCGATCGTGATGCGCCGGTCCGCGGCGTCGCGCATCCGGCGGGCCTCCGCGTTGGCCGGGTCAACCTTGAGGAGTTCATCGAGTTTGGCGACGGCGGCGGCATCGTCCTTTTCGGACTTGGCGGCCGCCAGGAGTTGTGCGATTTTCTCTTCGCGTTTCTCGGCCGGGGACTCCTGCTTGGCGACTTCGCGGACCGGGGCGGCCTGCTCGCGGCGCTTGGCGTCGCCGGCGCCGCTGGACAGAAGGCCCTGGATGGCGGGCCATGCCACGAAGTAGATGCCGCAGGCCGCGCCGCCCAAGACCAGGACAAGCAGCACAAGGACGACCGGCCGGAGGGCGCGGCGTCTCGGCGCCTCTGGGGCGGCGGAAGACGAAACGGCCGCGTCGGTCAGCGGCAAGCGCGGCGGCTCCGGCTCAAGCGGCATATCGACCGGCACCACGGGCGCCGTGACGGCAGCGATCTCGTCGGGCGTCTCGACGACTTCCACGGGCGGCGGGGCCGACGCCAGAAGCCCCACGAGGTCCGCGGCGGAGCGCGGCCGGCGCTCGGGCGTCTTCGCCAGCGCCCGGTGCAGGGCCGCGTTCATGTGGTCCGCGAGGCCCTGAATGGGGGGCGGCTCGGCATGGAGCAACTGATGCCCGATCGCCCCGCGGTAGAACGGCGGGTGCCCGGCAAGGCACTCATACAGGGTGGCCGCAAGGGAGTAGATGTCTGACGCCGGCGTCGGGTCCTTGCCGGAGTATTGCTCAGGCGACATATAAAGAAGGGTTCCGGTGGTCTCGCGGCCGGTTACGCGGGTGACCGAGTCCTTGAGTTCGCGGGCGATGCCGAAGTCGAGGACCTTGGCCGTGCCGTCGGACGCGACCATGATGTTGGAGGGTTTGACGTCGCGGTGGAGGACCGGCGGCCGCAGGTCGTGTGCGTAGTCGAGTGCGGCGGCCACATGGCGGGCGATCGGCTCCAGCATCTCCCACGGGAGACGGCGGCCGGGCTGCGCGGCCAGGATCGCCTCGAGCGTGCAGCCGGAGATGAACTCCATCACGAGGAACTTCGTGTCGGCGTCGGCGTGAAAATCGTGGAGGCGGCAGACGTGCGGGTGCGCGAGGCGCAGGCTGATGGCCGCCTCGCGCTTGAGGCCCGCGACGCTCGGCTGGTTCCGCGCAAGGACCATCGGCAGGACCTTGACGGCGACCGCGATGCCGAGTTCGCCGTCCTCGGCCTTCCAGACCTCGCCCATGCCGCCGGAGCCGGCCTTCTCGACGATCTTGTACCGGCCGGCCAGGACCGTGCCGGGCCCGATGGGCTCAGCGACAACGGTGTCGCCGTCGAGCGATTCGCCGCCGGTCGCCCGCCGCGGGGTCTGCGTGCTGAGGTCCGCCCCGCACGCGGTGCAGAACCGCACGCCGTCCGAGTTTTCCTGTCCGCACTTGCCGCAGAACATCAGTTGTCGGCCCTTACCCCGGCGCGGCGGGTCGGGAGACCCGCCGCGCAAAGCATGAAGCAATGTTGTCGAGAGGCTCCGTCACCACGGGTTGACGAGTGACCCGTGGCACTCAAACGGCCCCCTCACCCCGGCCCTCTCCCGCGAGGGGAGAGGGAGACAACACGCGGCGGACAAGTCCGCCGGCTAAATGTTAAGTGTGAGTCATCATTTCTGCGGCTTGCCGCACTGGGAGCAGAAGGCGCCGTCGCCCTCGAGTTGGGCGTTGCAGTGTCTGCAACACGGGACGTTGATGACGACGGGCGGCCCCATGCCGCCACCGCCGGTCACGACCGTTTGAGCGGCATGGTGCGGCGCCTGGGCGCGTGTGACGGCCACGCCGCCCATCTCGTGCATGGCGACGCGTGCGACGCGCTCTGTCCGGTTCGCCTCGTTCTGGTAGATGGAACGGATCTCGGCCAGATGTTCCTTGAGTATCCGCGCCTCGCCGACCGCCACCTGCCCCTCGGCCTCGTACTTCTTGGCGAGCGCTGCGGCGGCATCGGGGGAGGCGGCAGAGAGCACGGCCAGTATCTGTTCGGGGGTCATGTTCTGCTGGGCGCGGAGTTCCTCCAGGCGTGCGATGCGGTCTGCGGCCGGGCCATCGACGATTGAAAGGAGGGCTGCGGCGGTGGCCTTGCCGCGGGCCTCGAGGGTCCTGGCCTCGACCTCCTGTGCGTCGAGGGCGCGTTTGTGGTCGAGTTCCTCGACCTCCTCGCGGAGGCGGAGCGCCTCCTCGGCCTGGCGGATGTCCTCGATGTTTTCGAGGCGCTCGAGTTCCAGTTGGATTTTGCGTTTCTCGGCATCAGTCTTAGCGGTTTCGAGTTCGCGGCGGAGTTGTCGTGTGTGCCCCTCGTCGCGCTGCCGCTCCTCGGAGATGAGTTCTTCCCAGGCCCTGTCCCGGCGGGCCTTGTCGGAGATGGTTTCGATTTCGATCCGCCGCAGGAGTCCCTCGCGGTCGCGCTCGAAGCGGAATCGCTCCTTCAGGCGTTCCATCTCGTCTTCGCGGATGACCTGCTTGATGCCGAGTTCATGCTCGGTCTGGCGGACGAAGTCCTCGAAGTCCTTCTCGGTCTTGAAGGCGTGCATCTTGTCTTCGGTGAGGTTTTCGCGCAGCCGCTGGCCGAGGCGTGTGCGTGCGATCGTAAGTTCGGCCTCCTCCTCAGCGAGCCTCAGTTCGGCCTTCTCGCGGCGGATCTTCTCGTACGCCTCGCCGAAGAAGCGGATGAACCTGAGTTGCACCAGTTCCAGGCCCAGCCGCGTCAGGGTCCGCGCAATCGTCTCGCGGAGGTCCTGCTCGATGCGGTTGCGGATCTCAAGTTTCGTAAAGAGGTCCACGGTCGGGTACTGGTGGACGATGCCCGCGAGGAGCATCTGTACTTCGCCGGCCATCTGCGATTCGAGGTCCGCCAGTTCGACGCGGTTCCGGCCCTTGAAGAGGTTGACGAACATGGCGTCGGGGTCGCGTGCGCGGAAGACGAGGCGCTCGGCGGTGCCGACCTCCTGGCCGTCTTCGGTCCAGAGGTCGCCGTTCTCGACGTCGATGATGACGTCGCCGGCATCGCAGATGATGGCGCTGGCGGGCTCGTGGACGAGGAAGTTGCGGAGTTTGCTGAGGAAGCCGCCCATGTCGTAGCGTCCCTCGCCGAGTTCGCCCTTGAACTCGCCGTTCTGGAAGAGGAGCGCCCGCGTTCCGTGCTCGACGATGAGGGGCTTGGTGAGCCAGCCCTGGATGTCCTGGTCATCGACGCGGACGGCGAAGTCTTCGGGCCTGCGCGACCAGCGGTCCTCGATGAGGATGGGCTTGCTCATGATCGCCAGGTCGGCCCCGCACCGCCAGCAGAACTTCGAGGCGGTGCTGACCTCGGCCTTGCAAGCCCCGCACATGGCCAGGCCCCTGGGGGCGTTTCCGCCGCAGTGCGGGCAGAACCGCGAACCCTTGCGGACCCGCATGTTGCACTCCGGGTTCCTGCACTTGTCGGTGAAGATTCCCATGCGTTTCTCCTTAACCGCGCCGGAGCCCGGCGGCTACAGCGGCCGCGCGGCGTGCCGGACCGCGCGCGTCAGGCCGCGCAATATGAGCAGGATGATGATCAGCGCCAGGAGCGCCCCGATCAGCAGCAGCGGGTAGCGCCAGAACTCCATGATGGCATCGCTCCAGTGGATGTACGCCTCGCCGACCACCGGGCCGCTCGACCAGAGTATCTGGCCGGTCTCAACGTCGGCCATGCGGACGGTCATCTTGACGTAGCCGCGTATGCTCCAGAGGTTGAGGCCCGATTCCCAGATGTCGCCGTACAGGATGGCATCGACGCCCTTGATCTTGCCGAACTTCTGGACCGTGGCGGAGTCCATCACGTCCTCTCGCTTGACGCCCCACTCGATCTCGGCCAGCAACTTGTCCCACGTCTCATCGAGGCGCGTGAACAGTTTGAACTGGGACTTCGTGAGGGCGGTCTTCATGGCGTTGGTGGCGTAGAGGTTGTCGGTGTCGCGCCGCAGCGGGATGACCGCCACGTTCGGCACGTCGGCGAATCGTTTGGGGTCTTCGGCCCGCCTTGCAGCCAGGCTGTCCTGGACCTGTGCAACGGCGACATCCATGGCCCGCTGTACGGTGTCTTCCTCGCTGGCGGCGGCCGGCGGCGCCGATGCCAGGACCGTCACGAAGAGTCCGAGGAGGATTGCGGCAGAAAGTCGTGCATGCGTTCTCATGGCGTGATCTCCCTATGGTTTCGCGTGGTCTTTGGCAACGGTTATTGCCAGTGCCTGCGTCGGGCGTCGATGACCTCGCCCTTGCGTTCGATGCGTTTGATCTCTATGCCGCCCCTGCGGAGTTCCGACACGTAGGCCGTCAGGAACCGTTCGACGTCGAAGCGGCAGAGAACTTCGTACACGGCCAACTGCTGCTTGTCGTCCCAGAATTCGAGCGATACGTAGTAGATGCCCGGCCGGGCCTGGAGCCCGACGCGCAGGTCGTCGGCCTGGTCGGCATTGTCGATGTTGCCGACATACATGCTGACGCGCACGAGGCTGGTGGCCTCCCACTTGCGGACGACCTCGTCCGTCAGGTAGGTGGCGAGGTCCTTTGCGGCTGATTCCTGCGCGTCCTCGGCGGCCTGTCGCTCATCGAGGGCCCTGCGTCCGCGCTTCAGGATCGTCCGCGACGCGATCACCTGGTGCGTCGCCAGGTTCAGCACCTTCGCGTTCATGTTGCTCTCGAAGGACCAGAAGTTGCCGAACTTGTCCTGCTTCTTCGAGTCGCCCTGGACGACGATTGCGATATTGCAGTCGTTCGCCTTTCGGAACGCATCCTGCATGCTCTCTGAGGGCGCCGAGCCCATGCTGGACGTGCTCTGGATGACCTTGAAGCCCAATTCGGCCAGTTTCTGCGTGAGGGCGTTGCGTGCGGCGTCCGACGGCTCGATGCCCGTCGAGAGCACCAGCCGCTCATCCGCGCTCACGATGAGGCGCTGGAGGTTAAGGAGCGTCTGCTCGATGATCCGCTGCTTCTCGGCGTCCGACATCTGGCCCTTCAGCGGCGGACGGAAACCCGTCACCACGTCGGGCCGCTGGGCCGGCGGATGCACCGGCACCACCTCCTGCGGCGGCGGAGGAGGCGGCGTCTGGAACTCCGGCCCGGGCCGCACGGGCTGCGCACGCGGACCCGGCCAATCCGGCTCGTGCCGCCGGTCCGGGCCGCATCCTGAGAGCATTGCGGCCGCCACCACGACAAGAATCCCGATCGCAACTCTGTGCGGCGTCATGGTCCGTCTCCTTTCACCGTTAGATGAATCGTTTTCAATAGGTTCGGTCACGTCCTGGAAATCACCAGCCCGGAGTCCTTGGCCTCATATAGCGTGAATTCCCCGCCGCGGGCAAGTTCGCCGAACGCGGCGCGGACCCAACTCGCGTCGGCCCGGCAGGACCGGACCGCACCGGCCAGCGTCACGGCGTTCTTGCGCTGGACGGCCTCGCGGATCTCCTCGATGCACCGGGCCAACTCCGCGGCATACCGGGCAGGGGCGACCAGCGGCCAGAACGGCCAGAGGCGCTTGTCGGATTCATCCATGATGACCCGGTCGGCCGCAAGGTCCCCGAGCGCCAGGGCGGCCCGCCGGTCGCGGAACGCCTTCGCGTGATGCCGCTTGGCGACCACGGCCGCCGCATCCTCTGTCCAGCCCGTCGGCGAGGCCACGACGACGACGCGGAAACCTTCCTTGCCCTCGGTCCCGACGATTAAGGAATTCAGATATGCACTAAGTTCTGATTCGCCGACCGGCTCGACGTCGTACCCCTGCGTGCGGAGCGTCTCGGGCCGCGCCAGAAACCGCGCCTCAAGCACCAGGCACCCCTTGGGCTTTCCCCAGCCGCCGGTGCGAAGGGTGAAGCGGCTGGCGCGGTTCAGGGGCCCGTGGCCGTCGTCGCGCTGGGGCGATTCGATCTCGTGCGCCACGCGGGCGTCGCGCAGCGGAATCGCCAGACCTGACAGCGGGTCCGGCAGTTCGTCGATCTCGTCGAGCCGCTGGCCGAACGACCGGAGGAACGTCTCCTCCGCGAGGCGCGCCTCGGCCGCCGTCGCGACGGGCCGGCCTTCGGCACGCAGCCGCGCGACCGTCTGCTCGACCGTTTCCCTCGCGGCCGGCCTCTCGACCGGCGCGGGGGCAATGGAAGCAGCCGAGCCCGCCGCGGGAGCGGCGGGGCATATTTCAGTCGATTCCTCCGGCTCTTCCGCCGGGTGCTCTTCGCAAACCCTGATTTTCCGTATCGACCAGCAGGCCTGGCAGATCTCGCCGCCGCACTCCTCGCATGGGCCGCCGACCGACAATTCGCTCACCATCGCCTTGCCACAGGCCCCGCACCGCAGGCCCTCCAGGGCCGTCAGGCCGCGCTTGGCCTCGGTGGCGACCCGCTCCTTCTGCTTCTCGAAGTAGGCGTCGAGGTCCTCGGCCCGGACGCGGTAGATGCGACCGATCTTGCCGGCGGGTATCTCGCCGCCGCGGACCAGGCGATAGATGGTCTTGTACTCGACCCCAAGCCGGTCCGCCGCTTCTTCCAGTGTCAGATAGTCAGCCATGACAGGATTCCGTAGAGATGTCCCCTTTCCAATTGCCGTGGAGTCTGTCGCAATGAGATACGCAAGTCAAGGACTTTTCTTGCCTCACTTACCCGGAATATCCCTCTCTTTCCCGAGATTTTCATAAGTCGTTGTCGCAAAAGGAATTATGGCCCTCGATATGAGGCACAAACTGCCCCCATGCCAACACGCGGTCGCCAAGGCGACCGGCTAAATGGGGGCTTCGGGGGTTTCACCGCCCGATCTGCTGAAACTCCTTCACGGTGCCGCCCATGTTGCCGAAGGTAACCTTCATGCCGAGCGCCAGGGGGCACGCGCAGCCACGAGGCACGCCGATGCCGTCGGCCGTCACGCCCTTGTCCTGGACGAGGCTTTCGAGCCAGAACTGGCCGCCAAGGCGGATGATGCGGACGTGCGCGCGGCGGAGGCCCGCCGTCGGGTCGCGCACCAGCAGTTCGCTGCCTTGCCCGCGGCCGACGTTGGCCCAGCGATAGACGACGAGGTACTTCTCATCCTCGGCCAGGTTATCGACGCGCCGGATCATGAGCGACCGTAGTTTCAGGCGCGCCGCCGTCTGCCACAGATCGTCGGCGGAACCCAGGGCGCTGTAACGCTTCGGGTCCAATCCCGGCTGGTCTTCAGCATCCCTGAACGGAATCAGCCGCAGGCGCAGTGCCTTCGCCACGTCCACGACGGACGGCTGGTCAAGCGGCACCTTGACCTCGCCGCGCACGGCATGGCCGTTAAGTTCCGTGCCGTTCCTGGTGTCCTGGTCGGCGAGGAAAAGGCCGTCGGACCGAAGCGACAGGACACAGTGCGGCCCCTTGTGGCCGCTGATCAGAAAAGACAACTTGTCGTTCTCCGGGTTCCTCGGCAGGACGACCAGCGAGATGTCGCTATTGGATCGGCTGCGGCCCAGGCGAATCTCGGGGATGCCGAGGAGGCACACGCGGGGGGCGTCGGGCTCGGCGGACGAGATGATGGCGGCCCGGTCCATCGGCGCGCGCGGCGGCACATGGCCCCTGACGACGCGGACGGGCCGGCCTTCCTTGTCGCGCTGGCGGCGGGTCTCATCCTCGTCGAATGCCAGCGACAGCGCCGTCCACTGGTCGCTGAACGACCGGTGCATGATCTGGTTCACGTCCTTGACGAGGCCCTCGGAGATGACCTGCTTGGCCTCCTGGCTGACGCTGCTGCCGAAGATCTTGCTCCCGCCCTCGGGGCGGACGCTCTGGTCGATCTGGACAACGAGGCTCTGGAGGTTCTCAGGCCGCGCCAGCACCATGAGCACCGCCTGGGCGGTCCAGCAGAACGGCTCGCCGCCGAGTTCGTACTTCAGGGCAAGGTCCACAAGCATCTCGCCGGGAATATCGAGCCTCAACTGCATCCGGTGCCGCGCATCCCTGTGCGCGGCCAGACGCATCGTACACTCTTGCACCGCGCCGACGAGTTGCCCCGTCACCCTCAGGCAAACGTTGTTCAGGGCCTGGTCGGTCCCGTTGACGAAACGGAAGTCAAGGACGGCGGCCATATTTTCCATGTAGAAATGGTTATCATTGATTTCGATCGCGACGGCGGGCGGGCGGCCCTCGTCGTCGCAGACATCGGCCTCGCCGGCCGGGGCAGAGAGCGCCTCCTGCTCCTCGGTCCGGGCCTCCTCCTGCGTCAGACGCAGGTGGTCCCGCTTCTCATCCAGCGCCCGGCGGTCGTGACCGTCCAGGACGCCGTCGGACCACCGCTGGAGGACTTCCTGGCGGTACTCGGCCACGGCCTTGGCCTTGTCGCGGGGAATCGTCTCGGCCTGCTCCATAAGATCGCCCGCCGGAGCCGCCGCAGGCGCCCCGGCCGCCGCAGGCGCTGCCGCACGCAGCGCCCCGCCGCACGCGGCGCAGAACGACTCCTTGTCGTCGTAGGCCTCCGACCCGCACTTCTCGCAACGTTTCATCCGCGGCCCCCTTGATTGGACTTGGCGGCGCCGGCTGCGGCAGTAGTGTACAGTACCCCCGCGCTGCGGGCAAGCGGCTCATTTCGCCGAACGGATTTGCCCTTGCGGCCTGCCGACGCTATGATGCTTGCACCCAGGCGTCGGGCCGCGCGCCCGAAAGGAGGCTGCCATGTGCCATCCGGTCGCCCTTGTCCGGTCCGTTTCCATTGCGGCGGTTGCGGCGTGCGCACTGGTCATCCCCTCGGCCGGGCGTGCGGCCGCGCCCGCCGGCGCCGAGGCGATGCTCAAGCAGATCGGCTCGACGCGCGGCGTGGTCGCCCTGCTTGATGATACGCAATGTGAACTCGCCCTTGCGCTGGCAAAGGCAAGCGAACTCGTGATCTACGTCCAGTTGTCCGACCCTGCCGCCGTGGACTCCGCCCGGCGCGCGGCCGATGCCGCCGGACTCTACGGAACCCGAATCTTCGTGGAGCGCGGCGACCCGCCTGCGGGCCGTAGCCCTACG
>CAYGWP010000512.1:0-17847 GCA_964353455.1 uncultured Anaerolineales bacterium
CTGCGTGACCATGCTTATCGCCCGGAAGCATGGTCACCCAACAGCGGGTGACCATGCCACCCCCGTTAAACCCGCCCTGCGGCATCATAGGTCTTGTGGATCTGCCGCGCGGCCTCGCGGTAGTCGAACTGCCGCAGCACATCGTCGGACCATCGCCCGCCCATGCCGCGCGCGGCCGCCGGGGCGGCGGCAAGGCGGGCCATCGCCTCGGCGAGCGGACGCCATGCCGATTCGCCCCTCGCCCCCGGGGCCGGCGGCGGAAGCAGATACCCGTTCTCCCCGTCGCGGACGACCTCCCGCGCTCCTCCTATATCATAGGCTACTACCGGCCGGCGACACAACCCCGCCTGGGGGAGGACCCGCGCCAGGCCCTCCCGCAGGCCCGCGTGCACCACGGCATCGGCCGCCCACACGAGGCCCGGAATGCGGTCCGGCGGCACGAGGCCGAGGAACCGGATCCGGTCGGCCACGCGCAGCCTGAACGCCTCGGCCTCAAGTCGCCGCCGCAGGATGCCCTCGCCCGCCAGGACCAGCACCGCCCGCGGATGCCGGCGGAACACCTCGGCAAACGCCGGCAGCACCAACTCGTGGCCCTTCATCGGAAACAACCGCGCGATCTTAAGAAACACAAAGTCATCGGGGCCCACGCCCCACTGGCCCCGCAGTCGCCACGGCGACCCGGCAGCCGCGCGAAACGGCTCGGTGTCGATGCCGCTATAGACCACGTCGATGGCCTCGCGCAGGGCAAGGCCGGCGGCCGCGGCCCGGTCGGCCATATCGGCCGAGACGGCAATCATCCGATGCGACCAGCGCGCGGCCCGCCGCTCCACCGCCCGATACATGAAATTCGCCAGCGCCCCCTGGTACGCATCGAACGGCAGGCCGTGGATCGTGTGGATGATTCGCGGGACGCCTGCCGCCCGCGCTGCGCGGCGGCCGAGGATTCCGGCCTTCGACGAGTGCGTGTGGACCACGTCGGGGCGGATGTCGCGGAAGTGTTTCAGAAGGTCCCAGTATGCCGGGATGTCGTGCCACGGGCGGATCGCGCGGCGAAGCGGCGGCACGAGAACCGTCCGAAACGGCATCGCGCGGGCGGTCTCCAGCAGGCTCCCCTCCGGTCCGAGCGGCGGCCCCGCCAGAAGCGTCACCTGGTGCCCCAGGCGCGATTGCTCCAGGCACGTCAGGATGGCGTTCTCCTGTGCCCCGCCGAGGATAAGACGCGTGATGATATGTACGATTTTCATGCGGTCCTTACGGGTGAACGCACTGCCATCCGTCGGCGGCCTTGGCGAACCGCGCGGTCCGCCCTTCGCCGAGATGGACCTCCAGTGAATCGCCCCTGCGCCGGACCTCGACCTGCGGCGGTCCATCGGCCGGCCCCGCCGGAACGAGCACCGTCACGAGCGGTGCGGCGGCATCGGCAATGTACTCGCCAGTAACGCTGTACCACTCGACGCCGGTGGACCTGAATATCCATGACCTGCCCCAATCGTTCGGGCCGACGGCGCGGAGTTCCATCGCCGGGCTTGCCCCAGCGCCGCCCAGGCTAACCGGGCCGAACGTCAGGATCCACAGCCGCGACCGCTTGCCTTGGATCGATGCCGACCGCTTGTCGGCGCCGACCTCGGCCTTGAAGCCGCACTGGAACTGAGCGGTGACCTTGCCGGGCTGACCTTCGGCGGCGACGATGTCGTCCAGCACCACGACGGCCGCATCACCGCACATCGTTATGATCCGCCGGACGCGCCGGGCGCTGCCCTGCTTCTGACAGGCCGCGGTCGGGTCCACGGTCATTGACCGCCACGGGCCGCTTTCGCACGCGGCCGCAATGGGCGATGCGGCCACAGCGCCCCTGCCGTCACCAGGCCCCTTCCCGTCCACCAGCGGAAGCGTGTGGGCGGTGTCCTTGGGCTGGTAGTAGCCGGGGTCGATCAGGAACGCCTCGCCTCGGGCCTGGAGGACGAAACTGCCGAGGTCCTGCTGGGCATGGTGCGTCAGGTCGCCGCCGTGGCCCTTCACGCCGACGACCAGTCGCGGGGTGAACGACGCGTCGGACCGCATGACGCCCCAGTTCATCACATCGAGTTTCGCGAGCGTAGGCACGCCGGGAAAGTCGCGCGGCGCCGGTGTGCGGTCGCGCCACAGGAACGCCTGCCAGAGCGGGCCGCGAGCCTCCTTCGCCGCCCCCGCCGTCGCCATCTGCCGAGCCATATAATCGGCCATCCAGCGCATCAGCGGTTGGTCGAAGCGGCTGCCGAAATCCGCGCAGATCGAGACGCCCGTGAGCCACGGTTGCGTGTCGTTGAAGGTGAAGAGGTTGCCGTCGCCGCCCAACTGCGTCTCGACGAACCGGACGTTCCTCCGGAGGACCGGCGTATCGAGAAGACCCTGCGCATCGCCCGTTGCCCCCGCAATCGCGTGGCCCAGCATCAATTGGTGGCTCAGGCCGTAGTTCCAGTACAGAGAGCCCTCGACGCACCCGCCGTCGGGCGAAATAGCCTTGTACCATTTCCTGACCATCTCCGGCGCGCGGCGGGCAGCCTCGGCGGCCACCGGCGTGCTGTGCATGAGGGCCAGGCCCGACATGCCGCCCCCCGCCGCGCCAACCGCCACCGTATTGCTCCCGTTCGCGCCGCAACCGTACCACCAGCGGCCGGCGCCGGTCTCGGCCACATATACCCCTGCGGCCCGCTCCAGGTACCGCTGAAGTTTCGTCCGCTCAGCGGGGGTAAGTTCAGCGAAGATCGCATCGTACGCCATGGCCATGTCGGCCGCAGCCATCATGCGGAACTCCGTGTGACGAAGGTCGTCCCACTCGGCCGCCAGCACCTCCATCAGCCGCGACTTGTACGCCGCGTCGCCCGTCAGGAGGTAAGCCCACAGGAGCGATTGGATGCCGGCCTTGCCGCTCTTCTCGGTGTCGGCGCCGCCGATTGGAACTCCGTCGGCCATCGCAAGCATCGCCTTGCGGTAGTCGGCGAAGGCCGGTTCGCCGAACTTCCTGCGAAGGCCGGCCAGTTCATCGGCCCTGAAGAACAGGTATGGGTGCCCCGCATAGCCGAAGTCGGGCGACCCGGCAAACACCTCGCCGCCCGTCACCGCCGCGACGGCAGCGCGACCCTGAGCGCCTGCCGGCACGCGCACGCGGACCTGGCCGGCATCAACGATCTCGACGATCTCGCCGGGCTTGCCGGCGAACGAGATGAACGTGCCCTTCTCGAACCCTCCGCCAGAGACCGTGACGATGTCGCCGCCCTGCGGCAGGGCCTCGCGCGGCTCGACGCGCTCGAGCCATCGGCCGCAGGCAAGACCGGTCGGCGCCTCGGCCCAGAGGCCGTTCGGATTGATCACGCACAGGTCATGCCGCCGGCCCGCGGCCAGCGCGGGGAGCATGGCGCGGAGTTCCCCCTCGCCAATGACTGTTACCTGCGATGCCGGTTTGCCGCCCACCTCAACAGCCGCGCCGGGGAGGAACCCCGAGCCCTTCACGGTTACGACCGCCCCGGTCGCCAGGACAGGACCCGCAGCCTTCACGGCGGCGATTTCGGGCGCGGAGACCGCCAGCACGCGCGCCCGGATAGCGCCGACCGTCCCCGAGATAACGTCGTCGCCTTTGGGCTGGCTCTTGAGTTTCTCGGGGTCCACCGGGTTGTGGACGAGTTTGACAACCACGTACCGAAGCGGCACGGCGGCGGCCTCGGGAGTCATCTGCCACCGGCCGCTCCACCACGGCTCGCGACCGTCCTTGTAGTCGGGGCGGCTTACGCTCATGGTGAGAACGCCGTCGGCGTCGCGCCTCATCTGCATCCTGAGGTGCGTGCCGCCGAGGTCGGTGGTCGGCCACTGGATGCTGTAGAAGTGTCCGCCCGCCCCGCCGACGTTCAGGACGCCTCGCGGCGACAGGTCCCGGTCGCCCATGCGGCTGTAAGCCTTGGGGTAACCGGTCGCGTTGACGTTCGGCTCATACACCTCGCCGAGGACGGGCCTTCGAACCGACGCCGTCACCCCGGCCTGGTGCACGGCAATGACGATGGCGATGTCGCGGCTGGTCATCTTGCCGGGCGGCGCCGAGGCGAGACCCACCCACACCCCCGGGTACCGCCAGTCCTGCCGCACGCCGCGATCCAGCACGACCTCCCATGCCATCTCCATCGGCCGGGTGCCGACGTTCCACGAGGCGACGGCGTATCCCTGGCCGGAATTGGTGAAATGGAATCCTGGCCGCTCATCGGGCCGGCTCCATCGCAAGCCCGGCGGATCGGCGCTCGCAAGAAGCGCCCATCGCGGCGACGGCGGACCGTCGAAACGCTCGGCGAAGACGCCGTCGGCATCGGTCGGCACACCGCCCGCCCAGGCGAGCGGCGCCGTCGGCATCAGCCCGAGAGCCATGAATATCAAGATATGACGACTAATGGTCATACCCCCTGAACCTGGTCACCGTGGTACCTGACCTCCATAAGGCACAGCCCCTGCGGCGGGGCGGTCGGGCCGGCGGCCGTACGGTCGAGCGCCGCGAGGGCCTCGGCCGCCCACTCGGGCGGGCGGTGTCCGCGGCCCACCTCGGTCAGCGTGCCGACGAGGTTGCGGACCATTCTATAGAGGAAGCGGTCGCCCTCGACCTCGAACCAGAGTTCGCTGCCGACCTCCTGGATGTCAAGGCGGAGGATCTCGCGGACGGTCTCCTCGCGGTCGGAGCCGCGGCCCTCGAAACTCTTGAAGTCGTGCCGGCCCACCAGCAGCCGCGCGGCCTCCCGCATCGGCCCGAGCGCGAGCGGCCGATACCAGTGCCACACGTACCGGGCCTCGAAGACGGGCTTAAAGGGGCTGCGATATATGCGATACCGGTAATGCTTGCTCACGGCATCGACCGAGGGGCGGAACTCAAGCGGCGCCTCCCGCACGTCGGTCACGACGATGTCGGGCGGGAGACGGCTGTTGACGGCGGCAAGCAGGCGCGGCAGCGGAATCTCGTGCTCGGTCTTAAAGGCCGCAACCTGCCCCAGCGCATGGACGCCCGCGTCGGTCCGCCCCGCGCCCTCCAGCGCCGGCCTCTCGCGGACGATCGTCCCGAGCCGCTGAGCGAGCGTGCCCTGGACGGTGACCTGCCCCGGCTGCTCCTGCCAGCCGTGGTAGTTCGTGCCGTCGTAGGCGATTGTCATCCGGATGCACCGCATGTGGATAAAGTACCGCCGCCGCGGCGGGGCTGCACCGAAAAAACATCCGGCCTGCCCTGAGCCTGTCGAAGGGATTGCCAAGGGACCCGGCGTGACCGACGGCGCCGTGACGCTCCTCGGCAACCGGCTCCGGAACCCGGCATCACCGCAGGGTTCCGGGGGTTTTTTTTGAGGGGTTTTTTTTGTTGACACGCGGCCTATCGGTCCATAGAAACTCATCATTCAGGTGCCCGAATCCAAGACTGCTTCATCTCGAACCTGTAAAGGAGACACCATGACCACGAGAAAGATGCGGGGCGGACGAGCCGGTCGCTGGGGTGGATGGGCGGTCGGTTGTGCGGCACTGATGCTGGTCCTTGCCTGGTCGCCCGCGTGGGGCGAAGGCGAGGCCGGAGGCCAGGAGACGACGCTCCTCCTGGGTCCCGCGGCCCGGAGCGCCGAGACGGACACGCCGGCCGTCGCGCCGGATGCGGCGCAGGCGGCGGACGCGGCGCCGCTGGCGCTCGGACCGATGGCGGCGGCAATTGCGGCAGGCGAGTCCGGCGGCGGTGCGCCTTCGGCCGCGCCCCCGGCGGCGCCTGCCCAGAGAGGCCCGCCGCTTCCGCTGCACACCGTCGAGGGGGCGGGCGGAGCGCTATTCGTGCCGTTCGCCTACCTGGTGAACCCCGGCCCTCCGGGGACCGTGGTGGCCCCGCCGGCGGCATCGTACACGTTGGTGAACATTGGCGGAAAGATCGTGGAGCAGTTCGTCGTCAGCGAGACGTTCCTGCGGCGGATTGAGTTCGCCTACATGTTCGGCACGCTGAATCTGGGCGAGTTCCCGCAGGACGTGCAAAGGCACACCACCATCGACATCGGGTTCCAGCACGTGGTGATGCACGCGTTCAGCCTGCGCGGCCAGGTGGTGGAAGAGACGCCGATGATCCCGGCGATCACGGCTGGCGTGGTCTTCAAGTACAACCCGAACGTGCAGGACATCGACCGGCGGCTGTTCGGCGGCGTGCGGGCACTGGGCTTCGCTCGCAACAACGGGACGGACTTCACGCTGACGGCCACGAAGTGCTTCCCGACGCTGGCGTTCGGCCGGCCGCTCATGCTTTCCGGCGGCCTGCGCTTCAGCCAGGCGGCACAACTGGGGTACCTCGGCTTCGGCGATGCCTACAGGCTGACCGGCGAAGGCGACGTCTGCGTCCTGGTGACCGACTGGCTGGCCCTCTCGTACGAGTACCGGCAGAAGAAGAACCCGTACCGGACGCTCGGCAGGCTGGTGGGCGATGAGGACGACTGGCAGGCCATCTGCGCGGCGATCATCATCAATCCGCATGCGGTGTTCGCCTTCGGCTGGGGACACTTCGGCAACGTCGTCAACCACCATGAAGACGGCGTCTGGGGGTTCCAGTTCAAGTACGAGTTCTAACTGGTTGTCATTTGTCACTTGTCATTTGTCAAGCGCGGCGGGTCGGGAGACCCGCCGCGCTTTATTGGGGGGATAGCGCGGCGGGCGTAAGAGATAGCGGGGCGGGCGCGTAAGAGATAGCGCGGCGGTGGGGCGTGCAGATCTTCCAGACGGTCAGGGTCGCCCTGCCCAACGGCCAGGTTTACGCCCTCCTGGCCGAGGAGGACGGGCCGTTCCGCGCCAAGCGCGACGCCTGGGTCAAGGCCCAGTTCGACAAGGTCGCCGGTACGAAGTAGCCCGTGCGGGGGATGCGGGCGCTGCTATGGAGGAATAAAATGCCGATGTCTGGAAATGATCTCAGCCGGCGCGGGTTCCTCTCGCTGTGCGGCAAGGCCGGCCTGTCGGGCCTGGCTCTGGCGGCCGGCGCGCGGCCGGCGCCGGGCGGGGCGGTCGCGGGCCGCAGGCTCAACCTCATCTTCATCCTGGCCGACGACCTCGGCTATGGCGACGTCGGCTGCTACGGCCAGAAGATGATCCGCACGCCCTGCGTTGACCGCATGGCCGCCGAGGGCATGCGCTTCACCGACTTCTACGCCGGCGGCACCGTCTGCATCCCCTCGCGGTGCTCGCTGATGACCGGCCTGCACGGGGGGCACATGCGCCTGCGTTCCAACAACCACCGGCCCCTCCTGGCGGAGGACGTGACGATCGCCGAGTGCCTCCGGGCGGCCGGCTACGCTACCGGCGCCATCGGCAAGTGGGCCCTCGGCGACGACCCCGCCGGCACCGGCGCACCCCACAAGCAGGGCTGGGACTACTACTTCGGCGAGCCCAACCAGACGATCGTCCACAGTTACTACCTGCCGCACCTGTGGGAGTTCGACAACACGGGCCAGGTCAGCGGCCTCCCGCCCGACAAGGAAATGCGCCAGGTTCCCTGTCCGGGCAACGCGGGCGGGGCACGCAAAGACTACTCGCACGACCGCCTGACCGAGAAGGCCCTGGCCTTTATCGATGCCCGCAAGGACGTGCCGTTCTTCCTTTACATCCCCTACACGATTCCGCATGCTGATTTCGAGGTCCCGAGCATCGAGCCGTACGCGAACCAGTCGTGGCCCGAAACCGAGAAGATCTACGCGGCGATGGTCACCCGCATGGATGCCGACATCGGCAAAATCCTGGAGCGCCTCAAGCGGCACGGGATCGACGAGAACACGCTGGTCATCTTCTCGAGCGACAACGGCCCCACCAACGGCAAGGACCACAGCCTGAAGTTCTTCTCGAGCGCCGGGCCGTTTCGGGGCAACAAGGGCAACCTGTACGAGGGCGGCATCCGGGCGCCCCTGGTCGCCCGCTGGCCGGGACGGATCGCGGCAGGGTCGGTCTCGGCACTCCCGGGGGCGTCCTGCGACATGTTCCCGACCTTCGCCGATTTGGCCGGCGCGGCGCCGCCCGCCAACCTTGATGGCGTCTCGCTCGTCCCGACCCTGACCGGACGGGGCGAACAGAAGCGGCGCGACTACCTGTACTGGGAGTTCGGCGGCGCGCAGGCCCTGCGCATGGACCGCTTCAAGGCATTGCGCCAGAAGGCCGGCGGCCCCGTCGAACTCTATGACCTGGAGGCCGACATCGGCGAGACGCGCGATGTCGCCGCGGCCAACCCCGAGGTTGTCGCACGGGCCGATCGGTTCTTCAAGGAGGCCCACACCGACGACCCGTACGCGGGGCAGGGCGGCACGAAGGGCACCAAGGCGAAGAAGGAAGAGAGGGAGAAGTAATCGCGCCCCCACGGGCCGGCGCTCCGCAGGCGAGGCGGGTCAGAAACTGATAGCGCAGCGGGCACGCAAGGATAGCGCGGCGCGAGTGTAAGGATGGCGCGGCGGGTCTCCCGCCTGCGGGCCGTAGCCCTATGGCGGGCGAAGGCCCGACCCGCCGCGATTCATTTTGATGCAGGCAGTCCCGGCGCTGGACTCACCCGGCGCGGGCCGGTAAAGTATCGGCCATGAATGACGGGCTATAGCGGTTTAACGTTGCGTGTTCGCGCGGCGGGTCTCCGGCCCCGCCGCGCTCTGCCTAACGTTGCGTGCCGGCGCGGCGGGTGCGGAGACCCGCCGCGCCACTATTCAACCTTAAAGTGCTCTATTGATCGCGGTCGCGGCGGTCGTTGCGCTGGCGGCGGCCTGCGTGCCGAACCCAGGAGGAGTCACGCGATGGCCTTGATTCACTGCAACTTTCACTCCGATGTGCTCGGCCTGGCGTGCAGCATGGATGTCATCCTGCCGCAGGCCACCAAGGATGCGGGCGATGTGCCGTGGGCCGTCCCCGGCCGCAGGCATCCGACGCTGTACCTGCTGCACGGCCTGTCTGACGATCACACGATCTGGCAGCGGCGCACCAGCATCGAGCGGTACGCTGCGCCGCTGGGCTTGGCGGTTGTGATGCCGGCGGTGGGGCGGAGTTTCTACGCCAACACCCGCTTCGGCCACCGCTGCTGGACGCTGGTGAGCGAGGAACTGCCGGCGGTGGCCCGGTCGTTCTTCCCGCTGTCGGCAGCGAGGCGGGACAACTTCGTCGCCGGCCTCTCGATGGGCGGATACGGGGCCTTCAAACTCGCCCTGCGTCGCCCCGAGGTGTTCGCGGCGGCCGCAAGCCTCTCCGGGTCGCTCGATATGGTTTGCCGGGCCCAGGTGGAGGCCGAGCCCGAGTTCCGCCGCGAACTGGAGCACGTCTTCGGCGACCTCTCGGCCCTGCGCGGGAGCGCGAATGACCTGCTGCACCTCGCGCGGAAGGTCGCGCGGTCCAGGGGACCCAAACCCGCCCTCTACCAGTGGTGCGGGACGGAGGATTTCCTATACCAGGACAACCTGCGGTTCCGCGACAACGCCCGGAAGGTGGGGCTGGAACTGACGTACGAGGAAGGTCCCGGCGGCCACGAGTGGGCCTGCTGGGACCGCCAGATTCAGCGTGTGCTGGAGTGGCTGCCCATACCGGGCAGGAGAGGGGTGTGATGCGCTACAGCCAAAATCTTCATAGTATGTCCATCGAAAGAGTTTGACGATGCCCCGGCAGCGGGTATAATCAACTCCAGTCGGACCCGAAAAGGTCGGGGCGTAGCTCAGCTTGGCTAGAGCACTTGCATGGGGTGCAAGGGGTCGCTGGTTCGAGTCCAGTCGCCCCGACCAGATTACGAAAGGGCTTCGGCACGTGCCGGAGCCCTTTGCGTTTGCCCCAGGGGGATTTGGCGGTCCAGCGTGTCCCGACTACTCGACCCTCAAGGGCGGCAGCGGGGGCGGAGGCGGCGGGGGCTTCGGTCTCGCGCGAGGAGCGTGGTGGCGGCCCGGCCCGGACGGCCGCCAGCCGGGTCCCCCCGTGTCAGAAAAAATGCCCAAAAATGCCCAATCTGTTTGCCTCGGGCCGAAACGTAGGCTATACTTCCGTCGGTTAAGGGGGCTGTGAAGCGTCGGCCGGGTGAGGGCCGCAGGCCAGTGCCTGTGGGCCTTTTTGTGCGCTGGGGCCGCAAGGTGCTCGGGGATTACTTTCTACGGGCCGAAGGCAAGCGTCCTCCGGCTCCCCTGAGGCTTAGGGCTCGGCATTAAGGAGGAAGACAAATGCAACGGTGGACAATTGTGGTGGCTTTGGCCGTGCTGCTCACCGGGTCGGTTGCGTTGGCGACCCCGACTCTCTACCCCATCCCTGTCACGCCGAACCCGCCGGCGCCGGTGCCGCCCGAGGTCACTCCGACACCCGCTTACGTGTGCGTCTGGATTCAACTCAAGGGACCCGGGCCGTTCCCGTTCACACCGGCTCCGGGACAAGACATCTGGGACGTAGAGGTGGACATCCCCGGCGACGAGACCATGCCGCTGGATGACGGGTTCTGGCCCGCACCGGTGGAGGGCCAGATGGGGCCATTCCTCGATTTCGAGATGATCGACATGCTGGTCGAGTCCGAGTACGGCGTGCACGTAAACGTGGGCCACTGGTACAACGGCCAGGTGCTCATGGGCAACCTGATCGAGGTCTCGAACCCCAGCGTCGGATCGGAAACCACTTGGTACGTCCATTTCACCACACCCGAACCAGCGACGCTGGCGCTCGTGGCCCTGGGCGGACTGGGGGTTGTTCTCCGCCGCAAGCGTAGGTGAGCCCGCGGAAGAGGTCCTTTATCCACGGGCGACTGCGGAAAGCCGTTCGCGCCCAAGCCTCGCCGCTGTAAGGAGATGCGGTTCCACGAATCCACAAAAGGCGCTCAGGAAGGACTCGACGGGCGAGGCATCGTGTTCGAAGTTTGTGCAGTCACGCCAACCATTTGTAAGTCACGCCGAACGCTAGAGTTGCGTACACCCGCGCGTTGCGGGGCACTTCCGCATGATGATTATCGTCATGTCATCGCGCTGTTCCGCTGTGCCCACGAACTGCTCCACTTCCCGGCAAACGCAGTCAATGACCTGCGCTGGCGGCAGGTGAAGGGAGCCCCGAAGGACCTCCAGCAGGCGGTCGTTGCCGAAGGGTTTGTGAGTGGCGTCGGGCGCCTCAAGGAAGCCGTCGCTGACCAGCACCAGCAGATCACCGGCCTCAAAACGGCGCTGGCGCACCTGGCAGTCCCGGTTCAGCGCCTCGGAAGACATCAGCGGCAGGCACGTGGCAGGTTCCTCGTCGAACCGGCCCGCCGAACGCTTGTAGAAGATGATCGGGCCCTGGCCCGCAGAGGCGTAGGAAAGGGTTGCGGAGGAGGGGTCCAGCACCCCCACGAAGCAGGTGACGAAGTGGTTTGCGGGCAGGTCGGTGACCAGGAGGCCTTGGGCCGACATCAGGATGGTTCCGGCATCCTGGCATCTCACGGACAGCGCTCGAAGCAGGGCCCGGGTCTCGTTGACGATGAGAGCAGGGCCGAGGCCGTGGCCGCTGACATCCGCCATCGCCAGCAGCCAACGGCCGTCAGCCATCCGGAACAGATCGTAGTAGTCGCCTCCGGCCGCGCGCGCGGGCCGACTCCAACCGGCCCACTCGAACCCGCTCGGCCCCGTCTGCGTCTTCGGCAGCAGGTCGGACTGGATCTGTCTGGCAATCCCCAGTTCCGTCTCCAGACCCTTCTGGTGCCGATCGGCCACTTGTCTTTCGCGCGCCAGGGCGATGGTAATCATGCCGGCCATGATGATGACCGCACCGGGATTCGTGGCCGGACCGGTATAGCCCGTTACAGTCATAACCAGATCCGCCCCCGCCGCCACGCCCAGGATCACGAATGCCGCCAGCACCAGGGAGACCATGCTCGCAGCACCTTCCCCGGCCTGGCTCAGCCGCCGTCGTCGGTGCTGCCACAACAAGACCACCGGCGCGATCCAGCCAGCATTCCACAGGCATGTATACCCAAACATCAAGGGAGTGGCCTCGGGCATCCAGGGCAGACTGTTGTTCCAACTGCTTGTCTCCCCCAGAGGCTCGGCGCGCTCGCTCACGAACAACGGAGTGAATATCAGAGGCGCCGCCAGCAAGCAGGCCAGGTAGGCACACCCCATGTAGATGCCGCCGGCGTACCGCGACTGACAGTAGCAGAGCACGAAATGGAACTGCGTCACCAGGACCAGGAGTCCCACCACGAAGTTCAGGCGAAACCATTTCAGCGTGACCGTGGCCGCGTTGGGCACGGCCCAGACGCTGACCCCCGCCGGCACCACGTTGTCCTCCAGCAGATAGAACAGACAGCCCGCCGCCAGGCACGCCAGCCAGTTGGCGAGCAGAAGGTCCACGCGGTGCCGGCCCAGGAAGAAGTACGTCACGTAGAAGATCAGGGCCAGCGGGGTGACCAGGATGAACGCTACGAGTTCATGTATCGAGAATGCGTTGATGGGCAGCATGCCGCGGACTCCCGCACGGCGGGCGCTCGCCCGAGAGCCGCTCCGCCCCGGGCACAACCCTCCCGGCCGGACTCCGGACCGGGCAGACCGTGTCCGCAAGCGCCTCTCAGAAGGAAACGCAGACAGACAGCGCCAGCGTCCGCGAACGGCCGAACTCCGGCGCCAGTTCCGGGAACATGTTGTCCTGGTAGCCCACGTCGATCGACACGTTGTTCATCGGGCTGATGCCGAACCCCGCGGTCCAGGACGCGTTGCCCCGCTGGTCCAGCGACACCCCGCCGCGCACGTACACCCCCTTGGCCAGGCCCTGCTCGACACCCACCAGGAAGCGGCTGGCCTGAAGGCGCCCCGTGTCGTTCGAGAACGAGACGAACTGGTAGTCGGCGTACACCGTTGAATCCGTCATGTAGGCATACGATATGCCCGGCCGCAGGACGAACTGGTGCGTGGTGTCGGCCATATGGATGTCGCCCGTACCCAGGCCCATGAAGTCAAACAGCGTGGTCCGGTCGCGCGAGAACGCGTAGTCAAAGACCACGCCTCCCAGTAGGCCCTTGGCCATCCGGTTCAGCACCCCGCCGCGGAACGCGTACGTCTCGCCGTTGGAATCGCTGACGCTGGTGTGCTGGAGGTCGAAGCCCAACCCGGACTTCGTGAAACTGAAGGCCGTCCCGACGGCCCAATCGTCCGTCAGGTGCTTCGCCCACTGGGCCTGGGCCACATCCATGTCGAAGTCGACGTCCAAGCCCTGGCGCGTGGAGGCATGGGCGCTGCGCTCCTGGGCCAGCGCCACCTGAAGAACCCCGCACCGGCCCGTGTCCCACGAGAGCGACTGGCTGGTCACGTGCAGGGTCGTGCCGTTCCTGAAGGTAATACGGTCGTACTGGGCGCTCGGCGCCAGATGCAGGTCAGTCGTGATGGGTTGCCATGCGAGCGAGGCCGGGTTGATCGAGGTGGACCATGGGCTCCCCGCCGAGGCGCCGCCAACCGCGGCCACGTCGGAATACGTGGCGAAACGGCTGAATGCGGCCGGCAGGCGAAGCGAGAGGTCCTTGTCCTCGAAACCCTCTCCCGCCGCCATGCCGGGCCCGATCAGCAGCAGCACCAAGACCCATCCACCCCGTGACCACCTCCCCGTAAACTGCGCGCACACGGTCTTGCCGTCATGCCCCAAGGCTCGGACAGCATGGTACACGACGTGTCCTCCTTTCTGCGCCAACCGGCCGGTCGCCGCAGCGGACTTTACTTTACTGTACCCCCCTCCAGGCGCTTGTCAAGCACCGACAGTCGCCCGCGGTATCGTGCCACTGTCGGGCGTGGGAGATGGTCCGAAAACGCAGTTTGGTTATGGCCACGCCCTACCTTTCCGCCGTCCGCCTACCGCTTCGCCAAGGGCCTCACCGCGCGCCTCATCGAGAATGAGGCGCCTCAAGGACCGGCGGGTGAGCCTCCCCTGAATGAACGGCAGAAGTGGATTGTCGCGGAGTACATGGCGGGCCGCCGGCCGAGCAACAAAGACATTCAGAAGGCCAACAGGTGTTCGCGGGCTACGGCGGCAAGGGACATTCAGTCGCTCAGAAGCCTGGGCCTTATTCGGAGTACGCCGCGGCGAGGTCCGGAAGCGGCTCGCGCCCAAGCCCTGCCGCCGTAAGGAGATACGGCTGGCAGAGACCCGAGAAGGCGGCCACGAAGGGCCTTATGGGTGCGGTGTCCGTTTCGAACGAGTGCCAGCCTGCCCGGCGTAGCCTTGGCGGAGCCGGGTCGCCCTGACCAATCTTCAAGAAAGCCTTTCGGCGAGAACGTCGAAGGGCTTTATCTTTGTCACGCAAAGACATACGCCGCTCAATGTGCGGCTCGAACTCACGCACTCGATGGTCTCGCATCGGGCCGGTGGAGCGGGCAAGGGTATTGACATGCTCCTGGCCCATGGTGAGAATGTCCGTCAGCCACCTCTCAGTTCTCTGGTTGGGGGGCATGATATGCGCGCGTGCCGTTTCCTGACAGCAGCCATTCTCCTTTTCTCTGCCGCACCCCTTTGGGCCGAAGAGGCCGCGGACGCGTTCAACAAACTCTACGCAGATGACCTCAATCGCGTTGCCGCGACCCCGTCGCCGGCCGATGATGTCGCCTTGGCCAAGCAGATGCTGGAGGACGCAAAGAAGGCCGCGGACCAGCCCGCGTTTCTGACGCTCTTGTGCGAGAAAGCCCACGAACTGACCGTCAAGGACCCCACGGGCTACCCCACGGCCGAGGCGGCTATGGAACTTCTTGCCGCCAGCGTGCCCGGGAAGAAGGTGGAGGCGCTCCAGAAGATTGCGGCCATATACCAACGTTCTTACGCCACGGCGCGTGCGGAGGCCAGGGCCAAGGCAGGCGAGGCGCTGATTGAAGCGCTCAAGGCCCTCGCGGAGGCCCAGACCGCGGCGGGGGATTTCGACGGCGCCGGAGCCACGCTCAAACAGGCGCTCGCCGTAGCGACGACGACCAAGTCGGAATCCAGGGCGGCCATCCAGGCCCAACTCGCGGGGCTGGCGTCCCAGCAGCAGGTCGCGAAACAGATCGCCGCGCTCAAGGCAAAACTGGATGCCAATCCCAAGGATGCGGCCTCCAGAAAAGAACTGGTGCGGGTGTACCTTGTGGATATGGACACCCCCGCCGAGGCCGCTAAGTTCGTGGATGAAACCAGCGACGAGGCTACGCGCAAGTACGTCCCCGCGGCCGCCAAGCCTATCGTGGACGTGCCGGAAGCGGCGTGCACGGAATTGGGGGACTGGTACAAGGGCCTCGCGGACCAGGCGGCAACACCCGCGAGCAAGGCTGCGATGCTCGGCCACGCCCTAGCGTACTACCAGCGTTTCCTAGTCCTTCACACGGCCGCTGACCTGGGCCGCACGGCCGCCACGCTGACCCTGAAAAGAATCGAGGACGCCCTGGCGAAGTTGCCGCCGGCGCCTGGGCTGAAGGCGACCCTGACCTTGAACCTCGGCAACGGCGTCACGATGAAACTGGTCCTCATCCGACCCGGCAAATTCATGATGGGCGAAGAAAAAGACCGGCACGAGGTTACTCTCTCCAAGCCCTTCTACATGGGGGTGACCGAAGTGACCCAGGCCCAGTACCAGGCGATCATGGGCACGAATCCGAGCAAGTTCAAGGGCGCGACAAACCCGGTGGAGATGGTTTCCTGGACCTATGCCACGGAGTTCTGTAAGAAACTCGCCGAGAAGACCGGCAAGACCGTCCGCCTGCCGACCGAGGCAGAGTGGGAATACGCTTGCCGTGCGGGCACGGCGACGCATTTCTCCTTTGGCGATGACGACAGCGCCCTTGGCGGCTACGCATGGTACGGTGACAACAGCGGTGAGACGACACATCCCGTCGGCCAGAAAAAGCCGAATGCCTGGGGCCTCTACGACATGCACGGGAACGTGCGGGAATGGTGCGCGGATTCGTACGGAGATTATCCGAAGGGGGCGGCGACGGACCCCCAAGGCCCGGCGGAAGAATTTTCTCGCGTTGAGCGCGGCGGTAGTTGGGAAAGCGATCCGACTTACTGCCGCGCCGCGCTCCGGCTCTGGAACCCCCCAGACGACCGCTACAACTCCCTCGGTTTTCGGGCGGTGGTGTCTGTTTCGGCCGAAGCCGAAGCTCAGCCTGTCCAGGCGAAGAACACCTCCCAGCCGGAACCGCCAAGTGCCAAGGAACTCACGCTGGACCTGGGCAACGCCGCCACGATAAAACTTGCCCTCATCCCCGCCGGCAAGTTCATGAGGGGGTCGCCGGATTCCGAGCAGGGCCGTGCAAAGAAGGAAGGCCCGCAGGACGAAGTAACTATCTCTAAACCCTTGTACATGGGCGTCACGGAAGTGACCCAGGCCCAGTACGAGGCCGTCATGGGCAAGAATCCGAGCCAGTTCAGGGGCGCGACAAACCCGGTGGACATGGTTTCCTGGAACGATGCCACAGAGTTCTGCAAGAAACTTTCCGAGAAAACCCGCCAGACCGTTCGCCTGCCGACCGAGGCAGAGTGGGAATACGCCTGTCGCGCGGGCACGGCGACGGCATTCTCCTTTGGCGACGCCGATAGCGCCCTAAGTGACTATGCATGGTACAAAGCCAATAGCGGCGACACGCCGCATCCCGTCGGCCAGAAAAAGCCGAATGCCTGGGGTCTCTACGACATGCACGGGAACGTGTGGGAATGGTGCGCAGATTGGTACGGAGATTATCCGAAGGGGGCGGCGACGGACCCCCAAGGCCCGGCGTCCGGCAAGTATCGCGTTCTGCGCGGCGGTAGTTGGCTCAGCAATCCGGACTACTGCCGCTCCGCGTACCGGAACAACCGCACCCCGGACAACCGCTTCAACAACTATGGTTTTCGGGTGGTTGTTTCTGTTTCGGCCCCTGGACTTTGATCGCCCTTTGCACTTTTGCGCTTCTACACTTTGCTCCTTATGGCTGTAGCCGCAGGGTGTCCGCTTCAGACAGCCTGCGGATATTCAGAGTGCGCCGCGGCGGGTTCCGCAAGCAGCTCGCGCCCAAGCCTCGTCGCCGTAAGGAGATACGGTTCGGAAGGGGCGCTGAAGGCGGCCACGAATGGCCTGACGGGCGGCGTGTCCGCTTCCAACGAGTGCCAGTCCTCCGTTTCAGTCTCACCCCGGATTCCCCAGGGAGAAGTTGAGACCTTCTCTTGGGCCTGTGGATTCTTTCCCATGGAAGGCCCTCATTTAAGGGTTTCGGCCCTGACCAGGGTATAATTCATGGATGGAGCGCCGCGGGCCGGTTTTGTTGTTACCGAGGGCCGCCCGTCGCCCACTACAGGGGTGGGAACGAGCCGTTCGGTCCACAGGGAGACTCTAAGGAGACGGACCATGAAACGCTATTGGCTGTTGGGTGGGGTGGGCGTGTTGGTGGCAGGGTTGGCGGCCGGGGCCGCGATGGCGGCAATGGGTCCCGGTGGTCCCGGCGAACCGCAGGGGCCGTGGATGGGTGGCCCTCCGCCTGGCGGACCGCAGGGACCGGGCATGCGCGGTCCTCCGCCCGGCGGCCCGCAGGGACAGGGCATGCGCGGTCCTCCGCCCGGCGGGCCGCAGGGACCGTGGATGAGAGGTCCCGGCTTTGGGCACGGCCGGCAGCATCCCGGCATGGGCGGCCCGCGGCGTGGCCCGATGGGTCCGCAGTTCGGCATGCGCGGCCCTCCGCCCGGTGGCCCGCAAGGACAGGGGATGAGAGGTCCCGGCGTTGGCCAAGGCCGGCAGCAGCCCGGCATGGGCGGCCCGCAGCATGGCCCGATGGGTCCGCAGTTCCAGCAGGGCGGTCCTCCGCCCGGCGGCCCGCAAGGACAGGGGATGAGAGGTCCCGGCTTTGGCCAGGGTCGGCAGCAGCCCGGCATGGGTGGCCCGCAGCGTGGCCCGATGGG
>CAYGWP010000513.1:0-5306 GCA_964353455.1 uncultured Anaerolineales bacterium
ACCGCCCGGTTCCTCGCGGCCGGCGCACGCGAGATGCTGCTGCTCCTTGCCCAGCCGCGCGGCTTGACGGCGGGACTCAAGGCCATGCTCGCGCGGATGCCGGCCGATGCCAACGCGGTCGTCGAAGGCAATGCATTCCTCTGGGGACGCGATGCCGACGTGGCTGTCATGGTCATCGGTCCGGGGCCGTCGGGCAAGGGCCTCGCGCGGGTGCGGGGGTCGGTCCGCGAACTCTTCGACAAGATCAACATCTGGGCGTGGAACACCCGGCGCGATCCGGCCGACGAGGGCTTCTTCGATTTTCCCATCTCGCTCGCGAAGATGGGCTTCAGACAGGCCGTCTCGAACCGGGCTGAGTACCACCACGTGAACCCGCGCGAGGACGGCCACTCCGGCAACGCACCGTTCGCCGACGCCGTGCGGCAGGCCCTCGAGCAGAAGCATTGGCGGCGCGGCAGCGACGAGTTCCTCCGCAAGGCCGGATTCAACCCGTAATATCACAGTGCTCTGCGCGGCCCGTACGGGACCCGCCGCGACAGAATATCGCATAGGGGCGTGAATAACCGGCAATCAGCGCGGCGGTTCAGGAGAACCGCCGCGCAAAATTGCATTAGATAGCGACAAGCACAATGCCCAAACAGTGGACGATCCGGCCCCCCTTCCCGGGCGCCGACAAACTGGCGCACTCCATCGGGACGAGGCCGATCGTCGCCCAGGTCCTCGGTCAGCGGGGCATGACCACGCCGGAGACGGCAAGGGCGTTCCTCAAGCCCGAACTCAAGCAACTCCACGAGCCCGCCGCCATGCCCGGCCTCATGGAGGCCGCCGACCGGCTGGTGGCCGCCGCCCACGCCAAAGAGCCGATTATCATCTACGGCGACTACGATGTGGACGGCATCACGGGTTCGGCCATCCTCTGGCAGGCCCTGCGGCTGGCGGATGCAAACGTCCGGGTCTATATTCCGCACCGGCTCGAGGAAGGCTACGGCCTCAACATGGAGGCCATGGAGAAACTTGCTGCTGAAGGGGCGAAGGTCCTGGTGACGGTCGATTGCGGCATCTCCGGCGTCGCCGAGACCGCCCGGGCGCGTCAACTTGGCCTCGTCGTCATCATCACCGATCATCACGAGCCGAACCCCGACCATCTTCCTGCCGCCAACATCCTGGTGGACCCGAAACTCCCCGGTTCGGCGTATCCGTTCCGCGAACTATCGGGGGCCGGCATCGCCCTGAAACTAGCGTGGGCCATCGGCCAACGGCTCTCGCAGCGAGACCGCGTGAGCGACCCGTTCCGCGAGTTTCTGATCTCGGCCACCGGCCTTGCGGCCCTCGGAACCATCGCCGACGTCGTGCCGCTGGTGGGCGAGAACCACGTCCTGGCGAGTTTCGGCCTGAGGGCACTGGCGGCCGCCCGCAATCCGGGGCTCACGGCCCTGCTTGAGACGGCCGGCCTCACCGATAAGCCGCTGGAGGCCGACCATATCGGCTTCATTCTCGGCCCGCGACTGAACGCCGCAGGCCGGCTCGGCCACGCCCAGGAGGCCGTGGAACTCCTCACGACCGCCGGCCCCGAGGCGGCCCTGGCCATCGCCAAGGAACTCGACCGGCAGAACCGCCACCGACAGGAACTCGAAAAGACCATCCTGGAGGAGGCCGAGGCACAGGTTGCGGCCACATTCTCGCCCGAGCGCGACGCTGCCATCGTCCTCTCAGGAGCGGGCTGGCACACAGGGGTCATCGGCATCGTCGCATCGCGGATCGTCGAGCGGTATTGGAGGCCGACGATCCTCATCGGCACCGCCGAGGGCCACGCCCAGGGCTCCGGCCGCAGCATACCGGGCTTCGACCTCTTCCGCGCCCTCCTGGCGTGTGAGAAGCACCTGACAACCTATGGCGGCCACGCAATGGCCGCCGGGCTTCGGTTGGGCGAGACCGCCGTCGCGGACTTTCGCGCGGCATTCCTCGCCCATGCGGCAGGCGTGCTGGGGAAGGAACAACTGACGGCCCGCCTCATGGTCGATGCCGAGGCGGCGATTGCCGACGT
This sequence comes from uncultured Anaerolineales bacterium, assembly GCA_964353455.1. Lineage (GTDB taxonomy): Bacteria > Planctomycetota > Phycisphaerae > FEN-1346 > FEN-1346 > CAYGWP01. The sequence continues at coordinate 2,045 of CAYGWP010000513.1, forward strand.
TGACCTGGAGACCGCGCGGTTCCTCGAGCGGATGGGACCCTTCGGCGCGGGGAACCCGAGGCCGGTCTTTGCGATGCGGGAAGTCAAACTCGCCGCCGCGCCGCGGCGCATCGGCCGCAAGGGTGAGCACCTCTCGATGCAGTTGACCCAAGGCGGCCGGGCACGCCGCGCGGTTGGCTGGAACCTCGGCGCATCGGCCGATGCGCTCGGCCGCGCCGGCTCCTGCGGTGCGGCATTCACGTGCCGCGTATCGGGCTACGGCGGACGGCCGGAAGTGGAACTCCACGTGAAGGACCTGTGGATAGGCCGCTACGGCGATGAGGCTGCCGCGAAGGAATTCGCGTAGCGCCGCCGCGCACGTTTAGAGGCTGTTTCAGAACTGTGGCACGCCCGCCCTCGGGCGTGCAAGTGGCTGAAAAGATGCACAGCCGGGGGCGGCTGTGCCACAAGAAGCCGGTTCTGAAACAGCCTCTTAGCCGCGACTCGAAGAGGAGCGCGCGTTGAGCCGCGAATCAGGATCGAGCCCGCCGCCGAAGGTCACTCGTCGCCCTCGTCGTCGGATTTTCGGACAGATTTCTTCGCCGCAGGTCTCGCGCCGCTGGTGTCGCGCCACTGAAGGATCGCGCCGAGGATCGCCGGCAGCGCCACCAGCACAATAAAGAGGTACGGCTTGGATTCCAGCGCAGCCTTGACCGGCTCGTTGACCTCGGGCCATCGGATCAGCATGAGCAGGACTCCTGTCACGAGGGTCGCAGCGCCGCTCGTGGCCGTGCTGATGATGATCAGCGGCCGCATGAGCATCATCGTCAGGACCATCCCCGCGATGAAGGCAACGGCGGCAAGGATGTAGCCAAGCACGGGCGAATTGGTCGCCGCTACGGCCAGCGGCAGTGCGATGGCGGCGAAGATCGCGCCCCCCAGAATGCCCCAGCCGATCCGAAACAGCGGCCATGCCAGAATCCCGAGCACGACCGCCCCGATGAGCGCCAACAGCCACCCCGGCGCCCCAAAGTGCACCCCAATCAGCAGGCCAACCAGCCCGCCGATCCCGGCAAACACAACGCTCACCAGAATCTTGTACAACTTGTATCCATAGAGGAGGAACACGAGGCCGAGCACCAGGAGCACCAGCCCCATCTCAAGCGGGTGCTGGGTGATCATCCTCTGCCAGAGGTCCTGGACGATGGCATCGGGCGACTGCCCGCCGAACGCCTGGTCAAGCGATGGAACCGTTTCCGCGGCCACGCAGCGCCTCCGCTATGCTTCCGGGTCGTCGGGCACATCCGCCCCGCCGACCCACTCGTCCGACTCCGCGTGCCGCCGCGCCAGGACCCCCTGGGCGATGAGGCCGATGACCACGAGGCACAGCCACAGGACGCTCAGGGTGAGCGGAAACGCTGCGGCCAGCGACTGTCCGCCCTCGCCGCGATACGCCGAGACGACTGATGCCAGGCCGATGACGACCAGCCCCGCGCCCTGGACGCACGTCACGAGGCGCTCGCTGAAGGCGAACCGGCCGATGGCAACCGCGGTGCCGACCAGCAGCCCCGTCAGGCACGCCGCAAGCACCGGGTCGCACGCCAGGTTCGGCCCGCTCAACTGGATGGAGTAACTCCGGTTCGAAAGATTGAGCACCAGGTACGATGTGAACCCGCGTGCTCCGGCCGCAAGGGCCGCCAACGTCGCCAGGACGGTCGCCAGCACGACCGCCGACAGGATGGCGTGGCACACGTTCCGGAAGAATGCCATCAGCCCGCCCAGGATGAGGCCCCCGATGATAATCACTACCGGTTTCGCCAGCGGCACCCAGGCACAGGCGACCAGCCCGACCATGCATCCCAGAACGGTCATGCTGAGGACGTCCAGGGGCCGCGGCCACCAGGTCCCCAGGATGATGTACGCGATGCCGACCAGCGCCAGGACGATGCCGCCCCAGGCGGGAATCACCAGCCGAAGTTCACCCGTTGTCTCAGCGAGCATGGCCACAAGCGTACACACCGCCGGCGGGCGAATCACGAAAAAACGCGGAGAGAACAGAGAGGCAACGACGGATCGTCCGCAGATTACACAGATGGACGCAGAGGGGGGCCCCGACGGAATGTGGCAAGAGACTCTACCAAGAACGCCAAGAGCGCCAAGGACGCCAAGGGCGCCAACCCGTGGAAGTTGGCGCTCTTGGCGCTCTTGGGCCGGGCAGGAAGCCTGCTTGTGGCGGGAGCGGGAGAGTACACAACAGGTTGTGGTAAGAGATGGCGCCCTTCCTGCAAGCCGGTGCTCATCCGCTTCCGTCCGTGGTTCCAAGCCGTTACCGTTTGCCGTTTCTGACCCAATCCCTTTTTCATCTGTGACCATCTGCGTTCATCTGTGGATTCATGCCTTTGTTACGAAACTTCTCGAAACTTTGCGAAACTTGATCGATTCTTCGCGAAACTGAGGGCATTCCTGGTTCATTCTTAGGGCATTCCTACACCAAACGAGGGGCAATTGCATGGCATCTTTGCACCGGCCGCCGGACCACAATATGTTGTGGTGGCGGGGCACTATATGTAGTGGCTGTCTTACGCCGTTGGAGTGACTGGCCTATCCGCCGACTTGTCCGCCGTAGCGTTGGCGGAGGCGGAGTGACTGAGTAACTCTGAGCGCCTGAGTGACTGAGTAACGAGCCTGCAAGGCTCGAACGTAAAAGCCCAGGGCAACGCCCTGAGGAAACGCCAAGCCCACGCCCCCCTCCTCTTCCTTGCTTCATAGCCCCGCAGGGGCGGAAGAACCGCGCCGCGCCCATTGCGGCCGACGGAACCGACTGGTCGCCGACGACGGGCACATCCTGTAACAGTAATGTCTATTGCGACAGACACAACAACGGATCGTCCGCAGATTACGCAGATTGCGCAGAGATGAAAAACAAACAGCGCCGTCCGGCCTTATGAAGTCGGAGCGCAGCGCAGAGTCGCCGTGGCGACCCCCACATGGGGAGGCGAGGCGGGGGAATCCTGTAAAAGTAATGTCTATTGGGACAGAAGCAACAATGGATCGTCCGCAGATTGCGCAGAGATGAAAAACAAACAGCGCCGTCCGGCCTTATGAAGCCCCACATGGGGAGGCGCGGCGGGTGAATCCTGTAAAAGTAATGTCTATTGGGACAGAAGCAACAACGGATCGTCCGCAGATTGCGCAGATTACGCAGAGATGAAAACAAACAGCGCCGTCCGGCCTTATGAAGCCCCACATGGGGAGGCGAGGCGGGGGAATCCTGTAAAAGTAA
>CAYGWP010000514.1:0-2083 GCA_964353455.1 uncultured Anaerolineales bacterium
AGGCCGCCGAGTCCGGCCGCGCGTGGGAAGCATGCATGACCTTCAACGGCTCCTGGGGCTACATGCCGAGTGCGATCGACTGGCGTCCCGCCCGCGAGGTCCTCGGCATGCTCCGCCAGTGCGCGGGCGGCGGCGGGAACCTCCTCCTCAACGTCGGCCCCGCCCCCGACGGCTCCGTGCCCCCGGAGGCGTACGAGCGGCTCCGCCCCGTCGGCCGATGGATCGCCCAAAACGGCGAGGCCCTCTACGGCAGGATGGACCGCACCGACGGTCGCATGGAATGGATGCCCTGCGGCGCGTGGACCCTCAAGGGCAATACCGCCTACTTCTGGGTCAGCCGCTGGCCGGGCGGAAAACTCACTGTCGGCGGCCTCAAGACGAAGGTCGCGCGGGCGTCCGTCCTCGCCACCGGCAAACGCATCAAGTTCAAGCAGTCCGGCAACCAACTGTTCCTGGAGGGCCTGCCGGACTCCAGCCCCGACAAGATCGCCGGCGTCACGGTGATCAAACTGGAGTGCACGTCGAAGCCGCGCCAGGTCCTCGGCGCAGGGTGCGTGGTGCTCAGAAAAAGATAGCGGTCATTTCCGACCGGCCGTGGCGGGCGGGGGCTTCGGGCCCTGGTCCGATTCCCCCGGCTCCCTGTGCCAGTACTGCCTCACGGTGACGGTGTCGCCGAGCGGTTTGCCGGCGGCGTCAAAGATGCGGGCCTTGACACGGACGATGTTCCCCTGCGCCTCGAACCGGCCGACGCGGCGGTCGTAGAACAGTTTCTCGGAGCGGGTGCTCTCCTTCGTGAGGGTGAACGGGGCGGCGTACCGGGGCGATTCGGCGGAGGGTTCCTTCCCGTCGATGGTGTAGCGGATGGAGCCGATCGGCGGCGCGGACATGCGCACGGTGATGGGGCCGGAGAAGTAGTGGAAGTCCTCTCGCATCTCGCCCGAGAGGCCGTCGGCCGTGATCTCGACGAGCCCCAGGATGCGGTCCAGCAGCCGGTCCGTGCAGCGTGCGCGTGCGGCAAAACCGGCGTAGGTCTGCCCGGCATCGGGGTTCCAGATGCGTTCGCCCATGGCGTGGATGCGCTGGCGCGTGCTGGGGAGTTCCACGTCGGCCGCCTGTTCCCAGGCGCACATCTGCGCGCCGATGACCGGGTCGGACGGCTTCAGTTGGATATGAGTACGTTCGTTAATGTGATGCTCCCACAGCCGCATGTTCCAGTTCTCGTAGATGTACTGGGCGGGCCACTTGCGCTGGTTCACCACGTACAGGGGTTTCCAGGCGGTGTTGATGACGGTGTACCCGCGGGCCACGAGTTTGTCGGCCGGGTTGTAGGTGGATTCAAACGGCATGACGATGATGTCGGCGGGGATTTTGACCCCGCCGCCGCCGTCGCCGTGGAAGCCTTCCCAGCAGATCGTCTGCTTGCCGTGCTTCTTGACGATCTCGCTTACGCGCGCGATGTAGTAGTTGTAGAGGCCCCCGGCCCCCTGGAGGCCGTGCGCGGCCATGAAGGCCTTCTCCTCGTCGGAGGCGCCCACGCCGTTTAAGTCGCACTCGTCGGCGCCGATGTGGAAATACGGCGATGAGGCGAACACCCTGCATATCTCGCCGATGAGCGTGTCGAGACCCGCGTAGGTCTTCTCGCTCGCCATGTCCATGCAACTCGTGCCCTGGCGTCCCCAGATGGTCCTGAGGGCACCCGAGTGGTGGCCCGGGCCTTCCAGTTCGGGCACGAGCGTCACGCCGCGCTCGTCCGCGAACCGCACCAGGTCGTCCATTTCCTCCGGCGTGTACGTTCGGCGCTGGCCCTTGGTCGCCGTCTGGAGTTGCGGGAACGCCTTCGACGGAAACGTGAACGACTGCTGGTCGTTCAGGTGCAGTTGGATATAGTTGATCTTATACAGGCGGCACATCTGTATGATGGGCCGAAGCGTCTCGACCGGGTGCCACTGGCGGGCCACGTCGATCAGCAGGCCGCGATACCGGGCCACCGGCTCGTCTTCCACCGTCATCCGGGGGATGCGCAGCCGGCCCCCGGCCGCCTCGACAGCCTCCAGGAGCGTGGCGGTCCCCCAAGCCACGCCCC
>CAYGWP010000515.1:0-10737 GCA_964353455.1 uncultured Anaerolineales bacterium
GAAAAAGAAAAGGGTCCAGGTGGACCCTTTTCTTTTTCGTGCGTCGCCGCCCTCAGACAAAACGCGAACCTTGTGGCAGGCGACCCGTACTTGGAGTACTCCCTTGTGGCCGGCAAGTGGCAGGAACTCAACGCGGAACCCGGCGGTCCCGATGACACCACTCGGACGGTGCAGGCGCGGGGCCTCGCCGAGGAAGCCGCCGCCCTCGAAAAGTCCGCCGCCCTAGCGCATCAGCCGGGCGTAGCGGCCCGGGCGGCGCTCTTGCGGGCGCAGATCCTCGCCAGCCCGCTCTTGCGCGACAGCCGCGCGGCCCTGACGGTCCTCGCCGCCCAATGGGACACGCTCCGGGCCGAGCCCGAGACCGCCGCCCCGGCCGGATGGCTTCGCGTGGAACTCATGATGGATGTGGGCCTGCTGGATGCCGCATCAAAGGCGCTGGCGGAACTGCCTGACGGCGGAAAAAGCGAATCCCCGCAGGCCCTCCTGCGCCTGGCCGAGGCGCTGGCCGGCCGGGCCGCGGGTCTGCCCCCCCAGGCGCAAGCGGAAGTGCAGCGAGAGGTCCTCCGATTCACTGACCGCGCCATGAGCATGGCGGTCTCTGACCCGGCAACGTTCCGAACAGTTCGCCGGCGCGCGGCCCGCGCGATGTCTGCCGCAGGCGCCCTGGCCGATGCGCAGCGGGTGCTCACGGACCTCCTGGCCGCGGAGGAGGCACGGAAGGACCCGCGGGCGTTTCTCGACGATTCACTGCTGCTGGCCCAGGTCCTGGAGCGGGCCGGCAAGCCGGAGGAGTCGATGAAGCGCCTTGACGGCCTGGCCGAGCGTTATGCCGACTCGGCGGCCCTGCACCTGTCGCGCAGCCGGTGCCTGGCGGCACTCGGTCGGCACGAGGAGTCCGTTGCCTCCGCGCGCCAGGCGCGGGCCTCAAGCGCACCCGGCAGCGAAGACTGGTGCCGCGCTAGCCTCGCACTGGCCGAGGGCCTCGCGGCACAAGGCCACACGGCGGCGGCGGCCGACATCCTCCGCGTCGCCGGGGCACTGCATCCGAACTTCGCCAACATGGAACTTCGAGGCAGACTCAAACAACTCCGGGAGAACCTGGAATCGCGCAGCGCCCGGCACGAGGAGAAAAGGGTCCAGGACCCCTAACGTTAAGGGTCCTGGACCCTTTTCTCCTCCAACGAGGGAGAATCCGTCATGAATCGAACTATAGGAAGATGCATGATGTGGTTTGCGGCAGTCGTACTTGTGGCGGTCGCGCCGTACGCGATGGCTGCTGCGGCCGACCTCGGAGGCGCCGCCCCGGCTCGCCAGGGCGACGCCGTGGCAAGCCCGGCCGACAAGCCACCCCAGACCAAGAGCCTCATCGACTTCATCCTGGCCGGCAGGTATGTCGGCGCCGCCATCATCGTCTTGAGTTTTGTGGGCGTCGCGCTGGTTATCGACTCCTTTCTCTCCCTGCGCCTAAAGATGCTCGTGCCGCCGCTCCTCGTGCGCCAGGTCATCAGCCTGGCAAGGGAGGCCCGCCTGGGCGAGATCGTCCGACTCAGCCGCGCCAGCGACAGTCTCTTGGGGCGGGTCCTCGCCAGGGTCCTGGTGCAGCGCCCCTTGAGCCTCGCCTCGGCCCGCGAATCGCTTCAGGAAGCGGGGGCCACGGAGGTCACGCGGCTCCAGCACCGCGTGGGGTTCATCGGGTTTATCGCCATCGTGGCCCCGATGCTCGGCCTGCTGGGAACCGTGACAGGCATGATCTACTCATTCAACATCCTGGGGACGCTCAAGACGGCGGCCCGGGCGGATGAACTGGCCGTCGGCGTCTCCGAGGCGCTGGTGGCCACATGCGAGGGTCTAATCGTCGCCATTCCGATGATGTTCTTCCACCTGTACTTCCGCACCAGGGTGACCCGCATCGGGCAGGAGGCCGCCGCCGTCTGCGACAGCGTCATGAGGGGCCTTGCGGCAGTGGTCGAAGCGCGGACCACCGGCCGGCCCGTCCAGTACGACCTCGCGGACGCCGCCGTCGGCACCGACGAGGAGGTGTACGAGATCGTGGAGGGGCTGAGCGCGGATGAGTTCTTCGAGGAGGAAAAGAAAAGGGTCCAGGACCCCTAAAGGTTCCCGCCAGTCCGCAGGGCGGGTCTTCTCCCGGGTAGGCCATGAGAAAACGCATTCAATTCGAGCAGGCGACGGAACACGAGACGGTTGCCCTCCAGGTGGCGCCACTGGTCGATATCGTGCTTTTCCTCATCTGCTTCTTCATGCTGGCCTCGGAGATGGTGGGAAACCAGAAGGACCCGGCGGTCCGCCTGCCGCACATGAGCAGTCCGCTCGCGGCGTCGGAGGCGCCCGCTGAAGTCACGGTGAACTTGCGTGCCGACGGGGCCATCACGGTGGACGGCCACGTGGTGGCACTCAGCGCGATCCCGGGCCTGGTGGCCGGGCAGGCGGAGCGTGCCCGCCGCGGCGACCGTACGCTTCGGGTCGTGGTCCGCGCCGACCGCAGCCTGCGGTTCGCGGCCCTCGACAACGTTCTGAGCGCATGCCGCAAGGCCGGCCTGGGGCAAGTCATCTTTCGGGCAACAGAGGAGGAATCGTAAGTGAAGTTCGGCCCACACAAAGACGACACCGTCGTCATCCAACTTCAGATCATCCCGATGGTGGATGTCGTGTTCACGCTCCTGGCGTTCCTTGTCATGGGAACCCAGTTCAGAATGCCCGAACGCGACTTCGCCATGGGATACCGTGAGGTGACCCTGGCGCGCGGCGCCGAGGCGCGGGATTTTCCGGCCGCCGTCATCATACAACTTCGCCAGACCCCCGAGGGCGTGGGCATCACCATCGGCCAGGCCCGACTGCCGAACGACCAGTTCGACGCCATCCGCGCAAAACTCTCCGAGATAGACATGCCCGGACTCGACGTCATGATCATGGCCGACCCGGCACTGACGGTTGACCAGGTTGCCCGCGCCATGGACGCGGCGCTGGCAAGTCCGATGAAGAAGATCTCTGTTTCTCGCCTTGCTGTGACAGCCGCGCCCAAGGCGCCCCCTAGATGACATTTAGCCGGCCGCCTTGGCGGCCGCGCGTTTTCATAACTGACGCTGCAAAAAGTGGGTCACATGAGCATCACGAGCCTCGCTAAACGAATCGTTCGAGCCGCGTCGGCCTGGCTTCTCTCGGGCCTGCTGCACGCGGGGGTGCTCGTGCTGGCGGGCATGGTCACTTGGGTCGTGCTTCAACCGAAGATCCTGGACCGGCTGCTGTCGCTCGCCCCTCCCGCCGCGGCGGGCGTGGATGACTTCGGGCGTGATGATGCCGGCGGAGGCGGCGGTGGCCGCGGGGGCGCGCGCGGCGGACCGGACAACGCCGCTGCCGCCCGCCCAGCCGCGACGGTCGTCGCTGCCTCGGCACCCGCCCCCCAGAAACTCATGGAGGCGCTGACGGCCCCCACCCTCGCCCCGGTGTCTGGCCAGGCCCTGGCCGGCATCCGCGATCCCGGGGGCATTCTGACAGCCGCGGCGCTGGGCGGCTTGAAGGGCGCTGGTGACGGTGGCGGCGGAACTTCGGGAACCGCGGGCGGAGGCGCAGCCGGAGGCGGGCCCGCCATCCTTGAGGGAACCAGCCCCGGCTTCGGCAAGTTCATCGGAGACCTGCGCGGCACGGGCCTCGACGTGGTCCTCGTCCTCGATGCCACCGACAGCATGAGCCCCTACATCGAGCAGGCCAAACTGCGGCTCCACGCCATCCTGAACGTCATCATCGGCCTCGTGCCCAACGCCCGCGTCGGCATGGTGGCCTACAAGGACTACGGCGACGAGTACGGCCCAGAGGCCGTCAAGGTCATGCCGATCTCCAGCGATTTCCAGGCCGTCCGCAAGTTCATAGATGAGATCGTCGCCGGCGGCGGAGGCGACATACCGGAACCCATCCACGAGGCCCTCGCGGCGGCCACCAACTCCAGACGCATGGCCTGGAACCCCCGCCGCAAACGCATCATCATCCTTGTCGGAGACTCCCCCGTCCACACTTCCGGACGCCGCGCTGCCTACAGCCTGGCCGCGGCCTTCTCCCATGACGGCGGCGTCATCAACGTCATCGACACAGGCGGCACGGGCGCTCCAACCGTCGCACGGACCACGCTCCAGGCCGACCTCCAGCGGATCGCCAAAGACGGCGGCGGCGAGGCATTCCTTCTCAGGGACGCCGATGCGTTCTGGCGGCACCTCATCGTCTCTGTCTTCGGACAGCGGTACGAGCAGGACATCAACGTCATCATCGAGAGATTCACGAAGAAGGAGTAGCCCGTGGTGCGGCTACTGCTGCCTCTCATGCTGCTGCCGGCCATGACTTCATGCGGCTGCCGGGGCGATGCCGATGCCCCCGGCGAGGGCGGCACGGTGGTGGTCTATACGGCCCTCGACCAGGTTTACTCCGAGCCGATCCTGAAGACCTTCGAGGAGCGCACGGGCATCCGAGTCCAGCCGGTGTACGATGCCGAGTCGGCGAAGACAACGGGCCTGGTGAATCGCCTCATCGCCCGGCGCGACAGCCCCGACTGCGATGTCTGGTGGAACAATGAGCCGATCCAGACGGCGCGATTGGCGGCGATGGGCCTCCTGGCGAAGTACGAGAGCCCTTCGGCCGCCAGGATTCCGCCGGCGATGCGCGACCCGCAGGGCCGCTGGACAGGCTTTGCCGCACGCATGAGAGTCCTCATCTACAATACTAATATCGTTAAGAACGACCGACTGCCCCTCGACCTCCAGTCGCTGACCGCGCCCGAGTGGCGCGGAAGGGCGGCCATCGCACGGCCCTTCTTCGGCACAACGCTCACTCACATGTGCGTTCTCCACCAGGCGTGGGGGCCGGAGCGACTCAGGGCCTACCTCACGGCCCTGCGCGGCAATGACGTCGCCCTGTGTGCCGGCAACGGACCGGTCCGCGACCTTGTGGCCGCCGGAGAATTCTCCCTCGGCCTCACCGACACCGACGATGCATACCAGGCCATGCAGGAAGGCAAGCCCGTCGCCGTGGTGCTCCCCGACAGGCAGTCCGGCGCGTTTCTGATGCCCAACACCGTGGCCCTCGTCGCCGGCTGCCCGCACCCGGAGGCCGCAAGGAAACTCATCGACTACCTCCTGTCGGCCGAGGTCGAGCGGCGGCTGGCCGAGGGGCCGAGCGCCCAGATTCCTCTCGGCAGCGACCTTGCCGACGTCCGCACGCCATGGGCCGACCTCCTTCGCGGACACGAGATGCAGGTGCACTTCGCCGCGGCGACCGCCTCCGTCGAGGCCGTTGTCGAACTCCTGAAAGAGACCGGAATGGACCAGTAGAAGGCCTCCAAGTCGTGCGCGGCGGGTCTCCCGACCCGCCGCGCCGAGTGGCAACGTAGCAGCAGGAAGCACCCATGACCACGAGCCGTAGTGAACTCGGAGAATTGCCTCACTGTGGACCGGGTCTGCGGACCGGACGCGCATCATGGTTCTTCGCCGCCGCTGCCGAGACACTGGCCGTCCTGTCCCTCGTTCCGCTCGCGGCCGCCATTGTCGGCTCGCTCCGGGTGCCCGGCCCCGACAGCGGCTATGCGTACTGGTGGGGTTCCGTCCGCGGCTGGGAATCGCTGGCCCGCACGATGGCCGTGGCTGCGCCGGCCGGGGCGGCGGCCGTCGTCCTCGCGTGGATACTTGTGACATCGGCCGTGCGCCTCTCGCCCCCGCCCTACGTACTGGCGGGCGCTCTTGTCCTGGCATCGTGCCTGCCCCTGCTCGTGCCATCATCGCTCCTCGCGACGGCGTGGATCGTGGCGCTCGGCAAACAGGGCGTCCTTGCAGCGTGGCTGCGAGGAATGGCCGGCGGGCTCCAGATCGACCTTTACTCCATCCCGGGCGCGGCGGCCGTCACCGCGCTGCGGTATTTCGGCATCGCAGCGCTGGTGCTCCTATACGCCCGCCTGCGACGCGAAGGCGAGTGGCCCGCCGCGCGCGTTTCGGCCGTCCCGCCCCTCAGCGCCGCCCTTCACCTGGGTCTCCGCGCCGACGCCCGCCCTGCCCTGGCAGCCTGGCTTCTCGTGACTCTCTTCTCGATGAACGACCATATCATCCCGGGGATGCTCCTGGTGAGCACATACGGAACGCAGGTGCTGATCCAGTACTCCGCGCTGCTCGACCCGGCGGGCGCCGCGGCCCTGGCGACGCCGATGGCCGCCGTCGGCGCCGCGATGATGGCCGCTACCGTGCTCGTCGGCCCGCCAGTACGTAGGGCGGGGTCCGCGCCGGCCGAACCGGCGGGCGCCCCCGCCCTACGTACTGGCGGGCGTCCGCGCGGTCTGCCGGAGCGCGTGCTTGCGGCCGTGGCGGCCGCGGCCGTCCTGGGCGCGGCCCTGGCCGTTCCCGCGGCCGTCCTTGCGGCCCGGACGGAATCCGCCGCCGCCGTGATCAGGGCGCTCGCCAACGCCCGCGACCAGGTGTGGCAGACGGTGTGGGTCGCGTCGGCCGGGGCGGCACTCGCGACTGTCGCCGCCGCAGCGCTCGCCCATCATTGGGCCGCGCAGCAGCGGATGGGGGCCCGCTCGGCCGTGCCGCTGGTGCTCCTGAACCTCGCAGTTCCCCCATCGCTCCTGGGCATCGGCATGATTGAACTCTTCCAGCACGCGCCGGCGGCGGTGCGCGATTCCTCGGCGCCGCTCATCCTGGGCTGCGCGGTGCGGTTCATGCCGGTGGCCGTACTGCTCCTCTACGCCCTGTGGCGCAAGGAGCCGCCGGACGCCGTGCTGGCGGCCCGCGTCCACGGCGCGCCGGAGTGGCGCATCATCTGGCGGCCGCGGCGCGCGGTCGTGGCCGCAGCGGCGCTGCTCGCGGCGATTCTTATAATGACGGATCTTGAGATTTCAATCCTTCTAGCCCCGCCCGGAGGCAGCACGCTGGGCGTGCGCCTCTATACCCTCATCCACACGGCGCCCGACGCGATGGTCAGCGCCCTGGCGCTGGGCATCCTGGCCGTGACCGCCCCGGTGATACTGATTCTTGTGCTGGCGGCGGCGCTTCGCCGGACGGGAAGAGCAGGCGTACCATGACGCAGACTCTGGCGGGACTCGACCTCGTGTTCGGCTACGCGGGCCGCGATGTCTTGCGCGGCGTGACGGTCTCGGTCCGGGCCGGCCGCATCACAGCCGTGATCGGGCCGAGCGGGTCGGGCAAGACCACCCTCCTCTGGATCCTGGCGGGCCTGCTGCCGCCGCAATCCGGTCGCGTGGTTCTGTGCGATGTGCCCGACGAGACGCCAACGAAGGGCCGACCGGCCGATTTCGCGGGACTCCGCCGGGGGATGGTGTTCCAGGGGTCGGCCCTCTGGGAGCACCTGACCGCAGAGGAGCACCTCTGGCTCGTCCTCGCCGGGAAGGGCCTCGCGCGCGGCGAGCGACGACGCCATGTCGATGAGACGCTCGCAAGGCTCTGCCTGACGGACCTGCGGCGTCGCAGGCCGGGGCAACTGTCGGGCGGCGAGCGGCGACGCCTGGCCATCGCACGGGCGCTCGCGGCCGATCCCCAGTGGCTTTTCCTGGATGAACCGCTCGTGCACCTGGACGGCCCGACGCGGGACGAACTCTTCGAGTTGCTCCGCCAAACGCTTGCCGACACGCGGGCAGGCGTCATCATGGCTACGCATCATGCGGCCGAGGCGATGCGCCTGGCCGATGAGATCGTCGTCCTGGCCGACGGCGCCGTTGCTCAGAGCGGCCGACCAGAGGAAGTGTATCGCAGGCCGGTGAGCCTCGCTGTCGCCCGCATGCTCGGCCCGGCAAGCGAACTCGTGGGCGATGCCGGCGGCGGCGCGCTCGTGTGCGGCGGCCGCACAATCATCGAGAACCTGCCGCCGGGCCTTTCAGGTCCGCAGCGGATGATACTCAGGCCCGAGGATGTGGAGTTCCGTCAGGACAGCGCCGGTCCCATCACCGTGCGCCGATGCGAGTTCGACGGCAGCGGGTTCCTGCTTACGCTTGACGCGGCCGGGTCCGAAGTCGTCGCCCGCCACCGCGAGAGGGTCCCAGCGGGGGCGCGCGGGCGGCTGCATCAGTCAGACTCTCATCGCTCAAACGACTCGCAGCCGTAAGGTGGTACCCCCAAGGGGATTCGAACGCCCTGTCTCCGGGAAGAGAACCCGGCATCCTAGGCCGCTAGACGATGGGGGCGACGGACTGTCGATCGGCCTTTTCCGGCCGAGGCGCCCTAGCGGCCCTCGCCGGCGCCGAGTTTCTTGGTTTCCTCGAGGGCCGCCTTGGGCGACTGGCCCTCGGGGGCGGCCTCGCCCTTCTCCAACTGGCCGGCGCGCTCGATGATCTGGTTCAGTATCTCGCGGGCCAGCGACGCATCGTAACCGACCTCGGTCCAGACCTCCCCGCCAGACCTGGCGCCCGGCGTGGCAGCGAGCGGCAGAGTCGGCGGCACGTCGGCGACGCGTCCGCCCTCGCCGCCGGAACCGGCCAGGGCGATGGCTGTTGCCGTGCCTTCGCGTTCGAGGCGCACCGCCACGCGGGCGGTCATCGCCAGTCCGCCGCGCTCGAGTTCGAACGAGACCGTGCGTCGCCAGCGGCCGCCCGCGCCGCGGATGTCGGAAAGGGTGCCCGACTGGCTGCGGTCGAAGAGTTGCGGCCTCGTTTCTATGGCGCCCTCGGTCCAGTTGGCACTTGCGATCTGGAAGTGCTTCGAGAGAACGTCCTTGGCGGCCTCGAAGGCCCGCTGGCGGTCATGGGTCGGCAGGTCCGCACTCTGCCACGCCCGTGTGGCCGCAGACTGGCACCCGGCAACCACTACAACCGAAAGGACAAGCAGTGTGTTTTTCATGGAGGTCTCCGAACATTGAATATAGGCCCGGCAGCGCCGGGTGTCAACGTCATTTCGTTTGCCCGCCGCCGGGGCGCGATTTACAATCTCTCTATGTTTCGAGCCGCCCGCCGTGGCGGGCGGGTACGCTGGCGCAAGGGGTGCTTTGTGCCTGGCGAGGATACGGGCGACCTTACGGTCGCGGCTCGTGGGAGTTCATCGCATGAACCGTAAGCGCGTGGCTGTGTACCCGGGCGTTTTCGATCCCGTGACGCTGGGGCACCTGGACATCATCCGGCGCGGGTCAGCGCTCTTCGACCGGCTGGTGGTCGCCGTGGCCACCAACCCCGCCAAGCAGAGCCTCTTCAGCGCCGCCGAGCGCATGGCGATGGTGCGTGCGGCCGCGCGCGGCATCCGCGGCGTCACGGTCGATTCCTACGAGGGCTTGACGGTGGAGTACGCCCGGCGGCACGGGGCATCGGTCATCCTGCGCGGACTCAGGCAGCACTCGGACTTCGAGTACGAGTACCAGTTGGCGCTGACGAACCGGACGATCAGCGGCGTGGAAACCCTTTTCGTGATGGCCGACGAGCGGGTCGCCTTCATCTCATCGCACCTGGTGCGCGAGGTGGCGGCGCTGGGGGGCGACGTGTCGGGGCTTGTGCCGGCGAACGTTCTGAAGGCCCTCAAGGCGATACTGACGGCTGGAGGAAAGCGGCCGCGAGCGCATCCGGAGTAACGCCGACAAGACGCACGGCCCGTACGGGCCGTGGCACACATCGGTTACCCCGCAGTTGGGTCACGCCACGCCGAAGCCGCGCTCGGCTATCTGGACGGCCAAGAGCAGCGCGCGGGCCTTGTTGAGGGTTTCCTCGTACTCGCGCTCGGGGACGCTGTCGGCCACGAGGCCGGCGCCGGCCTGGACGTCAAGGTGGCCCCCGGCGAGGACCATCGTCCGCAGGGCGATGCACGTATCCATATTACCCGAATAATCAATGTATCCGACGGCCCCGGCGTACGGGCCGCGCTTCGTAGGCTCGAACTCGTCGATGATCTCCATAGCCCGCACCTTCGGGGCGCCAGAGACCGTTCCGGCGGGGACCGAGACCCGCAGCGCGTCGAGGGCCGAGAGGCCGTCCTGGAGTTCCCCCGTCACGTTCGACACGATGTGCATGACGTGGCTGTAGCGTTCCACGTGCATCACGTCGGCCAGTTGGACGGTGTTGTACCTGGCCACGCGGCCCACGTCGTTGCGGGCGAGATCGACGAGCATGACGTGCTCGGCCCGCTCCTTCGGGTCGGCCAGGAGTTCCTCGGCCAGGGCCTGGTCCTCCTCGGGCGTCTTGCCGCGCTGGCGGGTGCCGGCCAGCGGGCGGCTCGTGATGCGGCCGTTCTCGACGCGGACCATGATCTCGGGGCTGGAACCGATGAGCGTCACATCCCGCGTCCGCAGGAAGAACATGAACGGCGACGGGTTGATGACCCTGAGGGCCCGGTAGATGTCCATCGGGTCGGCCCCCGACTCCACGCGCAGTCGCTGCGACAGGACCACCTGGAAGATGTCGCCCGCGCGGATGTATTCCTTGCACGCCTCGACGGCCCGCAGGAAGTCCTCGCGCCGGAAGTTCGACGCAAACGGCAGCCGCACAGGTTCGCTGCGGACCATGTCTTCGACGCGCAGGGGGGCCGGCCGCCGCAGGCGGTCGCAGACGGCGTCGATCCGCGAGCAGGCCTCGTCGTATGCGGCCGATGCGTCCGCCGGCGCCGAGGCTGTGGCGGACATGTCGCGGCCGTCCAGCGTCACGTTCGAGACCACCTGGACGGTCTTCAGGACGTGGTCGAAGATGACCATCGTGTCGTAGAAGCCGAAGACCATGTCGGGGAGGCCGCGGTCGTCCTTCGGACAATTCGGCAGGCG
>CAYGWP010000516.1:0-12477 GCA_964353455.1 uncultured Anaerolineales bacterium
GGCTGCGGCGCTACCGGCACAACCGCCACGGCCGGCATCGACGGATAAACCTCCGGATCGAAGTCGAGTCCGGCGTAATGCCTCAGCAGGTCCAAGTGGCGGTGCTGGCCGGCGCCGGAAATCTGGCGGTGCTCGGTCCACGTGCCGTGGTCCGGGACATTGAGGTCAATCCATGTGATTAGGCGGTCCCACGCCTCGCGGTCGAGTTTCACGCCGCTGTGGCCCTTCATGAGCCGCTGAACAAGTTCGCTCGTGTCGGCGTGCCACTCGTACGGGGCAGGCAGGTGGTAATCGCTCTCCGGGCCGGGCCGACGGACGAACGGGTGGAGGGCCACGTAAGAGCCGGTGAATCCGAGGCTCCCCTGGACAACTTTGAGTTCGCCGTTGGGCTGGTCGCGGCGGAAGTTCGGGATGGTCCTGCCGTCGGGCCGCTTCTCGCCGTTATGGCACGACACGCAGTGCTTGTCGAGGACCGGCTGCACCTCGCGGGCGAAACTGAACGGCCGCGCGGGGCCGTACCACGGCTCGATCTCGACCGGCCCGGCCTTCGTGGCCATCGTGAGCCGCGCCGGCGGCGGCCCGGCCGACTGCGGCTCGTGGCAGCCGACGCACGAGGCAAACTCGCCCGGCATCGCCGTGTACCAACTCCGCATGACCTGGACGGCCTTCCCCTCGGCATCCAGCGGCTGGACGACGATCGGCATGTTCGCGGGGACCTTGAACATGGCCGATCCGTCCTCGTACACCGGCACGGTGCCGAGGATCCGCCTGGCGTCCCACGGGCCGTCGATGCCGATGTGGCTGTGGCCGCCCATGCCGCGGTACGTGAAGTGGTCGGTGAAGACCCGCAGGCGCTTGACCGTGCCGCGCGGCACGCCCTCGAGGCCCCGTCCCTGGTGCACGTCCACAAGGTACACGGTGGCGGTCTTCTCGCCGGGCCTCACGCGGTCGGGGATGGTAGGCGGCACAGGGCTTCTGCGGACAGGGGTCGGTTCGAGGCACGCGTAGCCGGGTTCTTCGTGCAGGAGGAGCATGTTATCAAAGATGTCCACAAGATAGATACCCCAGTTTGAGCCGGCGTTCATCTTGCACGCGACGATGAAGTACTTTTCGCTCAGCGGATACGGATGGAGGAACTTCGGCCACGACTGCTCCACGAGGCCGTCGGCGATGGTCGGCGCGACCGGCTTCCCGTAGCCGGGGATTCGCTGGACGACGCCGGCCGATTCATACCGGCCCCGGCTGGGGTCGAGAATCAGGAGTTCGCCCATCCTGGGAACACCGTGGTGGCCCGAGACGATGGTGGCGATCTTCGTGGGGCTGCCCGGTATGGGCCGCGCGTAGAACATTGAGTTCGGCCAATACGAGTTCGAGCCGTAATGCTCGAACTGGGCCGTGCCGTCGGGGTTCATCTCGAAGAGGATTCGCGTGAAGTAGTGCGGCGTGTCGCTGTATTCCCACCGCGTGTAGAGGACGCGGCCGGTCGGGAGGACCGTCGGGCACCACGAGTGGTCCTGGTCGAACGTCAGTTGCCGGATGTTCTTCGTCCGCTCATCCAGCAGGTACAGCGACCCCACGTGGTCGCCGCCGCTGACGCACGGAACGCCCAGGTAGCAGGCGGTCGAGCAGAAGATGATGCGGCCGTCGGGCAGGTAGCAGCCGTCGTAGTTGTCAACGTCGGCATGCTCGCCGGGGGTGACCTGCCGCAGGCCGGTCCCGTCGGTCCGCATCTCCCAGACCTGGAACTTGCCATGCGTTCCGGGCTTGGAGAAGAGGAACCGGTCGCCGTTCCAGTGGAGTTCAAGGTCTCCGACAAACTCGTCGCCTTCGGGCCGGTAGAAGGTCTTGAGGGCGCCCGCCGGCTGCCGCATCGACATCAGTGCGATCTCGTTATCGTAGCCGCGCGGCCCGACGGTCGAGTTCCCCTGCCAGTTCTGCGGGAGGCCGAGTCTCTTAGGGTTGCGCTTCACGAGGAGCACCTGCTCGAAGTCCAGGACCGGGTTCGCGAGGAGCGCCTCGTAGGCGAGTGCCGCAAGGTCCTTCTGGGCGCGCTCGGCGGCTTCGGGCGTTGCGTTCTGTCCGGCCTTCTCGATGGCGTCGAGGCGGGCAAGGTACTCCCGACCCTTCGGATACCGCGTGCCGCAGGTCTCCGTCAGGTCAGCGATGGCGCGGCGGAGGGATTCGAAGGTAAAGGGCGACATGGGGGCGATGGCCGGCGAACCGACGTTTGTCGGCGCAGCCCCCGATGGGGTCGGCGACGTCGAGAAGTAGAATGCGTGGTCGCCCCCGGTGTTGTAGATCTTCAGGAGGAGCGTGTTCTCTCCGGCCTTGAGTTCGAGTTTGGCGGTTTCCTGGTTGGCCGATGCGCCGCGGGGGACATCCTTTGATATGAGTCGCCTGCCGTTCAGCCACGCCACCATGCCGTCATCGCTGCCGAAGTAGCCGGTGATGGTCATCGCGGCGGGGGCCGTGATGGTCCGCACAAGGTAGGTCGGCCCGACCGTGCCCGCCTGAAGAGGCTGGACGACGCCATCAGCGATGTCGGGGCGCTTCGTCCATTTGCGGCCGTCGTATGCTTTCGCCAGGTCGATCTCGCGTTCGGGCGGAAACGCAGTGGCGAACCTCTCTCCTGCCTTCACGGGGAATGGGCCGATCACGCTCCAGGGCCCGAGTTTGGGCGTCGCTGACTTCTCGGCGCCACCTGCGGCCGCGCCTGCGGCAATCACCAGCGCTGCCGCAAGGAATGTGGATACCACTACGCGGTATGGCATCTCTCTCTCCTGGCGAACTTGCGGCCCTCGCCGACTTTCGTCGCGGTATTCTAGCGAACCACCGCCACTGAAACCAGCCCATTGCCGGCCATCTCTTCCCCATCGGCCGGAAAAGGCGCTTGACCCCAGCCCTTATTGAATGCAGATTACACTTCAAGAGTACCGCCGCAAGCACCGTTTAAGCGAGAGTCAAGGAGGCGCATCCATGTTCGACCCGATGACTCGGCGCGAGTGCCTGGGGACGATGCTCGGTTCGCTGGCCGGCGCTGCGGCGCTCACCCGCTTCGCCCAGGCCGCCGAGACGGCCCCCGCCACGAAGCCCGCATTCCGCGACATCCCACCCTACGCCCTCTACGCCTTCGACAACGGACTGAACGGGCCGGATGCTGCGACGCTGGAATCGAAGGCGGCGCTCCTTAAGAAACTCGGCTACGCCGGAATGACCGACCACTTCAACCTGAAGCGCCTGCCGCAGGTCCTCGAGCAACTCGACAAGCACGGTCTTGAGTTCGCCTCTCTGTACATTACAGCGCTGGTTGAGACCGAGACCGACCCGCTCCTTAAGGACTATATCGCGCTGCTGAAGGGCCGCAGGGCGAGGATCGAAATCGGCTTCACCTCCAAGCAGTTCAAGCCCTCTGACCCGGCCGCCGACGCGAAGGCCGTCGAGACCCTCAAACGCATCGCCGACTGGTGCGCCGACACCGGCCCAGTAGTATCCATATATCCTCACGTCAACTTCTGGACCCACCGGGCCGAGGACGGCCTGCGGCTGGCGAGGCAGGTGGGCCTCAGGACCGTCGGCGTCAACCTGAACCTCTACCACTGGCAGACCGCCGCGCCCGTGCGGCCGCTGGGGGAATTGCTTGCCGAAATCCTGCCGCACCTTATGCTTGTCACCATCAACGGGATGGACAAGGGGAAGATCGTGTCGCTGGCCGACGGCGACTTCGACGTGGCCGGCTTTATGGCGGCGGTGAAGAAGGCGGGATACGCGGGGCCGGTGGGCCTCCAGTGCTACAGCATCGCGGGGCCGTCGGAGCCGCACCTTACCCGCTCAATGGCAAAGTGGCGCGAGATCGCCAGGCAACTCGCAATGTAGGCCCGCCAGTCCGTCGCGGCGGGCCTACTCGAAGGGGCTCAGTATGACGACTACCCGACGCGGTTTTCTCAAGGCGGCCGTAACGGCGGCGGCCGCGCCGTACGTCGTTTCCGCATCGGCCCTGGGCGCCGAGGGCAAGACCGCGCCGAGCCGGCGTGTCACGTTCGGCATGATCGGCGTCGGCCGCCAGGGCACCATCGCCAACCTCCGCACGCTCGTCTCCTACGACGACGTCCATATCCTGGCCGTGTGCGATGTGGATGCCTGGCGCATGGAGAACGCCCGCAAGATCGTCGATGACCACTACGCCGCCAAGGGCCGCACGGGCGAGGCGAAGGGCTGCGCGACGACCAAGGATTTCCGGGAGGTCCTCGCCCGGCCTGACATCGACGCCGTCATGATCTCGACGCCCGACCACTGGCACGTCCCGATGGCCATTGCCGCCGCCGAGGCCGGCAAGGATGTCGCGCTGGAGAAACCCATCACCCTCTCCATCGCCGAGGGCCGGCTCCTCAGCGACGCCATGACCCGATACGGGCGCGTCTTCCGGACCGACAGCGAGGCCCGGTCGCAGTGGTTCTTCCACAAGGCGGCGGAACTGGCGCGGAGCGGCCGCATCGGCAAACTGCACACCATCCGCACCGGCGTGCCGCGCGGCGACGTGGCCGGCGGAAACCCCGCCGCAATGCCCGTCCCCGAGGGGCTGGACTTCGACCTCTGGCTCGGCCCGGCCCCCGAGGCGCCGTACACGCTCGACCGCGTGCAGCCCGTCGGAAAACTGGACCGGCCCGGCTGGATGCGCGTCCGCGACTACTGCGAGGGGATGATAACCAACTGGGGCACGCATATAAATGACATCGCGCAGTGGGGCCACAATACCGAGCACACCGGCCCCGTCGAGGTCGAGGGCAAGGGCGTCTATCCGAGCGACGGCCTCTGGAACGTGCTGATCGATTTCGAGGTCAAGTACCGCTTCGCCGACGGCGTCCAGATGATCTACAAGATGGAGCGGCCGTACGTCCGCTTCGAGGGCACGGAGGGCTGGGTCCAGGCCGACTGGAGCAACAACTCGCTGACGGGGCGGCCGGAATCGATCCTCAAGTCGCCCGCGCTGCCCCACGAGGTGCAACTGCCCCTGAAGAGCGAGAAGCGCGACTTCATCGATTGCGTGAAGACCCGCGGCCGGACCATCGCCGATGCCGAGGTCGGACACCGCACAACCACCCTGTGCCAACTCGGCCACATCGCCATCCAGGCGGGCCGCAAACTCCGCTGGGACCCCGTAGCCGAACGGTTCCCCGATGATGACCAGGCCAACCGCCTGCTCACCCGCTTCATGCGGAGCCCGTGGCGGGTGTAACGACCTACTTTAGGATGTCGCCCAGGGCCGTCAGGAACGCCTTCATGGTCACTTCGCCCGTCTCCTTCGCCAACTTCGGGTAGGTGCAGCGGACCTTCAGGAACTTGTCCTTGTAGGCCGTCAGGTAGAGTTGCGAGAAGACGGGGTAATCACCCGATTCGCCCGACTCGGGGGCGATAACGTACTCATAGACCGCCGAGAGCATCGGCAGGTCCTTCTCGCCCATCTTGATGGAGATCGGATTCCCGGACAGCAGTTTCACCCCCTTGTACCGCCCCTTCCGCTCCATGGCCGTGAGGTCCGACTTCACGCCCTCAAAGTGCGACTTGACCTCAGGGTTGCCCGTGCCGGTGCCCAGGCCCTTGCGGCCGAGATCATAGACAAACACGTCGGTCCGGATGTAATAGGGCTCACACACCTCGTACCGGATCATGACCCCAAGTTCCGGCTTGTCGAACGTGCTGGTCCCCGCGAGCGAGTACGGCCCCAGGGCGACCGGAAACGTTACGCCGGTCTGCTGCTCCACGTACGGCTTGGGCTGCTGCGGCTCGGCCCCCGCGCAGACAGATGCCACAAGCCAGAGGCCCAGCAGCAGAATGGTTGGCCGCATGTCAGCGCCCTCCCTCCCGAAGGTAGTGGCTCGCCCGCCGGCCCCAGCCCGGTCTCCAGGCGCGCCACACAGGTTATAGTATATTGCCGCCCGCCGGACGCCACAAGGCGTGACAAGGCTCTCTTCTCGCCATGACAAACCGCAACCGGCTGATTTCTGTTGATGCCTGCCTTTCCTTAAGGTAGCCTGCCCTGCGGATCGTCTGCCGGCAGCCACGCGGCCCGCCCTACGTACTGGCGGGGTGGAGAATAGACATGCGGCACATCGCCGTGCCCTGGGGCGTCGGTCTCGGGTTCTTCTTGGTGGCGGCTCTCGAATCCCACGGTCAGGCGGCTCCTCTGCCGCCGAAGGATTACACGGTTGAGGAAACACTGCTCGGCGATACGGATGGCGCCATCGTCCAATCAGCCGCCACCAGCACACAAGGCGGTTGCCACATTGCGTATGTGGCCAAGAGAGACGATAAGTTCTCTGTTGTGGTGGATGGGCAGGCGGGGCCCAGGTATGACGGCATCGGGCTCGGCACTCCCGTCCTCAGCCCCGACGGCAAACACGTGGCATACGTGGCCCGAGAGGGGGCCAAGTGGTTCGTGCTTGGGGATGGTCGGCCGGGACCGGAGTATGACGGCATAGTAAAGGATACCCCCTTCTTCAGCCCCGACGGCAAACGTCTCGCGTATATGGCCAAGAAGGGCGATAAGTTCGTGGCGGTTGTTGATGGCCAGGCCGGGCCGGAGTCTGAACACATTAAACTTCTCGCCTTCACCTCGGACAGCAAGCACGCGGGGTATGTGGCCCGAAGAGGCCCGAAGCGGGTTGTCGTCGTGGACGGCCAGGCGGGGCCGGAGTATGACGGCATCGGCGCCCTCCTCTTCAGCCCCGACGGCAAACGCAACGCGTATGCCGCCGCCAAGGGAGGAAAGTGGCTCGCGGTTGTCGATGGGAAGGCCGGGCCGGAATATGACGGCCTCAGCACTTTCACCTTCAGCCCCGACGGCCGGCGATTTGCCCACATCGCCACCCAAGGCGGCAAGATGCTCGTTGTGGCGGACGGCAGGGCGGGGCCGATGTGCGACGGCATCGGCTTCATCTTCTTCAGCCCCGATGCCAAGCGCCTGGCCTATGCGGCCAAGAATGGCGACAAGTGGGCGATGGTCCTGGATGGGCAGCCCGGCCCGGAATATGACGGCATTGAGAATGCCTTGCCCGTCTTCAGCCCAGACAGCAAGCGCACGGTTTACGCGGCCAGCAAAGGCAGCAAGTGCTTCGTGATCGTGGACGGAAAGGCCGGACCGGAGTATGACGGCGTCGGCGGCGGTTTCTTCTTCAGTCCCGACAGCAAGCACCTGGCGTACACGGCAACCAGGGGCGCCAAGGCGCTTATGGTCCTGGATGGAGAGGCGGGGACGGAATGCGACGGCATCCTCTGTTTCGGCTTCAGCCCCGACAGCCGGCACATGGCGTTTGCAGCCAAGAGAGGCGACAAGTTCTCGATGTTCGTTGACGGCCGCGCCGGGCCGGAGTACGACGGTTTCGGCGCTTTCTTCTTCAGCCCCGACGGCAAGCGCGCCGCTTATGTTGTGCGCAAAGGCGCCAAGTGGCTCGTGGTTGTCGATGGCGTGGAAGGTCCGGAATTTGACGCCATCGGCAAGGGCGCTCCCGTCTTCACCTCCGACGGCAGGAGCGTCGCCTATGACGGCAGGAAGGGGGGCAAATGGCTCGTGGTTGTGGACGGGCAGGCCGGGCCGGAGTATGAGAAGGTGTTCACTCCCCTCTCGTTCCTTGGCGGCGGCGCGCTGGAGTACCTGGCCATCAAGGGAGGGCCCCTGTATCGTGTGAGGCACATTCCGAGGGATTCTCCGGCCTCGGGAACTGCCCCGGCACGGTAGCGGGAAACCGCGACGCGTCTGCTTCTTCTCGACAAGCACCGCGGAATCGGTATGATGGTCCCTATCGAGGGACCATCGAAAGGAGACTTTACATGCGGCGAAGGGAACTCTTGGGGACGACCTGCCTTGCGGGCGCGGGGGCGCTGGCGGCCGTGACCGAGGCGGCCGCACTCGTGTCTTGCCCGCCGGTTCTTGATGTCGGGCGGAAGCGGCGGTAGAATGGCGGCGGGAGGTAAGCGCGTGGTCGTCAGGAACGTGGAAATCCCTGAGGAGGCGATCGCGGCATTCTGCCGGCGCTGGAAGATCGTGGAGTTGGCGCTCTTCGGGTCGGCACTGCGCGACGATTTCAGGCCGGATAGCGACGTGGACCTTCTGGCCACGTTTGCGCCGGATGCTCGCTGGAGCCTGTTTGACATGGTCGATATGCAGGAGGAGATAGAGAAGGTCCTGGGTCGAAAGGTTGACCTCCTAAGCCGCCGCGGAGTTGAGCGCAGCCGCAACTGGATGCGCCGCAGGGCCATCCTGTCTTCCGCGGAGACGATATATGTCCAGAGATGACGTTTACCTGATCGACATTCTTGAAGCGGCGCGCCTGGCGATGGAGTACGTGCGCGGCAAGACACGCGAAGAGTTTCTCAACGACGTCCAGGTTCAGGATGCCGTAATGCGGCGCCTGGCCATCATCGGCGAGGCCGCGAGGCGTGTGTCTCAGGCGACACGCAAGAACATGCCGGAACTGGCGTGGCGCAAAATGGTGGGCATGAGAAACATCGTCGTGCATGAGTATGACAATGTGGACCTGGACGTAATCTGGGATGCCGTGACCCGCGACCTGCCCCCCTTGGCAAGCGCCCTCACGAGGCGGGTTCCGCCGGAGAAACCGTGACGGGCGGCCGCGGCCTGTCGGCCGGTCGGGTTCCTCCTGGTAGTCCGTCACAGTTGATCCTGTGAGTGCCACTGGTTGCTTACAACCAGTGTTCTCGAAACAGCACGGACCAGGCAAAAGGAGATGACACATGCGGCGCAGGGAACTTCTGGGGACGACGTGCCTGGCGGGCGCGGGGGCGCTGGCGGCCATGACGGAGGCGACGCAGGCGACGGAGGCCGGCGGGGCGGCAAGGGACATTCTGGAACTCCGGCTCTACAAGGCCGAGGCCGGCGAGATGCGCGGGCGGCTGGATAAGTTCCTCGGCGAGGTCGCCATACCCGCGTGGAACCGCCTGGGCATGAACCCGGTGGGCGTCTTTGAGGCGGCCGACGGCGCATCGCCCGACCTCTACGTCCTCATGTCGCACAAGAACTGCGAGTGCTTCGTGACGGCCCCTGCCCGCCTTGCGGCAGATGCCGAGTACCAGAAGGCGGGTGCGGCGTACCTTGAAACCCCCAAGACCGCCCCCACGTACGCCCGCATCGAGACGAACCTGATGCTGGCCTTCGAGCAGGCGCCGAAACTCCGGGCGCCGGTCGAGAAGAAGCCGGGGCGCCTCTTCCAGTTACGCATCTATGAAAGTTTCTGCGATGAGAGGGCGCGGCTGAAGTTGGAGATGTTCAACGCCGGGGGCGAACTGGCCATCTTCCGCCGCTGCGAGATGGGATGGGTCTTCTTCGGCCAGACCCTGGCCGGCACGAAGATGCCCAACCTGACGTACATGCTCGGCTTCGCCGATGAGGCCGCACAGAAGGCCGCATGGGCAAAGTTCATGAAGGACCCGGAGTGGGAGAAACTCAAGGGCGACGCGAAGTACAAGGATACCGTGTCGAACGTCACGAACTTGATCCTGAAGCCGACGGCGTATTCGCAGATCTAACGGAACTGTGGCACGCCCGCCCTCGGGCGTGCGAATTGCCGGGAATCTGCACAGCCGAGGGCGGCTGTGCCACATAACAGAATCGGATAGGGGCGCGGCGGGTGCGGAGACCCGCCGCGCGTGTTGTAGGTGCACCCCCTCCCGCTCTAAAGCGAGGGGAATTCCTTCACCACGAATCCGTCCGGAACGTGAGGGCCGGCAGGCCGTCCTTGTTGAAGAGGTTCGCCCACTGGTGCGTCGCGCCCCAGGCGTAGCGGACGGCCGCAGGTTTGGCCACCTTGCCGCTCGATACCACAACCGTGCTACCGTCTATAACGGCGTCGGCCCACTGGAAGACCTTGTCTTCGCCCGCGATGGCAAAGCCCTGGAGTTTCTCGGCGTGGCGGGCGGCAAGTCCCTGCCCGACGTGGGCAAAAGTGATTCGGATTCTGTCGCCCTCAACCTTGAAGGACTGGTAGAGCGGCCCGTAGATCTCGACCGGCCGGCCATAGACCATGCCGAGCGCCACGCGGGCGGCACGCGCGCCGTAGCCGGACTTGTTGGTCGGGTGGACACCAGGCCCGAGGTCGGTGGCGGTGGCCATGGCCGTGCCGGGGTACTGCATGATATGGATATGCGTTTCGCGGTAGATTCCGTCGTTCGTGGCCGGCACGGCGGCCGGAAGCGTGGCGAACGGTTCGCCCTTGCTGGTCACGGCGTCGGCGGTGTCCCATGCGCATCCGCCGCCGCTGGGCTTTTGTATATAGATGAATGGGAAATCGCCCTGTCCCCACTCCTGTCGCCAGCCGCGGATAAGCGCGCCCATGAGCGTGTACTGGTCAACGCCGAGGATGGCCGTGCCGCTCTCGCCCTGGTCCCACAGGACTCCGCGGATGGCGTACGGAATGAGCGGGCGGATGTGAATCTGGTAGAGGTTGCCCGTCGTGCCGCGCTGGCATTCGCCGGCCTGGACAGGCAGGTCCGGTTTCCGCGGCTGCTTCTCGCCGCCCTTCTTGGTCTCGGCGGCGGCCTTCTCCCAGGCGGCAAGGTCGCGCTCGTACTTCTTCTTCGCATCATCGAACGAGTACTTGGCGGCAAACTTCTTGACGACCTCTTTGCACGCGGCATCGGCGGCAAGCGCCTCCGGGCTCAGCCAGTTGCCCGAGGGCGTCCCGCCAACCGCGCCCACCGCCAGGCCCACCGGCACCTTCAGGTCCTCGTGCAGCCGCTGACCGAAGGCAAACAGGATCGCCGAGAACCCGTTGATGCTCTCAGGCGTGGCCTCCTGCCACGTGCCGCCGATCTTGAGGAGCCGCATCCGCGGGTACGGCGCCGCCGCCATCTTGGTAAGCCCGTCATCGCTCTTGGCGTAGCCCGACACGGTGCCGGCCATGTTCGACTGGCCGGAGCCGACCCAGACCTCGCCCACAAGAACATCATCAAGCGTGATGGTGTTCGTGCCGGCAACGGTGAGTTTGTCCGGGCCGCCCGCCTGGAGGGGCTGGAGTTTGACCGTCCACTTGCCGTCCTGACCGGCCGTTGCCGCCGCTTCCTGGCCGCGGAACTTGACGGTCACCTTCTCGCCCGGCGCAGCCGTGCCCCAGATGGGCACGGGCATCTCGCGCTGGAGCACCATGTGGCTGCTGAGCGCCTGCGGCAGTTTGACCTCGGCCGAGGCCCCTGCCGCAAGGATCGCCAGGCCCGCCGCCAGAAGAATCGCCGCTCGAAGTGTGCTGTGCCGCATGGAGAGTTCCTTTCCTGTCCAGGTCCTGGGTGATTGCATGCGGCCATTATGCCACCGGGAGGCCGGCGCGGCAACTTTTCATCGTCCGCCGCCACCGGCCCTGTAGGGGCAACCCCACGCCGGCCACGGCACGGGCCGTAGCCGTGCCAGGGTGGTTGCCCTCCCCCGAGGCAATGATCAAGTGCGCCGACGCCATGCTCTACCAGGCCAGAACCGCCGGCCGCAACGCCGTCTGGCTCGAAGGCGGCGTCTGCCTTGTGCGCGCCGATTGACGTTAAACCCTCTCCCCTTGCGGGAGAGGGTGGCCGAAGGCCGGGTGAGGGGTTTGTCGTTGCTCCACCCCTCACCCCCGCCCCTCTCCCACAAGGGGAGAGGGGTGAACTGCGCCACGCTAACCGGATACCCCGACCCGCGGCGCCAAGTGGCAATGTCATACTGCCCCGCCGGAAAGAATTCCCATGACAGCCCCGCCCGGCGGTGTTAATTAGTGTGCCAGGATCTTCACAGCCCGACCCTGTCGGAGACAGCGCAATGACCGCGTCAGGAAGTTCCACGAACAAGCCGACGTCGGCGAGGCTGACGCGGCGACGGCTCTTGAAGACGGCGGCCGCGGCCGGCGCGGCCATCATTGCGCCGAGCGTGGTCGCCGCATCCGCCCTGGGCCGCGGCTGGAGGTCCGCTCCGAGCGAGCGCATCGTGGCCGGCGGCATCGGAATCGGCGGCCGCGGCGGCAGCGACCTCGGGGGGATGCTCCAGGAACCCGACGTCCAGTTCGTCGCCGTCTGCGACGTTCGGGCCGCGCGGCGAGACGCCGTCAAGCGGACCGTGGACTCCAGGTACGGCAACGCCGATTGCACCGTCTGCCGCGACATGCGGGAACTCGTCGCCCGCACCGACCTCGACGCCGTACTCATCGCCACAGGCGACCGCTGGCACACCGTGGCATCCATCATGGCCATGGCCTCCGGCAAGGATGTGTATTGCGAGAAGCCGTCAACGATGACGGTTGCCGAGGGGCAGGCCCTGACGGCCGCCGCTGACAGGTTCGCCCGCATCTTCCAGACGGGCACCCAGCGGCGGAGCGAGGCCAACTTCGTCTTCGCAAACGAACTGGCGCGCACCGGACGGCTCGGCAAGGTCCACACCGTCCGCGCCCATACACTCCGTTTCGAAATGAGGACCGACTGGCTGCCGCCCGAGCCCGAACCCCCGAA
>CAYGWP010000517.1:0-10510 GCA_964353455.1 uncultured Anaerolineales bacterium
ACCAGCCGGTAGCGGCGCTCCGCCTCGCTGAACCGGCCGGCGAAAAACAGGCTCTCCGCGGCGAAGAAAAGCGCTTCCTCGGCCTGCGGCGAATCGGGATACTTCTCCATAAGTTCAACCGCGAGGGCGTAGGCCTCGCGATGGCGGCCGGTGGTGATGTGTTCGGCGATGCGGGTCTCCCACTCTTTGCGTTCAGCGATGGCGGCGTTGCGGCGGAGTTCCTCGATCTGGTCGCGTAGTCGGAGGGCCTCGGGGCTGTCCGGGTGGTTTTCCATGAGGGTCTCTGCGGCGCGAAGGGCCTGCCGCCAGTGCTTGCGTGCCACGATGTGTTCGATCTCGCGGTAGAGCCGCTGCTGCTCCTGTCGCTGGCCGGCCCCTTGCTCGATGCGGACGGTTTCGGGGAGGCGCGAGGCCTCGGGGTTTTCGGGGAACTGCTCTGCGAGGCCGCGTGCGAGTTCCATGGCGCGTTCCCATAGACCGAGGCCCATATACCGCTGGACCTGCTCGGAGATGTTTGCGATCTCGGTATGCTCGTGCTGTCGGAGGGCCTCGGAGAGTTGGGCTTCGAGTTCCGCGACGGAGGGGTCGTCGGCGTAGCGCAGGCGGAACTCTTCGAGGCGCTCGTTGCTGTCGCGGTACTTTCCGGCCTTGATGAGGGCCTCGATCTCGCGGCGGAGGGCCTGCTGGCGATGCTTCTTGGCCAACTGGCGCTTGGCGGCCTTCTCGGAGTCGCCCAGGAGCGTGTTCTCCATGATCTCCGACAGAAGGCTGACGACCTCCTCGTGCGATGCGCCGCCGACCTCGGCCGCGCCGGCGGTCATTTCGGGTCTCTTCTGCGCCAGGTCGCGCATCATGCGTTCCATGAGTTTCGCGCTGACGGCCGCGCTGAAAAGATATTTGCACGCCAGGGCCAGGCCGATCGCCAGGGCGCCGAGGACGACGCCCGCAATCAGCATCGCGAGCCTGGGGAGCCAGTACTCGCCGCCGGCGTCGCCCGGGGCGATGACGGCGTAGGTCCCGACGCACAAGCCGCTGAAGAACCACAGGAGCAGACCGAGGACCCACAGCAGGGCCACCGTCCATTGAGGCCGCGGGAGTTCCCGGCCCAGTTGTCCGCCGCCCAGAAGCCTGGTCATGCCGCCTCTCCTTTCGCTGTTGAACTGCCCCGAGCGGCGCCGTAAGACCCGCTGGGACAGCCACTTGCCTATCGTCAACGGCCGGCCGCGACCTCAGACTAATGAAATTCTCAGAATTCTCGTAATTCCGCTTGACACGCCCGATTTCCGGTTTATGTTACTCTGTCAGTTGAGCCCTTAATCAAGTTACCCATCCCAGCGCAAGGGCCTCACTCGTGCGTCTCTGACGTATTGAGTGGGGCCCGATTTTTGTGGATCAATCGCCTCCGCGCCGGATGAGCGCCTGCCCAACCTCGGCAGACTTATTGTAGCAAACCCCCGGCCGACGGAAAACATTTTCCGGCGATATTATGGAAACCTCAGGCCCTCGGGCGGGGGCACGCTCCGGGCGCGGGTCCAGCAAAAAGGCGCGGCAGGTCGGTGGCCCGCCGCGCCCGTATCTATAAGAAGGCGGATTTTCCGTCAGCGGCCGCGGACCTTTCGCCTCGCCAGGAGGGCGGCGACCGCGCCGCCCAGCAGGGCCAGCGTGGTCGGCTCCGGAACGGGAGGCGGCTCCGGATGGATCGGCGTGGGCGGCGGCTTGGACCCGCCTCCGCCACCGCCCGGATAACCGCCGCCGCTGATGTTCCCGGAGTCCGTGGGATACGGCTGCCCCGGGCTGCCGACCAGCGGATCAACCGGCAGGCCGCGCGGATGGTTGATCGGCCTCTCGCGGGGCGCCCAGTCAACCGGCAACTCGGTCGTGCCCACGAGGGCGACCCGCGTATCGCCCGTCTTATGGCCGCGAGACGCCACCACCGAAACGCTCACTCCCATCTGCGACAGGAACGTCGGCAGCACCCCCAGGTCAAGGCCGACCGCCACGGCCGACTCCGGTTCATCGACCGGCGTCGGCGCCGCCCTGAGGCCGAACCTGGACGTGCCGCTGCCGATGTCGCGCGAATCCACGCGCCGTACGTGGTCCACATCCAGATATGTGTGCGACTCCATCCCCGGACCTTCGAACTCGGCGCGACGGGGCGTGCCGGGCACCTCCAGCGCCAGCATCATCTGCACCGTGACGTGCGGGCGGACGTAACTGATGCTCGTCTCGGCGGCGTCGGACCAGTCGCGGATCGCGCCGAGCGGCCGGCCGGCCATGATGCGGCCGAACCCGCCCGGACCCAGGCCCATCAACGTTGTGTTGCCGAACGGGACGGCCCGCTCGTCCGTGTCGGTCTCCGACAGGCCGCTGGCGGCCGGCGCCGCGAAGGACGGCGCCTGGAGCGACGGCTGCCAGTCGGCCGGGGCACGCAGCACCGCCTGCGGACGATGCGACCGCTGGCCCAGGCCCTTCAACTCATCGGCCAGGGTTGCCTGGTCCAGCACGCGCCGACCCGACGCCGGCTCGGCGGATGCCAGGTACACGGTCACCGGGTCATGGGCTTCGCCCGTGACCGTTGGGCCGAGATGCAACTCGGGCGGGCCTGTGGTGTCCAGCGCGGCCGATGGAGCGCCGTGCAGATTCGCCGTGACCGCCGCCAGACAGACGGCGGCAATTGCCCAGATACGGGCCGGAGACAGACGATCTTCCATTCGCCTACTCCCTCTAGGGGCGTACGCTGTGAGCACTACCACCCGTAGCACATCTTGGGCCTGTGGGGGCCAGAGATGGGCCTAGAGTGGTCCCGCCAAGTTGTAACGGTCTTGCCACTTCCCCGGGTGCATCAGCAGGAAGTTTGGGCTTCCCACCGGAGGGATTATACCGCAAATCAAGGGGAAGGCAAATCGGGAGGGCGAAAAAGTGCGGAAAATTGGGAATGGCCAGCCTCGGGACGCCGCCGCCAAGCGGCGCCCCGCGGGTGCCCGCCAAGGGGCTGCGGGCATGTCAGTACCTTGATGTAACGGCCGTCGGGGCCCGCAAGACGGCTGCCGGCCGGGCTTGGCCGGGGGCAGAGCATTGCGGTACACGCCCCATGACGTACCGCAATCCCAGCCCCCGGCCGGTGGTCGCCAAGGCGACCCCCGACGTTTCGCACGCGGGAGGGCAACTCGGCAGCGGCCTGCGGCGGAGTCCCGAAAGCCGCAGGAGGCGCCTACGCCCTCCCGGTGACCGGCCGGGCCCGCCCACACGGGCACGCCCAGCCGGAAGTAACAATGCGCATGGCGGAGCGCTTGTCAAACTTCCGGGGGTGATGCTGCGAGACGCGGTTCTAACTCCTGTAATGACAGGACGTTACGGCGGTCTGCGGGTCGTGCGTTTTCCCGACACATTGCACGACAACTCAGGATTTCGGAAGGGAAACCCCGCAAGACGCCCCCCAATGTCCAATCTTAGCGTCTCTCTTAACGCGGAGGCCGCAGAGGACGCCCAAGACATATCCGTTTGAACGCGGAGACCGCTGAGATCGCGGAGAAAAAGGACCTCCAAAGGACTTACGGCGCTAAGTAAGACCGCAAAAAGTTCCGTTCATTGAAGCCATTGCGCGGTGGGTCTCCGTACCCACCGCGCCATACGCGACAACGCACCTTAGCGCGGCGGGTCTCCCGACCCGCCGCGCAAACCGCGTTTTCGACCGCGCCAACGTGGCTTCGTCTCGCGGTGGGTCGGGAGACCCACCGCGCAAAGGCCTATGTGGCGCTGTAGTGCTACTTGGACCGCAGTATTCGCAGAGAAGCAGGCACGCGGAAAAGGGAAAAGAATCCTGTTGTTGTTCTCTGCGATCTCTGCGGTCTCCGCGTTAAAAGAAATAGAGGGCGTCAATCGCGCAGTTCAACGTGCCAGTAGGCCGCATCCAGGAACTGCTTCCACGACCGGTACTTCTCGCTTCCGGCGTGCAGGCTGATGACGGGGCTGAAGCGCGGCTGGACGGGCTCGCGCACCAGGTGCAGGCCGGCCTCGGGCGGTGTGCGGCCGCCCTTGCGGACGTTGCACTTCATGCACGCGCAGACGACGTTCGCCCACGTGGTCCGGCCGCCGCGGCTGCGCGGAACCACGTGGTCGATCGAGAGTTCCGTGGTCTTGAAGCGCTTGCCGCAGTACTGGCACCGGTTGGCATCGCGGGCGAAGAGGTTGCGGCGATTCAGGCGCACCCGCGTCTTCGGGAGCCGGTCGTACGTCAGGAGCCGTATGACGCGAGGAACGGCGATCTCGAACCGCACCGTCCGCACCCACTCGTGGGCATCCGGCTGGAACTGGCGCCTGAGTTGCGACATCTCGGCCCAGGACGTGAAATCGTACGTGGCGAACGTCTCGTCCTCGACCGACACGACCTCCGCCACCTGCTTCCAGAGCAGAACGAACGCGTGCCGCGCGCGGACCACCCGCACCGCCATGAACAGGCGGTTCAGCACCAGCACGCTCGTATCCAGGGCGCTGGGCAACGGGGCCGCAAGCGCCAGTGCCTGACTCATGATCGCCCTTTCCGGATTACCGGACGCATAATCCTAACGCTGCCGCCGGGCCGTGTCCAGACCTAAGTTGACCTGAGTTATCCTGGGTTTCGATAGTGCCGTTGCAGGCCCATTCATGGGCCTTTGCCCGCCGAAGGCGGGTATAGCCCCGACCTTTTAGGTCGGGGTGTCGGCCGGGCGTCCCGCCCCTCCTTTTTTCTTCTTCTCTCCGGCCCCGATGGGGCCGGAGAGAAGAAGAAGAAGAAAAGGGGGCTTATCGCAATGTGTGCCCGGCATAGAATGCCGGGCCTACACCCGCCTTCGGCGGGCGAAGGCCCCTGGAAGGGGCCTGCATGACGCTGCTACACGCGGCCCGTGTCAATGAGGCATTTCGCTTGTTCTCTCATCCGCACATTGATATTTTGATTCCACGGTCGTGCTCTACTGTTGGGGGGCAGGATGCCATGAAACGCCGAAGCAAAATCCTGCTGGTCATCGGCATGGTGTCGGCGGTCCTGGTTGCCGGCCTCGTCGTCGGATATGTCATCATTTCGATGGACGAAGATCCGACCGACGACAGCGACCTCCGCCCGGCGCGCCTCGACATCCCCGATGAGCAGAACGGCTACACCTATTTCGCGCAGGCCTCGCGCATTTGGGTTTGGCCGGGCATTGAGAAAAAGGAGGATGGGTCCAGGGCCGACGTGCCGGGTTGCCGCAATCGTAAAGGCTCAACGATTGACGAAGAAAGGCGGGAACTTCTTTCTTCGGTACTTCTTGGCGACAAACGAGATCATGCCCTCGCGGCCGAACTCCTCAAGAGCAACGAGGCCGCCTTGGCCCTGTGCGATAAGGGTCTTGCCTGCCCCTTCTTCCAGTTGCAGGAGGTTTTGAACTACAAGGACAGCCTGGCCGACTGGTGTGAACTTCTGCACCTGGGCAATTTGATGCGCCTTTGCAGTCAGGCTCACCTCCGCGCAGGCAAGAGTGACGATGCCTGGCAAGAAGCGATCAAGGTGGTGCGTTTCGGGCACACCGTTGAGAACGGCCGAGGCATTCTCATCGGCTGGTTGATCGGGCGCACCGTTAAGGGTTTGGGATTGGAGACGCTACGACAGACGCTGCGCGACTCATCGGCCCCGCCAGATCGCCTGAAGCAGTACGCCGCCGACCTGATGGCATTCTCGGACGACGGCGCCGGCCTGGCACAGACCATGTGCGCCGAATACCAATGGCACGTGAATATCTTAGAGGATTTCCGAAGTGGAGATTACGCACTTGATCGCATTAAGGGCTTAACGCCCGAAGCAAAACGCGCCGCGTGGCAACGGTATCTCAATCGCGGCGTTTTGCTCCGCTACAACGAGACCAAGCGTCTGCTGGCGGAACCGACACGCGTAATCATCGAAAACGCTTCGAAACCGTATTCGGAAAGGAAGCCTTATGTGCGTACGTGGCGCACAGCAAACGAGCGTGGAGTCTTAGGGCATCTACTGGACGGGAATCTTGTTGGCAGGATGCTTCTGACCCTCCTTTCTCCTTCAGTCGAAGGCGCTGTCGGGTTGAAGTACCGGGGGCAGATTGATACGGCCGCAACGCGGGCCCTCATCGCCCTGAAGGCGTTCAAGACCGAGACCGGCCGCTTGCCTGAGACGCTTGCGGAACTCGTGCCGGAGTTTCTGGACGCCGTGCCGCTGGACGATTTCGACGGCAAGCCCTTACGCTACTCGCGCGAAAAGAAGTGCGTGTACTCGGTCGGTGCAGACCTGGTGGATTCGGGCGGGCATTCGAAAGAGGGCGCCCGGCAATGGTGGACGGAACACAAGCCGGACGAACCGCTTGAAGAAGGCGCCGATCCGGACACATGGAGTTTGCCCGACCCCAGTTTCTTCATTGAGTTCTAGGGGCCAGCGCCGTTAACCCTCTCCCCTTGCGGGAGAGGGTGGCCGAAGGCCGGGTGAGGGGTTGCCGTGGTTCGCCCCCTCACGCCCGACCCCTGTCCCACCAGCACGGTTGCCGCGGCACTGCCGCGTGGGTCCAGAGGACCCACCCTACAGGATGACCAAGCCTAACCGTGGCGCGGCATCCACAGCGATGCAACGACGCTCAGGCACGTGGCCAGCGCGCCCATCAGGAACGCCCACTGGTACCCGACATATATCCAGAGGAGGCCGCCAACGAACGGCATCGCCACGGCGGCCACGTGGTTCATCGCCACGCCCATGCTCAGGGTCGGCGTGTGCTCGGCCGGCGGGGCGATGCGGTTCACGTACGTCGTCAGCGCCATCGCAAGGTTAAAGAGGACGCTGTCCAGCACGAACAGGACAAACAGGATATGGACGTTCGGGACAAACGCGTAGCCGATGAACACCAGGATGATGCTCGGGTAGTACACCAGGAGGACCCGCCGCTCGCCGATGCGGTCGATCAAGCGGCCGACCCTCGGCGCGGCCACGTACCCTATCGCCTGGATGATGAGCCACAGGATGAGGATCGACTCCAGGCTTGCCTTGTACGTGTTGACCAGCAGGAACGGGGCGAAGCAGAGGAATATCTGCTTTCGCCAGCCCTCCAGGAACGACAGGACGTAGTAGAGGCCGTACTTGCGTCGGAAGACGAGTCTCGGTCCAGGGGTCTTCAGGTCTCGCGGGATTCCGAGGCACGCCCCCGCCGCAAGGACCGCTGCGCCGCCCGCCACCAGGTACAGTGGCCGCATGGCCACGCCCGCGAGCGTCAGCCCGTATGCCGCCACGAGGCCCGCCGCAAACCCGACCGACCCGGCGGCGCCGATCTGGCCCAGTCTGTGCCCCGCGCGGCCGGGTTCGGCCAGGGCGAGCGCCATGGAGTTGGGCAGCGGCATCCAGACGTGGAGACCCTGGCTCCAGACCATGCTCATCGCCACGATCCACACATATTCATGGACGAATGCGTAGGCCGAGAGGCCCGCCGCCAGCAGGATCAGCATGGCGGCCCCGACGAGCGGCTCGGCAAAGCCCGCCAGGACCGCGAGCACCCCGAGCGCCAGCACGCCGCAGGTCTCGCGGAACGCCTCCACCAGGCCCTGCTGGAACGCGGTGACCCCGATCTCGCCGACCAGAAAGTTGGTGTTCAGGCCCATCTGGACGGCCATCGTGAACCCGGCGCCGGCGACCGCCAGGCCGAGGAAGATCATGCTCCGCGTCCGGCGCGCCTCGGCGGCGGCATCCGGGATTCCGGTGTCAGCCATGCCGTCTCACTTGCCGGCGGTCTCTGGCGGCGGCCCCTTTGACGGCGGCCCGTTTCGCCACGACCTTGTCGTTCACGAAGACGACGGTCATCTCGATATTGCCGCGGCGCGCCGCGGGCTATTTCTGCGTGCCCGGGCATAGCGACCACACGCGGCCGAGGGCGTCGCCGACCCGCCTGGCGGCGTCGGCCGGCGCGAGCGACGCCAGGTCCTTGACGAACGGTTCCGGCACGACCGGACCGTCGTACCCGATTTTCATGAGCGCCCCCAGGAATCCCGCCAGGTCGATGACGCCCGTCTCGCCCGGCAGCGCCCGCACGTTGTCGCGCTGCTGGTCCACGGCGATGCCCGCCGGGGCATCATTGATATGGACATACACAACTTGCTTTGCCTCCAGTGCCAGGATGTCCTCGACCGTGCCGAGGGACGTGTACCAGTGCCAGGCGTCCAGGAGGAGTCCGACGTTTGGCCCTGCGGCCTCGCACAGTTCCAGCATGTGTTCCATCGTGCGGACGAACGGGTACTTGTGGCCGATGCGGGCCGTCTTCGGGCCGATGAACTCAAGGCCCAGGCGGCAGCCGTGCTCCGCCAGGATGCGTGCCGCGCGCCCCAGGCGGTCGGCGTGCCAGCGGAAGTTCTCCTTGAAGGGCCGCGTGTCGGAGAAGGGGAGTATCCACGTGGCCACCCTCGTGACGCCGACCTCTGCGGCCCGCCTGGCCCTGGCGGGGAGGGCGGCGAGGCCCGCCTCGAACTTCGCATCGTCGTCGCGCACATTGAGGGGCAGCCCCATGCCGCCCGGCCTGAGGGCATGCGCGGCGAGCGCATCGCGGTACTCCGACGCCGGCACGGCGGGGTCCGCGGGCACGTCGATCCCCTCGAAGCCGCTCGCGCGGGCCAGCGGCAGGCACTCCTTCCACGGCAACCTGATGCCGATGGCGCCCGGATTCATGCACTTATACATGTCAGCCTCCTATCGTATGGCAACGTAAGCCGGGGCGCGCCCCGGCCTACGGGCTCATTTCGGCGGAAAGCCTTCGGGCATCCACGCCGGCAGCGCCGAGACCGAGGCCCGCGCCTTCTCGGACGTCGGCACGCCCCACGCCTGGAAGAACGGCCCCAGGTTCCGCCCCGCCGCCCGCGAGAAACGCACCATCCACTGGTCGCGCTTCTCATCATCGGCCTTAGGGCGCTCCGCATCCGGAAGGGCGCGGTACTCGGCAAAGACCTTCCGGTACGCCTCCCAGCCGAAGGCGTCCTTAAGTTGAATGTACATTATGAGGCCGAGGAAGGGGTCTTTTTTCCAGTCTTCGAAGTTCGCCCCGGCCGCCAGGTACGCCTTCGTCCGCCGCGCTGCACTCTGGGGCGTCACTTCCGGATGGTTCCCGGCGGGCCGGCCCAGGGCCTTGTCGAAGACGTACATCGTGAAGAGGTTGACCGTGACCTCGCCCGCGCCGCCGAACGTCCACGCGGGCGACTGGTGGTTGTGGCCCAACTCGTGCCAGAGGCCCCACACGCCGCCGTGGCCATTGGCCATCATGCGGGCCTTATCGACCATCACCGGCGGCATGTCCAGCATGACCATGAGCGGGTACCCGGAGTGCATGTACCCGGCGGAGATCTGGACGTCGGCGACGTAGCGCTCGGGCCGGCGGCGCTCCAGCGGGATGCAGGCGAGTTCCGCGCAGGCGTCCAGGGCGCGGTCCCAGAACTTCATGAGGTCTTCCGGGTCGTCGAGGCCGCGGACGACCTTTGAGGGGAGCGTGAGGACGACCTTGCCCGTTGCCAGTTCCGCCCACGGGGCCGGAAGCGCGCGGATGGTCTTCCGCCACTCTGCCACGCTCGTCTTGCCGAGGACGAAGTAGGGCGCCTCGACGGCCCCGGCGATCCTGACGGGGATGCGGCCGAGCGGGCAGCCGTCCGGCACATCAATGTAGATGAGTCCGCCAAACGCGCTCGCCACGCGCGTCGCGCCGCCGTCGAGCGGCCGACGCAGGCAGACCTCCGGGCACCGCTTCCACGAGTCCAGCCGCCACAACGTATCGGTGTGAGAGCCGATGCGGACCTGTAGGCCCTTGCCGGCGGCCGCCTCCGGCAGCGAGACCGTCACGACCTCGCCCGCCGGGGCGTAGAGGCCCGTGCTGTGCCACGCGGGGACGGCGGTGTCGATCTCGACCGCCCGCTCCACGCGCCTGGCGTCGGCCGGGACGGACCCCGGAAACGCGGCCGCCGCAGGGTGTGCGCGGACCTTCTCCGGCGGCGTCTTCCGCAACTCCTCCAGTTGTTGCTTCAAGGCCGCGCGGGCCTCCGCCTGGTCGGCCTTGAGGGGCTTTTCGGGCGTCGGCACGATTGTCTCGGCCGGCGGCGCGGCGCCCGCAAGGGCCGCGACGGCCAGGCACAGGCAAACCGCGCAGGCATACGATAGTCGTAATATCAACATTAGTTCCCTTATACCAGGAGGCGGTTACGGCAGGATCGCCAGCGGGTCGCTGGTGGTCCAGCGGATGGTGCGTGAATCGAGGCGCGTCATGCCTTCCTTTCCGGCGACGCCGTCGCAATAGTCGCTGCGGTTGTAGCGCAGGATGATCTCCATCGGCTTGGCGGGGACGTAGGGTTTGGCCTTGCCCACCAGTGCGATGGCGCGGCGTGCGGCCTCTCGGATGCGGCTGCGGGCCTCCTTCGGGTCCACGAGTTCGGCCCGATTGCGGCCCTTGCCGCGCTTGACGGCGGCCGTCTCAACGGGGTCGAAGAACTGGCGTGCCTCGGCGCAGGCGGCCTC
>CAYGWP010000518.1:0-5728 GCA_964353455.1 uncultured Anaerolineales bacterium
CGCCGTCTCCTTCGCACCCCCCGACGGCCACACTGAGCCTCGTTTCGGCGGGAACCTCAAGGCAATTCCCCGTCGAATTCCGCCGCTCTTCCGCCCACCGGCGCCGCTGGCGCAAGTGACCTGCCGCGAGGATGGCGGCGACCTCGTCGAGACGCTCCTGGCTCGTCAACGGTTCAGAGGCAACAGCCATGACAATCCTCCAAGGGCGAATCAGACGCCGGGCTGAACGCTATCAAACGATCCGGACACCAGGTTCTGAGTAGTCGCCCGGCCGGTGAGCACAACCTTGTCCCGCCGAAGCCGCCGCCGGTAGGCCCGCTGGCGGCAGGCGGCCCGGCAGTAGCGGGCCTCGGGGCGACTCGCAAAGAAGACCCGGCTGCAGCTTTGGCACACGCGCCGGTAACAACCACGCCCCTCGCCGTATCGCCGCCAGGTGACCTCCAGGAGCGCCTGCCGGGTTATGACCATAAACATGGGCGCCACCTTTCCTGTGCCCGCCGCGCGTTACGGCAGAATGTTTTCACCCAAAACAAACTAAAAGCCGGTCCCCGACTGATTCGCTTGCCCAAGACGGCATTTTGAGGCCTGGAAGTACCTATTGGCCCAAAGGTGCGGCCATTCTCCCCTGCCTCCAATAACTGCCGTATCTTCCGTACCTTTGGTTTTTTGGCCCTATTCTTCAAAGGTGCGGACACACCTTTGATCTTCTTTGTGAATTAATCAAAGGTACGGAAGATACGGTAGTTTCTCATGGCAGCCCACCTTCCGTACCTTTGGCCGCACCTTTGAGAGAGACTGAGCTGAGCCTGCCGTGATGGATCATCAATCCCGTGAAAGTCCGGCATCCAAGTCTCCTTCTTTCAGGCCGGCCATCAACGGCCCAGCGCCTGGCAGCGTCCAGGTCCATGCCCCCTGGTATCCGTCCTTCGAAACCTTCACATTCAGCGTCGCCTTGGCCCGACGAATGGTATCCTTGGTGTGCCCGTCCCCAGCGGCGCTTTCATAGACCTCCTTCGCCGGCCGCGGCCCCGTGGCGAGGAAGTCCAGCAGCCATGCCTCGGCGTCACGTCGGGCGTCAGGCTGAGGCCCGCGCGGACAGAGCCCAAGCCCCACCGCCTCGTCTGCCGACATGGCCACCGGCGCGGGCTCCCACTCGACGTGCGGCGTCGGCTCGCCCTCCAGGCGGTAGGCGAAGCCATCCTCATCGCAGCCCAGATTGTTCTTTGCCGGGAGCAGCAGTCGCCGCGCCGGGGCGTCTTCGTCTTTCGTCACGACGTAGGCGGCGCGGGCGGCGGCCGTGAAAGCAATCGAGCCGATGACGCGATTGAGCGCGCTGCCCTGGCCCTTGTTCAGGTGCGTCACGGCTACGACGGCCACGTGGTTACGCGCGGCCATCGCGGCGAGCGGCGCGAGGGCGCCGCGCACCTCGCTGTTGTTGTGCGAATCCGTCCCGCCAAGGAAGGCCGAGACCGGATCGACGATCACGAGCCGGCACGGGGCCACCCGCTGGATCAGTTCTTCAAGCTGTTGATATCGTCCTCGGCGCTCAGGAGGACGACACCTCCTGGCTCGGCCCTGGCGGCCTCGTTGCACGGCCAGCCGTCGCCGCGTGAAACCCTGGCGGCCATGTCCAGCGTCAGGAAGCTCTTGCCCAGACCCGGCTCGCCCGCGATGAGCGACAGTTTGCCCAAGGCGAACCGACCGGGCCAGAGCCAGCGCACCGGCTCAGGCTCCACGTCGGCCAGGCAAACGGCATCGACGCGCAGGCCGGAGGTTATGACGCTTGGCACAACGCTGTCGGCACCCCCGCTTGTTGATGCGGCCGCCTGGCCAACAATGCCCGACAGGTCCACGTCGGCGCTCTCGGTCGGCATCTCGGCGACTGCCTGCCGTGCCTTCGCCAGGGTACGGGTAATGTAATCAGGCCGCAGGGCCTTCTCTGGTTTATCGTTGTGCTCGCGACGGCTGGCGATGATGAGGTCCGCAATCTCCTGGTCAGCCCAGCCGAGCGCGGCCGCGAGGGTGGCCAGGCTCAGGTCGTAAGCGCTCTGGGACTGGTCGGCCAGGTCCGTGCGTTTTCGCTGCCAGGTTTCGACGAACTTGGGGCTCGCCGAAGCGGCTTCCATCACGCGTCGGCATGGCGGCTCGGCGTCGGGCCGAAGGACAAGGGCGCCGACCACGGGCGCTCCCTGTAGCGATTCGTCCTCGGTCGTCACGAACTTCTCAAAGTCGCTCGGATTATAGCGGAGCGACGGGACGCTGCTCAGGATACGCACCTCGGCCGGCTGCCCGGGCACCTTGTGATTGGCGGTCCCCGGCAAGCGCAGGACGCGGGCCAGGTCGCCCAGGTTTTCGAGCTTCCAGCCTCTGACCTCGGCCAGGCGACAGACGAGGCCGTGCCAGGCCCTGGCCAGCGCGGCGGCGAGCCGCCGGTCGGCCTCGTCCTCGAAGATCCACGGCTCCTTGAACAGCCAGTAAGCATGCGCCCCGTGGCCGCTATCGACCACGACCGATGGCGCCAGGGGCAGGGCATCGAGCAGATGTTTGACCTCCTCGAAGCTCGCCGGCAGCGCCTTGTCAGGGTGGGCCGGGCCGGCCATGTCGATGTCGGCCCACAGGCAACCGATGGCCGCCATGTCTTCAGCCGTCCCGCGGCCTTGGGGCGAGCCGCGGA
Source organism: uncultured Anaerolineales bacterium (assembly GCA_964353455.1). Lineage (GTDB taxonomy): Bacteria > Planctomycetota > Phycisphaerae > FEN-1346 > FEN-1346 > CAYGWP01. The sequence goes on from CAYGWP010000518.1 coordinate 2,675, forward strand.
CGAGCCCCAGTCCGAAGTAGACCTCCCGCCCGTGCCTGCTGGCATCCGAGGCGTGGACCTCGACGCCCTCCAGGCTGGTGAACTGCATCGCACGCCGGTCGGGGGTCGTGAACACCGTCAGACGCCGTTCCGGCGAGATGGAGTCCCTGAACAGGTCGCTCAGAAAATCGATCAACTTCTTTTCCTTGGCAGTCATCATCTGCTCTCGCCGGTCGGTCAGTTTCGCCAGATTGTCTGTGGCCGCAGGTCAACCTCCTGCGGCGCGTCCGCCAGGGTCCGTTCGAGGAACGTCATGCCCTTGTGAAAGCGCATGTGGTAGGTGAAGAGGTGGCCATCCTCGCACAAGAAGGTCAGCGCGATATCCACACCACGACCGTCGGGAGGGACCATCGGATTCAGGTGGATACCGTGGCTGTCGATGCGAAGATGGCCGTTCGCCTGGCCGGGCGAACGGCACTCAACGGCAACGGGGTGAATGTAGTTGAACCCGCACACCGGGCACGCCAGGGCCGGCTCCTGCTGATTGGTGACCACAGGAATGAGGGAGGCGGTGGTCGCCTTGACCTCCGCTAATGTGGGCGGCGGCACGGGGGCCTCCGGCCGCATCGGGCTGGCTGCCCACTGTTCAACGGCCGCCAGCCAGGGCAGCAGCCGCTTCGGGGCGAACACGTCGATGGGGGCTGTGGCCGCGTCGGGCCACGGCTCGATCACGTACTCCAGAGCATGATGGCGGCCGCGGGCACGGGCCGCCGGCACCTCGTGGCCCGGAAGATAGCCCCGGTGGTAGGTCTTGGGGCCCTCCGAGCCCTGGTGATAGACGCTGTGCTGCTCGCGGATGCGCTCGCGCCGCTTCCGGGCGGCCTCGGTCTCGGCGTCAAAGTCGCCCCGCGTCTTCTTCCGCAGCCCGGCCGGGGAAACACCCTCCCCATGGCTCCCAGGCAACGGTTCCCAGGGCGGACGCGCCCACTCGAGGGCCACGCGACGGGCCTCCGTCAGAAAACCTTCCCGGAATGCGCGTTCCTTCTCGATGGTGGCGCCGGGGCCGCCCGGACCGTCGTCGTAGCAGCGTACAAGGTTCTGCCTGGCAACCGCCGAGTTTCTCACAACCATGATCAGCTCCTTTTCTTCGCCTGTCTTACGGGCTTCCGGTTCATCTCACCGGCGGCGTTGACGATCCAACCGGTCCATTTGCTCCACCGCGCCACGGTTAGTACCACTGACGGCAGCCAGGACAGCACCGCCCTGGCCGCGAGGCGCTGAGGATGACCGTCCACAATCTGTGGACGGTCCTTCTCGGGCTCCGCTCCAGGCCTGTCTTTGTGTGAGGGGCTGTACCATCGTGAGACCTCCGCGGCATGCAACTAAAGGGGCGGCTGGCGCTCTGCATCGATGCGGCGTATCTCGGCCCCGACGAAGTCGACGTCGTTCGCCGAAAACACCCTGATATTGCCTGCACGAGCGGCAGGCCTCAGGTTCCGCGTCCGAATGACGTACTCGACCCGGTGAACGGCCACGCCCAGGCGACGGGCGATCTCACCGATGGTCGGTGCGGCGGGAACGATTACGGGCATGTTGCTTCTCCTTTTGCTTGCCGCCGGCCGCGACATACGGCGTACCGTGCAGCGGTCCCCAAACTGTACCTACACGAGAGAGGGTGTTTTTTGTCGGCAAAGCCGCAACTCCTCACAACGACATCCCCGGCCACGTACTGGCGACAGCGCGTGTCATCTACCCTGTACGGACGCGCTAAGGCCCTTTTTTGCCGGGTGCGACGGGCGAATTGCGGAATTGTTACACCGGTGGACATGACCGCCCCGAAAGAGCGGTGCGTCCGCCGCTGGTGCCCTACCTACTACATCTGCGGATGGGCCAGTTTTTTCGCGTCTGACACCTGCTTCGCTCCCCCCATTGGGTTACTTATGCCGTACCGCGGCAACCTGTCCGCTTTTTCTGAGTTCCCCTTCACTATCTACCGGAAGACGAGCCAAAGTGTCGGGCTATGGGCCGGAGACACGCCTGAATGGCCCACCCTCCGCCAGCACCTGGGCTGCCGCGCCGAGCACGCCGCCTGCTCACCTATGTCTTCTTGCGGAAGGCCCGCGACCTTTGCGTGCAAAGTTGCAGTGCCCCGTACGTTCGTTGCCGCAGTCCCTCAGCGCCGGCGCCCTGCGGCGCTGCGCCACCCTCTGTCCTCTATATCTGCGGAAGGGGCGAACTTGCCGCGCGGAGTTCGTGCGGCATGTGCAACAATTCTCGAATCTGCGAAGCGGGCGACCATGCTGAGGCCGAAGAGGCGCCAGGTCGGGTTGTCAGTACCCGCTATCTCTACTCATACGCCGACAAAAGAATGCCTGTCTTGAATTCTTAGGGCCTCCGGAAAATCGTTACACCGGTGTACTTCCTGTCGGCTGGCGCGCCGTGGCGAACTGGCCCTGTTCGACCTTCTTGAACCGGGATGTCTGCCCCTTACAAGGTTCCCGAAGGAAGACGACCCGGCGATGTCCCCCTATTAGTTACTTACCCCGTGGAGACGCGATGTGTCGGGAAATGAGCAGGAATTACTGCACTTCGTTCCACATCTGTAACGAACAGGCGGTTTTCTCGCGGATGGTGATGGGTCAGCGAGGCGGGCGGCCAGGATGGGGCCGAAGACACGCCCGAGCGGACCTCGCCCGGGCGTGTTGCGAAGGCAGGTTAATGCTACTTGCGTGCGGCGGCGCTCAACTCGAACATGCCCCGGTCGGTCTTGCGGAACCGGGCATCCTTGCCCTTCGTCGCTATCTCGCGGATGATGGCCGCGTAGAGCGTGGCGGCCGGCGTCTTGCCCTTCGTCTGCCACAGGCCCTTCGCCAGGGTCTCCTTGACGATGTCGGTGCAGTTCATCGGCTTGCCCGCGGCCTGGAGCACCTTGACGGCGGCATCGAGGACGCCGCCTTTGCGCTCGCCCTTGGGCTTGGTGGCCTTGGCCTTCTTCGCCTTGCGGCTTTCCTCGGCGGCCTTGATGGCCTTGTCGAGTTCCGGGTCAGGCTTGGCGCCCTTCTCGGCGATCTCCTT
>CAYGWP010000519.1:0-5592 GCA_964353455.1 uncultured Anaerolineales bacterium
CGACTTGAGTTCCTCCACGTTCCGTGCCGCAAGCGGGTTGATCTCGATCCGGTGCTTGGGGGCGCCGTCGGGATGGCGCGGGACGGCCACGCCGGCCTCTTCGAGCCACTGGGCGGCCAGGCGGACCATGTCGCGGCGGGCTGAGGCGGGGCTGTCGAGGCCGTCGGCGTTCTTGACGGGGCTGAACTCGCGGGCACGGTCGATTTCCAGGACCACCGGGCGCTCGGCCATCGGCAGCGCGTCGAAGACGAAAGTCTCGAACTTGATGCCGTTGGGCTTGTCGGGCGTCCGGAGAGCGCCGCTGTCATCAACGCATGGAATCTTCTTCTCCGCTCGATGGAAGGGCAGGGCGAACCGCTTGCCGGCGTTCAGCCGCTCCACGAACCGCCGCGAAAGGATGTGGATGGCGATGCTGCCGGCGGCGAACCGCAGGCTTCCGTCGGGGTTCCGCGCCTCGGCCAGTTCGTCCGGCAGGTCGCTGTACTCGATGACGTGCAGGCGTCCGTGCGAGAGGCAGAACGCTCCGATCCGCTCCTTCGCCTCGCGCTTCCGGGCCATCTTGCTCGACATGTCGCTGGCGGCGTCGGCGTGCGCCCCCAGGAACACGGGGTCAACCGGCGGGACGAGCGGATTATCGACCTGGAAATAACTGATGTACTCGATGCCGCGCGCCGCCATGTCGGCCAGCATGCCGCTCCTGGCCAGTGCCCGGACCGAGCCGCCATGTCCGTCTGGGTTCCAGGCGAGTTCGTCTCGCGCGGCGAGGATAAGTTTGCCCCGGAGATCGACGGCGGGCATCATCCCCTGGCTGAAGAACTTCACGTCGCTCCGGGGCAAGTCGAAGTAATTGTATGCCTCGAAGAAGTCGCGGGTCGCCAGGTCGTTGGCCTTGCTGGTCATGATGTACCAGGGGATCTGTGCCCGGTATGTCCGGCCGGCGGCCAGGATTCCTTCGGCGAGGATCTGAAAGAGCGTCCGGCCCGAGACGGGTCCGAGCGGGAACGCCCCCTTCGGCCCCTCGTACCCCAGTCGCGTGCCCTGGCCGCCGGCGACCACGAAGGCCGCAACCTTGCCGGCCCGAAGCAGTTGTTCGCCCAGTTCGCGCAGGCGTCTGCGCTCGCGATGGTCGGCCTCCGTGACGGGCAGGGGTATGAACGGCGCGGGCTCCAGGTCGGGCGGCAGTTGGAACGGGCGGCGCTCGATGATGTGCTCGGCCACGAGGTCCCGGAGTTCGTCGAAGTCAACCTCGGCCAGTTGCGCGAGGAGCCTGCGGCGGCTTTCCTCGGGCACGTTGTTCCAGAAGCGGAAGGCGTGGTCCTGACCGGCGTCGGCGGCGCGGCGGCGGAGAAGTTGCTCGTCCGGCGATACTCTTTCCACGGCGTCCCTTCCGTTTCCTTCATCATAGCACAACGGCATGCTGAAAGGTATCACAGCGGACGATGCGCGACAAGTCTTTTGAGGCGGGGCAGGCGTCGCAGTTTGCCCAAGTTCGCCAAACCTTCGCCAAACCTTTCATTTGACACGCGGGGGATTGTGTGTCATAATTCCGGTGGATGGGCGGAGCGTCGCAAGGCTGAAGCGAATTTCTACCCCGGGCGGGGGGATGAAAGGAGGCCAAAGGACACCATTCCACAGGACCTTCGTATCCGGCAGTGAATCGTCGTCATTTTCATTTTCCTTATGACCGGCGCCGCGAGGCGCCCAAGAACCGGAGGACGTACAATGAAGCGCAAGGGATTTACGCTCGTCGAACTCCTGGTGGTCATCACGATCATCGGGATGTTGGCGGCCCTGCTCCTGCCTGCGGTGTACCAGGCACTGGAACTGGCCAACAGGGCCGCGTGCAAGAACAACCTGAAGCAAATCGGAACGGCCGCCCACACGTGGGCCACGGGCCATCGGCAGAAGTGGCCGGACATGCAGTCTGATGCCACAAAGTGGAACGAGGTCGGCAAGACCCGCTCGGACTGGTATGACGTCACGGGCGGCGCGGACGTCAAGTGGGACATCCCGCCCGTGGACACCAAGGGCATGCCGGTTGACTCGAACACCGCCGGCTTTTGGTCCCTGATTTCGGCGGCAGGCCTGACGCCCGACATATACCTGTGCCCGTCGGCCGGGCACCTGCGGGACCAGACGGTCGTCGATTACACCAAGGTCCGCGACTTCCGCGCCGAGAACTTCATCAGTTACTCGTACCAGAACACCTTAGGCGCGTACTACCTGTCTGAAACCGCCGGCCAGGCCAGCCAACTCGCCGTGGCGGCCGATGCCAACCCGCAGCGCAAGGACTTCTGTTCCGCCAGCGGCGGCGGCGGCACCGGCAACCTTCCTACCGACGCCATGCTCATCCAGAAACCCAGGTTTGAAGAGTCGGAAGAAACCATGAAGTGGAACCAGGACATGACCGACGGCATCAGCAAGGCTTGGGAACTCAACAGCCCCAACCACAGGTTCAAGGGTCAGAACATCCTCTATCTCGACGGCCACGTCGAGTGGCGCGATCATCCATACGCTGGTCCGCAGTGGGACAACATCTGGGTCCTCCAGAAGAAGAGCGTCACGACCGTCAAGAACCCGCAGGACTACGCGACCATCTCGGATTACGACGACGATACCTCTTACGATAGCTCGGGCACAAAGATGATCACGGCCGGCTCCACTGGCGATACGTTCCTCGTTCCGTAAGGCCTCGTGCGACTCTCCGCTGCGGGCGGTCCCGGTCATCCGGGATCGCCCGTTCTTTTTGGCTTCCGCCCGCCGCATCCAGCCCTATAATGCCCGCGTCAAGCAGGACGGCGGTGCGCAAGGGCGGGTCATGGCCACGAGACATCCGGCGCTTCTCGGCATCGACGTCGGCACCTCCAGCGTCAAACTGCTCCTCCATTTCCTTCCCGACCGGCGCGGCGGCGCACCCCAGGCGCGGGTCGCCCGGGCGCGGCTGGCGGTCCGGCATCCCGCGCCCGGCGCGAGCGAGGCGGAAGAGCGCGTGTGGTGGCGCGGCATCCGCGCGGCAGCCGCCCGGCTAGGCATGGACGATGCCCGCGTCCTCGGCATCGGCACGAGCACGCTATTCCCGGCCCTGGTCCCGATGGACGTGGCCGGTCGGCCGGTCCGTCCGGCCATCCTCTACGACGATTGCCGCAGCGCCGCCGAGGTCGCCGAGTTCGAGCGGGCGCCGCTCACGCACCCGGCCCTCCAGCATCTCCTGACGGGCAACCGGCTGCGGCCGGGGACGATCGCCCTCTCGGGCCTCCTCTGGATGCGGCGGCACGAGGGGCCGCTCTTTCGCCAGGTCCGCCGCCTCGGCCTCGCCGGAACGTACATCGGAATGTGCCTGACGGACCGGTACGCCATGGATGCCACGAGCGCCAGCCTCACGGGCCTGTATGCGACGGCCTCGGGCGAGGCGTGGCTGCGGGGCGTCTGCCGCGCTCACGGAATCCCGGAAGATAAACTTCGGCGGCCCGAGGACCTGACGTACGGGGCGTACCTTGACCTGATGGCGGCCGACAAGCCGGTCCTGCGCGAACAGATCCTGGCCGACCTGCCGCCGGGCATCGACCGCGAGGCCCTCCTGAAGGAGCCGGTCGCGCTGCCCGAGTCCGGCTGGGTGCGGGTGCTGGTGGACGCCCTCGGCCTGGACCGCCCGATCATGCCGGAGGTCCTCTGGCCGGGCGACCGCCTGGAGCCGCTCTCCGAGCGGGCCGCACGTGCGCTCGGCCTGGAGCCGGGGACCCCCGTGGCCGCCGGGGCCGGCGACACGGCCTGCGGTGCGCTCGGGATGGGCCTTACGGAGGAGGACGAACTGGCGGCCACTTGCGGCTCGACCGACAGCCTTCTGTCGCTTCAGCGGACGGCCGCCTTCTCGACGCGGACGGTCAACATCGCACACATGGATGCGCATACATGGCTAGCCATCGCTCCGATGAACGCGACGGGCGCGGCGGTCGATTGGTTCGTCGGGCGGTTCATCGGGCGCGGACCGCTCCGGTACGCCCGGTTCTTCTCGCTGGCCGCCCAGGCCCCCCCGGGGTCGAAGGGCGTCGTGTTCCTGCCGTACCTGGCGGGGGAGCGGAGCCCCGTCTATGACCACTCGGCCAAAGGGGTCTTTTTTGGGCTGACGCACGAGACGGGCCTGCCGGAGATGGCGCGGGCGGTCCTTGAGGGGATCGCCTTCGGCCATCGGCAGATTCTGCGGATGACGGATGTGCGCCTGGGTCGGCCGGTCGAGCGCGTCGTGGCGGCCGGCGGGGCGACCGCCAACGGGCTATGGCGCCGCATCCGCGCCGATGCCGCGGACCGGCCGTACCTCTTCGCCGACCGGACGGAGGCCTCGGCCCTCGGGGCGGCGCTCCTGGGCGGGGTTGCGGCCGGCATCTTCCCCTCCTGGCGCGAGGCCGCCGCCGAGGCGCGCCGCACCATACGCTTCGAGGAAGTCCGCCCGGACCCGGCCGCATGGCATCAACTCAACCGAAACTTCGAGGTCTATTCCAGCCTGTATGATGCGCTGAAGCACTGTTTTGAGGTCTAGCGCCCCAGGGACCGGATGATGCGCATCCGCCGCGACAAATCCATCGCCCCGTACCGGCACATCTCGTGGCAGCAGAAGCAGCGGATGCACTTGGAGTAGTCGATCACCGGCCCGCGCGCGGTCATCGTGATGGCCGTCACCGGGCACGCCTTCATGCACGAGCCGCAGCGGACGCACTTCGGGTACCGCACGGCCGGCTGCGACACGAGGACGTGCGCGCCGATCCGTGCGAAAAACGTGCCGAGGCCCATGCCGATGCCGGGGACCTTGAACCGGGGGATCACCTCTAAGGCGCCATCTATCTCGATCTGTTCGAGGTCTGCCGGGCCGAGGCCGCGCTCCTCGGCGATCCGCAGCACCGGAACTCGGCGCGGGGCGAGGCCCATCATGGCGGCCATACAGGAATCGAGGGCGACGGCATTATCGGAGGCGAGGATTCGCCCGACCTCGCGCAGCCGGCCGCCGGAGGGACCCTGGCCCTCCATCGCCACCACCGCATCGAGGATCGAGAGGTCCGGCCGGCGGACCTGGAACACATCGACGACCGCCGCCGCAAAGTTCTCCGTCCCGACGGCCACGCGGTGGAGCCGCGACTTCTCCCCGCCCACCAGGTGCCCGTAACTGTTCTTGACGGCCCCGGTGATGAGCGTGGCCACGTGCGTCTTCATCTTCGGGAGGCTGATGAGGACGTCGGCGTCCAGCACCTCTCGCGAGAAAGCGAGGTCGGCGGCGAAGGCCGACGTGACGGCCGTCCTGACGGGCGATGCCCCGAGGTTGACGTACCGGCTGCCCGCGACATCGAGGATTCCGGCGGTGCGGGCGGCGTGCTCGCTGGAGCCGTAGGCGCTCATGCCGGAGTTGTCGCCGACCATGATGCGGCCGGCGCTGCGGCGCTCAAGTGCGCGGATGACTGCCCGGACGAGCGACGGGTGCGTGTTGACGTGGCGGTCGGGGGCGACCGCGCCGAGGATGTTGGGCTTGACGAGACAAGAGCGGCCGCCGATGGGCACCGCGAAGGCGTTGAAGGCCCGCTCGACGGCATCGTCAATGTGGTCATA
>CAYGWP010000520.1:0-10974 GCA_964353455.1 uncultured Anaerolineales bacterium
TTCCGCCGCAGCATGGAAGTCATCCAGGCGGGCCTCCTTGGCCAGATCCGCGAAGTGCATTGCTGGATCACCCGCAGTTTCCCGCCCAGCGCTCCGATCGACACCAACGCCGACCCGATTCCCGAGGGCCTCAACTGGGACTTCTGGTGCGGCCCGTCGGCGCTGCTGCCGTTCAAGAAGTATTACCTTGGCGGCTGTCTGGCCTGGGGCCGGTGGCTGGAGTACGGCGACGGTCACCTGGCCGACATGGGCGCCCACGCCCTGAACCTGCCGTCACGCGCCTTGAAACTCGGTGCGCCCCATCGCGCCTCGGTCGAGATTCCCACCGGCGAGCCTCTGAAGGACAGTTACCCCTCGGCCACGACGTTCCGCTGGGACTATGCCGCCCGGGAGAAGTTCGGTCCCGTCGCGGTTTACTGGCACGACGGCCCGAAGGCCGGCCCGCCGGAGGCACTGGCGAAGGAATTGCTGTCCACCTACAACAAGACCCCCGGCAGCGGCGTCCTCTTTGCCGGCGAGAAAGGCATGCTGCTGTCGGACGCCTGGGGCGTCGGCGGCGTCGTCAAACTCAAGGGCGATGCCAAGTTCCGCGGCGTCAGCGACCACGAGGCCCTCAAGTCGGTCCCCGTCACCCTGCCGCGCGCCAAGGGGGGCCACATGGGCGAATGGCTGGAAGCCTGCAAGGGCGGCCCGCCCACGTTCCAAGGCTTCGCCTTGGCCGGCGAGATCGCCGAACCCGCGATGGTCGGTATCGTTGCCCTGCGCCTCGGCAAGCCGATCGACTGGGACAGCGCCGCCCTGAAGGCCAAGGGCATGCCTGCGGCCGACCCGCTGATCCATCGCGAACTCCGCAAGAAGTGGCTGTAAGAGCGGCTGCGGCAACAACGGCGGCGTACTGATGGGGCTGCCCTTTGCCACTCATCCTCACTGCGCGGGCCTCCGCTCAGCGGTTCTGAGCAGACTTGGCGGCTGCCTTTGCCTCTTCCTCCGTGGCAAACCGCAGCGAGACCTCCTGTCCCGGTCGCATGGGGAAGTGTACAGCCGTGCCACGGTAGTTCAGCGGCGTCTTCGGAGGCGTGACCAGCAGCAGGCCCTGCGGATGCACGGGGTGCGGGAAGAAAAACCAGTCCGCCGTAATCGCCCCCGCGGTCTTCTTGTCGGTGGGCTTGCCTGCGGCCTTGCTCGCCCCGCCATTATGGCGCGGCTCGCCGAGGGTATCGAACTCGCCAAGCCACATCATGTGCTCCACCGTCGGATTGGTCGGCGGAATGAGCGACAACACGATCCGATCTTCCTGGAACGTGTAGCGCAGCCGGACCTGCTCGATGCCGGACCCGGAAACCACGATTACAGTATTGGCGCCCGGCCAGACAAACCGGCATTGGTCTCGGAAGTTCATCGCCCAGTCCTTGTCGCGTTGGACCCCGTTGTTGGGGCGGCCCTCCTGCTCCACGGCCGGCATGCCGAGGCAGAAGCCGCCGTCCCGCACGTGGCCGTGCCGCCGGTGGCCGTCCCCGTCGAGCAGGCCATACCCGACGCCGCTGCGGTGATCCAGTTTCATCGTGTACCCCGGCGCCCTGATGACCGACTGGGCCGCCAGGGGTATTCGGGCATCCTCGGTAATCACGACGCCGACGGAGACCAGGAGCGCGCCCGCGGCGGCGGAGGCCCCGTCCTGCGGCTCGATGCGCACGGAGTGCAGCGCGCTCGCCGCATCGCCCGCCGCCTTGACACGCACGGCCACCGTCCGCTCCTCGTCCTGGCCCATGCCGGCGAGGTCCACGGTCTCCGGCTGCACCGAGATGCCAGCCGGCCCCGACAGCCGCAGGCGGCCCTGAACCTTGCCGGAACCCACGGACCTCAAGCGCATGGCCACCTCCTTCTCGCCGCCCGCCCTCAAGTGCGCCTCCTCCGGCAGGAAAGAGTAGTGAACGCCCGCCTGCCGCTCGATGAGGTCCTGGGCCGGCGGCGCTCGGGCAGCGGCTTCCTTTGGGGCGGCCGGCAGGTCGCCCAACGTCAGCCACTCGCCGTCGCGGCGGAGCGTTTGCGGCTTGCCATCGACCGTGGCCGACGCATCCCCCGTCCCTGCGGCACGAATCCGCAGCGCACTAACCGGGCCGCGGACCGTCACCTGTCCGCCGACCACGCGCACGTATCCGTGGTCCTGGAACCGGAACGTCTCGCCATCGGCCGAGCGGAGGACCACCGGCTTGTCGGGCTGGAATGCCACGAGGACGCGGTCGGAAAAACCGTTGCCCTCGATGGCGATGCCGGCGGCCTCATCGGTCTCCTGGATCCGCCTGACCGACCGCAGCGCCGGATGCGTGTCGTATGGCTCGTGCACCGCCGCAAACAGGACAGCCGCGCTGGTGCGCCGTGCGATTATCATCGGCAGCGAGCCCTCCGGGTTGCCCTCGATCCGGCCGTAGGGCGGGCTGTCGGTGATGGGTCCGTCGCCGAAGTACACCTCGGTTCCCGCGGCCCCGAGCATCGCCATCCGCACGCCCACGGTCCGCTCGAACCATTCCTTGCCGAATGCCTGGACGCCCGGTATAACCCCGGCGCTGTGCTGGACCCAGTCGGCCTGCCACGCCGCATCCGTCGTCCGGCCGCGCTCGTTTTCCACCCACCAGTAGTACGGCAGGAGCGCCTGCGTCGGCCGGTATGCCGCCGGGTTGCCCGGATAGAGCCGCCCCAGGCCGTGAAGGACCCAGTCGAAGGTGCGGGTCTGGCCCTGGGTGTCGGCTGCGCGGAAGAAGTCGGCCATGTAGTCGGGCGTCATCACGAGAGTGCGGGTCTGGCTGACGTTCTCGAACGCGCTGCCCGTGACGGCGAAGAACTTCGCCTCCGGCGCGAAGTCCTGACGCGTCGTGCACGGCCCCGGACGAGGCGACTGGCAGTCCACCAGCAGCGTGTTGTGGGCGATCCCCTCGGTGGTCCAGTGTTGATATGTAGGCTCGTAGCCGATCAACTGGAGGTCCGGGTACAGCAGCCGGCCCTTGCCGTGGAGCATCAGTTCGAAGTAATCCTTGTGTCCGTGGCCGATTGCCGCGCCCAGGCGGAGCACCGCCGCCATGGCGCTGGAGGTCCAGAATAGCGGCGTCTCGTCGGCCCGCAGCACCGCCAGGCCCTGGCCCGGATACACGCCCGAGGGCGCGGGCGGCGCCTGGGGCCGCTCCGGCAGCGGCCGCCCGTGCGTCAGCGCCACGGGACCCCAGAACAGGGAGGCATCTCGCGTGCGGTTCAGGCCGAGCAGCCAGGCGTAGCCGCTTTCGCCGTACCGCGCGTAGGCCAGTTCCAGCGCGCCGTTCATGGTGCCCGGCCTCTTGCGTCCGCCGGCCACGGGGTTCACGAGGAAGGTATCGACCAGTTCTCCCCTGGGCGAGAAGCAGAGGCCGTTGTCGCCGAAGGTGGCCAGGCGGAGCGACCCGCCGTCAATGCCCGTAGCCTCGACCGAATAGGCCAGCCGGATGTACCCGTCGATGATGCCCTTGATGGACCCGCCGCTCTTCTTCGAGACGTATCGGTATAAGTCGGCGCCGTCGTAGTGGCGGGCGGCCTCGGCCAGGGCGAGCATCCCGTGGAGGCTGTTGTGGAGTGCGTATATGGGCGCTTCGCCCCAGAAGTAGCCGTCGCAGATAATCGAGTCCATGACGGGGTAAAACCCGCCAAGTTGCGGGCCGTGCGCGCCGGGGTCGTTCAGGCCCCACTCGATGAACTCCTTCTCGCCCAGGCAGTAGCCCACAACGGCCACCTGCCAGTGCTTTATGAAGACCAGGTTCGGCGTGGTGGAATGGAACCGGAGGCTTTCGATGACGGTGCGTGCGGCGGTGCGGAGCAGGCTCTCAACGGCCTGCCGGTCGGGGTCCGAGATGGTCTCGTGGATGAGGTCGTAGGACCACGCCCATTTTGAGATCGGCGCGAACTCGCCATAGACGGGCGACACGCGCAGGTCGGCCTTCTCGAACTTGGTGCGTTCCGAATTGACCACCGCCATGAGTTCGCCGCGTGCGGCATCGGCGTACTTCCGGTCGCCGGTCAGGACGTACAGGATCGCCGACTTCAGGCCGCCTTCCATGTGGGTCGCCTGCCGGTCTTTCGAGACCTCCTTGAGGTCCTCCAGCAGGCGCGCGGCCCACGGCTCGCGCTGGATCTTCGCCCGGGCCTCCTGGATCTCATCAGGATTCAGGAACAGGTTCGGATGCCTGACGGGCGGCGACTGGGCCGCAAGCGCCGCGCACCAACTCCACATGACCGCCGACACGCAGGACAAGAGAATCGCCGTCTTCATGGCCGCCGCCTCCCGATTCTCTGGGCACGCCGCCCGGTCCGCCTCTCGAGGCTTCCCCGGAACCCTACTTGGGCTTGACTTCCCAGACCTTGAAGTGCGTATATGTGCATTCTTTGGAATAGGACATCTGGCGGAGGCCGATCAGGCCTTCCTTCAGGACCGGGCCGAACGCCTTGCCGTCGTCCTCCCAGGCCACGGAGATTTTGCCGCCGGCCTCCACTTGGATCCTCCCGCCGACATTCAGGATTCGGATGCGGTGCGGCCCCGGGCCCTGGCCGGCGACGAAATCCTTGCCCATCGAGACCATGTGAAAGCCGGTGTTCTTGCGGATGTGGGCCGTGCCGCGCGGCTTGCCTTCCTCCGAGGTGGCCCAGTAGGATGTGTGGTAAGAGTTCAGGGGCCCGTTGGTGTACTTACTGAACAGGCCGCCGCGATACGGCTGGCCGAGGTCGAAGATGCTCTCGCCCTTGAGGCCCCTGGCCGCGAAGAAGACGATGGCCAGGCCGCGGTTGGAATCTACTGGAGAGAAGCCGAACTCCAGCAGGAAGTCTGCCGGAAACTCGCGCAGGTTCCAGAAGACGAGGTGGTCCGGGTCGTTCTTCAGGTGCAGGCGTTCCTTATCCACCCAGGCCTGGGCCGCGCCTTCGAGGACCCAGTCCGCGCCTTCGGGTTTGCGGATGCGCTTGTCGCCCGAGAACAGGTCGTCTTCCCGGATGAACTTCAGCGGCTTTGAGAAGTCCGCCTCATAGACGGCGTCCAGGCGGAACGGGGCGAGGTCGAGCCCCTTGGCAGCATCCGAGGTGTCGGGCAACTGGACCTCGGGCTTCGGCGGCTTCGGCTGTTTCTGAGGGGCCGCGGCCTCTGCGCCGAGCGCTGCGGCCGAACCGGTCACCATCCCGAATAAGAGAAGCCAGCGAAGTGCTTTCATATCAGGTCTTCTCCTTTGGCTGGAGCGCTTTGAGATTGAATAGTGGCGCGGCGGGTCTCCGCACCCGCCGCGCGGGCACGCAACGTTAGGCAAAGCGCGGCGGGTCCGGAGACCCGCCGCGCAAACACGTAACGTTAAACTGCTCTGGGCAAGGCCGCGGGCCGACATGCACGCATCTTAAACCCGCGGCACGACTTAGCCTACCTTGATTTCCACGCTGCTTCGCCGCCGCAGGCTGCCTCTTCCGCCGAACAGGGGACGACTCTACAATGGCGGTAAACTTCCGCATGCGTAAGGAGGCAAGAGATGAACTCGGCCGAAAGGACCTGCCTGGTGATGGTGATTGTGCTGGCCTCCGTCTGCACATGCGCGGCCGGCCAGGAGGTGCTGCCGCCCGTCGTCATCTACTCGAAGGCCGGCCCGCCGCCGACGCCGAAACTGGAATCGCTCGCACTGACCGACACGGTCACGCAGCACGGAATCACCTGGACATTCAGCGAGAAGGTCCGCGTGGGCCGGTTCGTCAGCGGCGACTGGTACGTCGTCGGCCCGGCCACCGTCAAGATGATCGACCCGAAGCCGCTCTGGGGCGATGAGGTCAAGGAGACCATCAACAAGGATTCCGTTGAGGAGAACCGGTACCCCGGCAAGCAGGCGCGGAACGGCTCTTCGCTGAACCCGCCGTCGAAGGCGAAGAAGTGCGGCTTCGACAGCCGCGTTCCGAGCAGCCGGTATGACCCTGCGCTCTTCGCACATCTGCCCATCTCGATGAAGCCGGGCGATGCGCTGGTATCGACCGTCAGCCGCCGCAACGATGAGATAACGAAGTTCGGCGGTCAGCACGTTGACCCGCTTCGCGTGGCGGCAGTGCTCACGTGCGTGGCGGGGCCTCAGCCGCCGGACGCCTTCCGGCCGTCGTACTGCGACAGCGCGCACAGCCGGAGTTTCCTGGCGCGGAACTTGCGGCGGGACCTTCTTCTGTCTCTGCCGCGGCCCGCCGGGGCGCCCGCCGACCTGGACACGTATGCCCGGGCCTTCCAGAAACCGTGGCTGGACGTGGCGGACTTCGGCTTTGCCGCCCCCGTCGAGAACCTGCCGCACTACGGGCAGCAGATGGTCGAGAGGACGGGCGAGGGCAGCCTCCTCTTGCTCTGCGACTATCCGAAGGAGGAGAAGGAGCGGGTCCTCGTGGGCCTCGTGCAGGTGGGTATCGATCTCTTTGGCGTGGCGCGGGGCGGGTTCGTCTGGCAGGCGCACGGCGGACTCAACAGCGGCCGCAAATGGCCCATCGTGTTCGCGGGAATCATGCTGGACGACAAGGACATGCAGTCGCCCGCCCATAGCGTCCCCGGATCCCGCTTCGGCGAGGACGACCAGACCGCCCTCGGCCCCGTCACGTACAAGGGCAAGACTTTCGAGCGGAGTTGGACGGGCGCGCGGGCCATCTTCCTCGGCCACAGCCCCTACCTGATGAACCGGGCGAATCACTGGGAGGACGGATGGGGTCCGGTTGACCTCTTTCCGCCTTCGGAGTGGCCGCCGCGGAGCGAGGCCGGAAAACTCCCTGCCAGCGAAGGCTATCGCCGGGCCAACACCAGCGGCGCTTGGGTGGCCGAGGCCCTTGCCGCCCGCATCATGCACGCCGAGAAGGTCTGGGACCACGATGCCTTCTTCGCCTACGTTGACCGCTGGATGGCCGAGGACGACACGGCTGCCGTCCGGGCCATCAAGGATGCGAAACTCCAGGACATGACGAACGTGAAGCGGGGCGATTTTTCGCGCCAGGGCTACGTCTCGGCCGCCAGGTGGGTCAGCGAGATGTGGCAGAAGTGCCGCAACAACCTTCCGCCCGCCCCCGACGGCCACAAGGAACCCAAGGCCGAGGAGACGTGGAAGTAGGCTTTATCGCGCACTGTGCCAGTTACTGTGGGTGGCATGCCCAGCGCGCTGTTTGCTGGGCATGCTCTGCCAGGCGCCTGTAAGCATGCCCACGCGACGGCGGGTCGCCGCGGCGACCAGGCTGTGGGCATGCCACCCGTCAATTCACAATGCTCTATCTTGAATTGTCGCCGGGGCGTGGTAGAATACCTCCCCTTGTGGGGCCGTAGCTCAACTGGGAGAGCGCCTGGTTCGCAATCAGGAGGTTGTGGGTTCAAGTCCCATCGGCTCCACCAGGCTTCGTTCGCCGCCTGCGGCGGCGAACTTCGCCTTGGCGGGCCAGTTTTCATCTGCTGCCTTTGGCGGACGAAGACTGCCGCGGCGAAGCGGCTTTAGCCGCGAAGCCGGGCATTCCTCTGATTTCTAGAATCGCGGCGAACATCACGCCCCTCTGGCGTCGCACCCCGAAAGAACCCGCCCCGCCGCCGGGGTGCGGATGAGCACGGTTATTCGAGTCTCGGCGATAGGGTGCGACTCCAGATGCTGGGCAGGAGCCGTCAGGCTCTCAGGCCGAGGGGCGATTCGTTATCGCTGTTTTCCCGTCTTGTGCCGCAAAGTGCGCCGCATCCAGAAACTATCTCTACATGTCGCCGTTTGACTGACGCACTTGGTCCATCAAGAGTCCAGTGAAGGCGCGGTTGGTGGCTCGGAATCTGACGATTCCACGGTCAGCGTCAACCACACGGCGGCGATAAGGGCGGCAGATCAAGTCCGGCAGCACCGCCACGCCGAAGGGCACGGCGAACAGGCTCACAACGCCAAAGACTATCCATTGACCCGTGTGGTCAATTCCAGGAATACCCCTCGCCAGCAGTGCCACCAAGGCAATCAGCACTACGGCAACGGCCAACGCGACGGGCCACCAGCGCCGCCGGATCCGTGATGCGCACGGGCCGCACAAGGGGACTGGCACGTTACTGCCCTTGTTGACCTTGAAGGGCGGACTGTACTCTGTCGAAGCGGGGGCCATGCAGCAGCAGCAGACCCTTGGGAAAACGACCTGACTTGGCCGGAAAACCGCCCAACCCGCCAAGAGGTCTGGGTTCTCGTAACGGTTGGGTACAGGTGCGAGGTGCGTCTTGCCTGTATGCGGGTCAGTGCGTTCGATCTGGGCCGGCGGTGTACCGAGTGGGACGGCCGGCCGCTGAGGATATGTCCGGTTCGGATCAATGCGACGCCGCAGCCAGAACCTGAACGGGAAAATCCAGATTGGCGAAGCGAGGCAAAAGATCAGCACAATCAGCCGCGTAACCCAGGGCAAGTCTGAGTTGGCGCCGAATACGCGCGCCAGAGCGGCCCCTAGGAACAATGCCACAAAGAACCCAACCACCACGATCACCACGGCCAGCAACGGCAGATACCGGTACTTCCGCTTACGATATGTCTTGACCATATCCGCATTCACCCAACCGCACTTGGGGCAAGGCACCAACTCAACTTCGTGTGCCAATCGCCTGTCCAAGTACCATTGAGCGGAGGCTTGGGCGCTGGCCTTTGCCGAGGCCTGGCCCAGGAAGTAAGGGGCTTCGCCTGTGCCCGTTGCGGTACGCGTGAGTTCGTAGAGAAAGGGAGTTCCGCACTTCTCACAGGTGACCTGCTTGGTCCGCCGCCCAACCACTACGGAGGTGAACATCTTGGCAAGATATGGAACCATCGCCAAGCCCCCAAAGGAAGCCCGTCTGCACCACAAGCAGGGAAACCTTGCCGCTGCCTCACGGCCGCGCCGGCCTCGTTGATGCCCAATTCCACGCTTCAGTCGCTCAGCGGGTTGAGGACCAGGCCGGAGAGCGCCTTCGGATAGAAATATGTTGATTTGGTCGGCATGCGTTCGCCGGACTGGGCGACTTCCTGGAGGCTCTGGACGGGCAGGGGCCTCAGGACCAGGGCGGCGTCGGCACCGTCTTCGTGGACAGCGTCGAACGCCTGCTGCGCGAGGTGGACGTAAGAGAGTTTCAGGCCCGCCGTGTCGAGGGCCTCCGGCAGATCGTTCCTCAGGAGCACCCGCTCAAGGATCGCCACGTCAAGCCGCCGCCAGGCCTTCGAGTGGTCGGCGGCAAGGGCGTCCATCACCTTCGTGTCCCTCAGGGTCAGGAGGAACGCCTTGGACGTGTCGCGTGTCCAGAGGCCGAATGCGTGTCCGGGGGCGGCCCTCAGGTGCTCGACCATGCGCGGGCTGGTGGCCTCGCCGCCGATGAATTCCTGCCAGGCGAAGTGTTCCTCGGTGGCCTTGCGGAGGCGTTCCATCGTCAGGCCCTGGAGGCCTGAAAGGATGCGGTGCGTCGGCAGTATGGCCAGCCCCGGATGGTGCATCGAGACGCAGAGCATCAGGATGCCGGCGACGGGGTGGTCGGGTCCGATCTTCTCGCCTGCTGCCTCGCGCTCGCGCTTGTACGCAAGGGCCGTCTCGTAGCGGTGGTGTCCGTCGGCGATGAAGATGGGCCTCTCGGCCATCGCCTCGACGACCCGATTGACGAGCCTCTCATCGACGCAGCCGAACAGGCGGTGCACGACGCCGCTGCCATCGACGGTCTGCGCAATCGGCTCGCACATGGCCGCATCGCGGAACATGGCGGTGACGGCGTTCGTCGAGTCGGGGAAGATGCCGAAGATCGGCTCGGTGTTGGCGTGCGTGGTCCGCATCAACCTCAGGCGGTCCTCTTTGGGCCCCGGCATCGTCTCTTCGTGCGGAAAGATCTTGCCCGTGCCGAACTCTTCCAGGCCGATGCGGGCGAGGAACCCCTCGCGGAGGTACGACTTCCCCTCGACCTCAAACTCCTGCTGGTAGAAGTAGATGGCCGGCTGCGGATCGCGGACGAGGATTCCGGTCTTGCGCCACTTGGCCAACAGGTCGGCCGCGCGGGTGTACTTGTTGTGGCGGGCGTTGTCGCCGGGGTTGTCCTTGCCGAGGATCAAGCGGACGATGTTATGTGGATGCGTTCGGTAGAGTTCGTCCTGCTCGTCGGGAGTGATGCAGTCGTACGGCGGCGCGGTCACGAGGGCCACGCTCAGCGGGTCGCGCGTGTTGTACCGGAGCGCCCGAAAGGGTCGGACCGTTGCCATTCGCTACGTTCCCATGTCGCTGGATGACAGGTACTTGGCCTGCTGGGCGGTGAGTTTGTCGATCGAGATGCCCATGGTCTGGAGTTTCAGGGCCGCAACGTATTCATCGACCTCGTGGGGCACGTCGTGGACCCTCGTTTCGAGATTGCGGCGGTGCTTGACGACCCACTCGGTTGCGAGGGCCTGGACGGCGAAACTCATGTCCATAACTGCGGCAGGGTGGCCCTCGGCTGCGGCCAGGTTCACGAGGCGGCCCTCGGCCAGGACGTTGACGGTCCGGCCGGTCGCCAGTTTATAGGTATCGACGAAGGGCCTTACGCCGCGCCGGACCTTCTTCGAGAGTTTCTCCAGGGCCGGCAGGTCGATCTCGACGTTGAAGTGGCCGCTGTTGGCGACTATTGCGCCGTCCTTCATGACCTTGAAGTGCTCGGCGCGGATGACGTTGATGTCGCCCGTGACGGTGATGAAGAGGTCGCCGATCCGGGCGGCCTCGATCATCGGCATCACGAGGAATCCGTCCATCGTGGCCTCGATGGCCTTCAGGGGGTCAACCTCGGTGACGATGACGATTGCGCCCGCGCCGCGTGCGCGGTTGGCCACGCCGCGGCCGCACATGCCGTACCCGGCCACGACGACGCGTTTGCCGGCCACGAGCATGTTGGTGGCGCGGATGACGCCGTCGAGCGTAGATTGGCCGGTGCCGTAACGGTTGTCGAAGAGGTGCTTGCAGTCGGCATCGTTGACGGCGACCACAGGG
>CAYGWP010000521.1:0-10095 GCA_964353455.1 uncultured Anaerolineales bacterium
CGTGGGCCCGCCCCGAGTTCCTGCGCGGCGGGTCTCCCGACCCGCCGCGCGAGCCCCTGATCTTCAGCTGCGCTACGCCTTGCGCGGGCTCTCCAGCAGTTCATGCACCCAGTGTTGATAGCCCGCCTTGCCCCAACTGGAAAGCGACGGGCCGGAGCACTTGTGGCAGCACTCCAGGTGCGGCCCGCGGAGCGTGGCGGCCCGGACGGCCTCGAACTTCTCGCCGCGCCAGATACCGGCGATGGTGGCCCCCGGCCGCGCAAGGTCGCCCACCGTTTCGCGGTCCCCCCAATCGTTGAAGCAGGCGTTCACCAGCCCCGCCGGGCTGATCGAGAACCGTTCCCAGAGTTGCACGCACGGGACGTGGGCCTCGTCCTTGCGCTCGCCGGCGTACGGGTCGCTGATGCGTCCGGCGTACGTGTGGAACGGGCGGACGATCACCTTGTCGCACATCGGCCGCCAGAACGCCTCGAACGTGCGGCGGTGCGGGCGGAAGTCCGGATGGTCAACGGCCGAAATCACGACCTTGAGTTTCGATTCCGGCCGCGCGCTCCGCGCCGCGAAGAGTCTCCGCACGGCCTCGACCACATCCGCGAAGTGCCCGTTCCGCCGCCACGCGACGTACCGCTCCTCGTCGGCCGCATCGGCGCTTATCTCAAGCAGATCCAGGCGGGCGTCGAGAATCCCATCGACGTGCCGCCCCAGGAAGACGCCGTTGGTGAAACTGGCGACCGCCCCGACGCCGCGGTCCTTGGCGTAGGCGATCATGCGGACGTAATCGGGGTGGGCCATCGGCTCTCCGCGCGAGTGGATGCGAAGGATGGCCCAGGGGTGCGCGGCCGTCCCGTCGGCCGCCTTCCGCCAGAGGCCGAAGGGAAAGAACGCGGGCGGCAGTTCCGCGGCACGCTCCGGCGAGAGTTCACCCATGTTCTTCTGACCCATCGGACAGTATAGACATTTAGACGGACACACTCCCGACACGAGCGCAACCTGCACCACCGGCGGAAACCGCCCGTAACGCGCATCGTTGAACCCGTACCTCGCCGGCGCCTCGCTCATACCACGGCCTTCCGCTGGTCGCTCCATGCGATGCCCAGTTCCTCCAGCGCCTGCATGTACTGCTGCCGCCATCGGCGGACCTCGGCCGGCCCGAACGTCTCGGTCTTCATCACGAACCCCGCCGACTTCCCGCGCCCCACCTGGATATAGTGCGAAAAGTCCGGATCGATCCACGTGATGCCGTAACGGTCCGGCAGCGCAAACAGGTCCGTCCCGGGATACGGTATGCACGGGTACGCGACCGCCTCATCGAGGGCGATGCCCCTGAGGGCCGCGATGCTCTCGGCCACCGTCGCGTCGGTCTCGCCGGGGAACCCGACGATGAAAAAGCCCCGCGTCAAAAGCCCCGCCGCACGCGCGGTCGCGAGGCCCGACTTGATGCGGTCAACCTGCGTTGCCTTGCCCATCCGCGCCAGGACCAGCGGCGAGAGCGATTCGATGCCGACCGCCACGTGGACGCAGCCCGCGGCGGCCAGGCGGCGGCACAACTCGACGCTGGAGAGCGATTCCGCCCGCGCGAAAATACGGAACCGGATGCGCATCGGCCTCAGCAGATCGCAGATCGCCAGCGCACGCCCCACATCGTCGCAGAAGTTGTCATCGTTGAACCGGAACGCCTCCCAACCGCGCTTCACGTGCGATTCCACCTCGCCCGCCACGTTCTCGGGGCTGCGGCCGCGCCAGTGCCCCCGCTCCACCACGCGCGAGTTGCAGAACCGGCACCGGTGATTGCAGCCGCGGCTGGAATCCAGCGACATCACCGGCGACCCGTTCAGGCGCCGCGTGTAGCCTGCCATGTCCGAGAACCGCTCGAAGTCGGGCAAGGGCAGGGCGTCGAGGTCCTCGATCGGGCAAGCGCGGATGATCTGCGGAATGTGGTCGGCCTCGCCCTGCTGCACGCGACGGAGGATTCCGAGGAACGCCTCCTCGCCTTCGCCGCAGACGGCGCAGTCGAAATCCCGCGCAACCTCCTCCGGAAGGGCGCTCGCGTGCGGGCCCCCCGCCACGCACACCGCGCTCGGGGACCGCTTGCGGAGCCTCTTCACGATCTCCTGCGCAATCTTGTAAGAGGTGGAGTACGTGCTGAATCCATAAACGTCGGCCGCAGGGACCAGCCGCACCAGGTCCTTGCCTGCCATCCCCGCCAGGTCGCAGACGGCCACGGGGAATCCGTTCCGGTGAACATACGTGGCGATCGAGACGAGTCCCCCCGGCGGCTGGCGGCGGTCATCCTCGATGTCCGGACTCGGCAGGTTGATGAGGACCGCCGTGATCCGGGGTTTCGGATGCCCGGCCCAGATACCCGAACTGATCGGCGGTGTTGTCATAGCCATCACCCGGATGTTACTATGCTTGGGATTATGCCATATTTCATGGCGGCGAGTCAAGAACATTCTTCGTGAATTCAGTTCCTGTCTTTCTCAGTGGCAGGCAATGGTGGAAGGACAAGGAACCTGCGGCTTGCATCTGCCGCAAGATGCCCCGTCGGCATGGCGTAACCCCTTGTTTGGCCGAGAGTTAGGTGTCGCGGCCGGGACTGTGCCGCATGCCGGTTTGGGACCGTTCACCCTGCCGCGGAACATGACAACGCGGACAGGCGCGGTTGCGCACTCAGCGTGCTTCCCCTGTGAGGGCGGCATGCCACCGGCAACGGCGCTTGCCTGCGCAAGTGACGCAGTGCTTTTCGCGCAAGATTCTCATCGACCCGAGGAACCCGCCGGAGTAAAGTGGGGGCGGCCATGATTGGCGGGATGCGTTTTTTCATCACGGGATGTCTGCTTGCGGCGGTGCTGTGTGCCTCGGCGCACGCGGGAGAATCCCCTGCGCCTGCCGGCGGCGATGCCGTCCTCGGTGCGGTGATCGACGGCGTCGATGTCAAGATATTCATACCCGAAGATGCTAAGGTCGTACGCGGCGCAATCGTCCACGCGGCTCACTACACGATGAACCCCCAGGACCGCTGGGCCGAGACCTGCCGCAGACTCTCCTTCGCCCACGTGGCGCTGAACATCGACCTGAAGACGACCAACCGCCCCACCAAACTCCGCAAGGCGCTCGACGAGGGCCTGAGGAAGTTCGCCGCCGAGTCCGGACACGCGGAACTGGTGAACCTGCCGCTGGCCGGCACGGGCCACTCGGCGGGAGGCATGGTATCAGCCACGCTCCTTAAGACCCCGGAGCGCACCCTCACCAACGCCGTGAGTTGCGGCTGGATAGCCGACCCCGAAAAGATGACGCCCGAGGCCCAGGCCGTTCCGTTCGTCTTCACGCTCGGGGCAATTCCGGACGACTTCAAGATGTTGCCGGGCATCGAGGCGAACTTCATCCCCGCCCGCAAGAAGGGCCTGCCGTGGGGACTGGCGGTGCAGTGGGGGATCGCCCACGATTTCGGCAACTCCGCCACGCTCTTCGTTCCGTGGATGATCGCGGTGGCCGAGGCCCGCATACCGAAGGACTGGGACCCGCGGTCCGGTCCGCCGAAACTCCGGGCGATGAGGCAGGAGGACGGTTGGCTGGGCGACCGCGCGAGCGTAGAGGGGAACTTCGCCACCGTCGCCGCGTGGGCCGACTATCGGGGCGACAAGTCGCTCGCCACGTGGCTCCCGAGCCGCGCGGTGGCTTGCGTCTGGCGGGCGATCATGTCGAAGGACCCGCCTGTGGTTCTTGAGGCGGCCGCCGCAGACGGCACCGCGCTCGGCGCGTGGAATCCGAAGGCCGAGCGCGGCATGATGGTCAACCCCGGCGCGGAGATCGTCCTGAGCGCGGGCGTCCGCGAGGGCGCCGCCGTCTCGAAGGTCGAGTTCTTCGACGGCGACCTCCTGCTCGGCGCGGCGACGCAGGCGCCGTGGAAGTTCGTGTGGAAGAACGCCGCGCAGGGGCCGCACGCCGTCTTCGGCCAGTGGACCGGGCCTGACAAGAAGCCCGGCGTCACGAGCCCCGCGCTCATCGTTGTCCGCAAACGGGCCAAGTAGTAGCGCAACGCCACTTGAGCCCTGGCGCGGTGGGTCTCCCGACCCACCGCGCCCGAAAGCGGCGTCGCGGGCTCAGCAGCGCGGTGTGCGCGGCGGGTCGGGAGACCCGCCGCGCGAAATGCCGTTGTATAGTCAGGTCCCCGGCAATCAGCAAGGAGCCATCATGTCACAGTCGGCGACGGTTGGCGCAGGCGGCGTGACCGCGGTGCATGCCGCGCGGCTGTTCAGTGCCAGTTGCATCGCCCTGACCTGCGGGGCGGCGATGTTCGCGGTGACCGGCGACATCGCCACCGCCCTGAAGCACGATTTCGTTCTCAGCAACAAGCAGATGGGCCTCCTCATGGGCTGGCCGGGATGGGGATTCCCGCTTGGCCTGTTCGCCTTCGGGCCGCTCTGCGACGCGATCGGGATGCGGCGCGTGCTCCGCCTTGCGGTTGTGTTCCACGCGGCCGGCATCCTGATGATGGTCTTCGCCGACGGCTTCGGGATGCTTTTTGCGGGCGCGACCGTGAACGCCCTGGGGTCGGGGGCGGTCGAGGCCGCCTGCAACCCGCTCATCGCAACCATCTATCCAGATAAGAAGACGCATAAACTCAACCAATTCCACATGTGGTTCCCCGGGGGCATCGTCATCGGCGGCGTGGCGTGCTACCTTATCAATCTCGTTTCTCCCGGCTGGTGGCAACTGAAACTTGCGATCTGCCTGGTTCCGGTGGCCGTTTACGGCGTCATGTTCACCGGCCAGTACTTCCCGCCCACGGAGCGGGTGGCCTCCGGCGTCTCGTTCGGCGGCATGTTCAGGGAAACGCTCCTGCAACCCCTCTTCCTGGTGCTCCTCTTCACGATGATGCTGACGGCCTCGATTGAACTCGGCCCCAACCGCTGGATTCCCGCCGTCCTCCAGGCCGGCGGCATACCGGGCATCCTCGTCCTCGTCTGGATCACCGGCCTGATGGCGGTGCTGCGGTTCGCGGCCGGGCCGGTCGTCAAGTGGTTCGGGTCGAACTCGCTGCTCCTGCTGGTGTCGGCGGTGGTGGCGGGCCTGGGCCTTGCGGCCCTGAGTTTCGCCACGAACGTGTACATCGCCGGCATCGCCGCGACGGTCTTCGCGCTGGGCGTGTGCTACTTCTGGCCGACGATGCTCGGTACCGTTGCCGAGCGCTTCCCGAAGGGCGGGGCGCTCGCGCTGGCGCTCATCGGCGGCGTCGGCGGACTCTTTGTCAACGGCGTCACCATCCCCGGCATGGGCTGGATTGCAGATAAGTATCTGCATCAGGAACTTGTGTATAAAGGCGCGGTTGACGGCCGGCCCGTGGACCGCCAGGCCGAGTCCGCCGCGGCCCTCCGCGACGTCCGGACGACTTACGCCGCGTGGGCCGCCTTCCTCGGCACCAGCCCCCAGGAGGAGGTCGCAAAGGCCGACATCTGGGCGGCGCTCGCCGAAGTGGACGCCGTCCTGGCCGCCTTCGACGACGCCGGCAACCTTCCCGAGACGGCCACCGCCAACGCCCTGCGCATCGCCATCAAGGCCGGCCCCGCAGCCGCGCCCGCTGAGCGCGTCGAATCCCTCCCCGGAGGCCAGGCCCGGCCCCAGACCGTCGCCGAAATGCGGGCCGACATGCGCCTCCGGACCGAGGACCAGGCCTTCCGCGCCAAGTCGCGGGCCGAGGCCATCCTCAACCCCGCCGACAACAAGGGCGGCCTGATGTCGTTCCGCTGGGTCGCCCCGGTCTCGATAATCCTCGTTGGGGTCTTCGGCGCGATGTACCTCCAGGACCGCCGGCGATCAAGCCGGCCGCCGCCCATGCCCGCTGGGCGCTGAAGTGCCGGTGCTGACAGCGGCATTGCCGGGCAGGGTCGGCAGCGCGTCGGGGAACCGCTGGTCTTCGGGCCGGCCGCGGGATATACTTCCGCCGGCGGGGATGTTTGATATGACAGCGCTAGATTCGTACTTTGCGCGGCGGGTCTCCCGACCCGCCGCGCAAGAACTGGAAGTGGCGATGTCATATCAGGCGGGAAGGTGAGACTATGCGAGTGCAGCGAGGGCCGGCATCGGTCTTGCGCGACCGCCGCACGCGGTTCATCGACATCTTCCGCACCACGCCCGCCCGGACGGTGTGCCCGAACTTCTACGTTCTGGCGCACGCCAACGGCTGCGCGTTCCGGCCCGCGTGCGAGTACTGTTACCTGAAGAGTTCCCTATGGCACGTCGGGCGTGCGGCCGCGTTCTCGAACCTGGGCCGGATGATGGCCGAGGTCCGCGCGTGGATCGCCCGCGACGGGCTGGAGACCTACATCCTCAACACCGGGAACCTCTCCGACAGCCTGTGCTTCGAGGACGTGCGGCCGATGATGCCGCGCCTCGTGGATGTGTTCCGCGAGGCGGAGGCCGCCGGTCGCCCGCACACGCTGCTCCTCGTGACCAAGGGGGGCCGGCGCGAATGCCGCACACTCCTTGGGGTCGAACCCTGCCGGCAGGTGGTCATCTCGTTCTCCGTGAACCGTCCGGACGTTGCGCGGCGGCACGAGCGCGGCGCGGCAGCCGTGGCCGACCGCATGGCGGCCGCGCGGCAACTCAAGGAGGCCGGCTGGCGCATCCGCATCCGCATCGACCCGATGTTCGCGGGCGCGGATTACCGGCCGCTCGCCCGCCGGGTCCGCCGCCTCGCCCCGGAGCGGGTCACGCTCGGCACGCTGCGGGCCGAGCCGCATCTTCTGCGGATGGTGGACCACGACCTTTTCGATTCGCTGGAGATCCCCGCCGAGAAGGGCGGCCTGGCCCGCATTCCTCTGACCGCTCGCATGGCCCTGTACCGGCCGGTCGCCGGGATTCTGAGGGGCGTTTGCCCGATCGGCCTCTGCGAAGAGACCCGCGACGTGTGGGATGCCCTCGGCCTGGACGCCGACGGCCGGACGTGCAACTGCGGCGGGTGACAGGGGGCGGGCCATGACAGGGCGTTCGATTCGCACCGGGAAAGTAGGGACGCTCAAGGTGCTTGCCGCCGCCATCGGCGCTGCGGTGTTCCTTGTGGCGATCATCGGCGAGGAGCAGGGCTGGTGGCGGTCCGGGCCGCCGCTGCCGCAGGTCAAGGTCACCGAGGGCGAGAAGTCGCTCGCCTTCGACCTGGGCGGCGGCACGGTGATGAAGTTCTCGCTCATTCCAGCCGGGAAGTTCCTCATGGGCTCTCCCGAGTCCGACACGGACCGCAACGAAAATGAGGCGCCGCAGCACGAGGTCGCCATCACGCGGCCGTTCTTCCTGGGCGCAACCGAGGTGACTCAAAGGGAGTACGAGGCCGTGATGGGGGCGAATCCGAGTTACTTTAAGGACGCCGCCGGCCCGGTCGAGTGCGTCTCGTGGTTCGATGCCGGCGAGTTCTGCCGCAGGCTCTCCGAGGCGACCGCGCGGACCGTCCGCCTTCCGACCGAGGCCGAGTGGGAATGGGCCTGCCGCGCGGGCGGCGCCGCCAGGTTCTCGTTCGGCGACGATGATGGCGATCTGCGGGAGTTCGCCTGGTACGACCAGAACAGTTTCAGCGCGCCGCACCCCGTGGCTGGGAAGAGGCCGAGCGCCTGGGGCCTCTTCGACATGCACGGGAACGTCTGGGAATGGTGCGCTGATTGGTATGGCGATGAGTACTATAAGACGAGGGCGGGCGTTGACCCCCAGGGTCCGGCCTCCGGAAAGATGCGCGTGATTCGCGGCGGATGCTGGGCCAACTTTCCGTGGGACTGCCGGTCGGCTGTCCGCGGCCGCGAGGACCCCCGGCGTCGGTGCCCGTACATCGGGTTTCGGGTGGTGGTGGAAGGCCACTAAAGGCTCACGCAAAGCCGCAAAGACGCCAAGAGAAGATACTTGTGTCTTTCCATTGCCGCCAGTTTTTGCGCCTTTGCGGCTTTGCGTGAGGCATTTTTCCTTTTGTCATCCGGCCGCTGCCGCGTTACGATTCCCGCGGGCTAGAGCACCTTAAGGTTCGATAGTTGCGCGGCGGGTCTCCGGACCCGCCGCGCGGGCAGGCAACGTCAGGCAAAGCGCGGCGGGTGCGGAGACCCGCCGCGCCTTGTGGCGCTGTAGTATTCGGGGGCCGCGTATGAAACGTTGTCCGTTCTGCGCCGAGGAAATCCAGGATGCCGCCGTCAAGTGCAGGCACTGCGGCGAGCGGCTGCCGGCGGAAGATACCCTCGACTCCGCCCACACCAGCCCCGCCGGAGACTTCCAGGCAGGTGTGCCACGGCCGGCCTTGCCCGGCCGTCCTCCGTCCCCCGCCGGCACTCTGGGCAGCGCGAAAACCGTTTGGGCCGATTATGTCAGGCCCGGCAAGGTCCTGGCGGGCCAGTACCGCATCATCGGCGACGGGCCGCTGGGCCGCGGCGGCATGGGCGAGGTCTGGAAGGCCGAGGACGCCGAACTCGGCACGGTGGTCGCCATAAAGGTGCTGCCCGAGGCGCTGGCACGCGACCCTGCGGCCGTCGAGAACCTCCGGCGCGAGGCCCTCATCGGTTGCCAGTTGACTCATGCCCATATCTGCCGCCTGTTCGGCCTGCGGTCCGAGGGGGCGCTCAAGTTCATCGTCATGGAATACGTCGATGGGAAGACCCTGGCCGAGGTTCTGGCCGCGCGGCCGGACCACCGGATGGCGTGGGAGGACCTTCAGCCTATCGCCCGCCAAGTTGCCGCCGCCCTCGATTACGCCCACGCCGCCTCATATACGGATGCCGCCGGGCGGAAGGTGCGGGGCGTCCTCCACCGGGACCTTAAGCCCGCCAACATCATGGTGACGGCCGAGGGGGCGGCGAAACTGATGGACTTCGGCATCGCCCGCGAAATCCACAGCACGATGACGCGCCTCACGGGCCGCCGGAGCCTGACGCCGCTCTACGCATCGCCGGAGCAGTTCCGCGGCGAGGCTATGTCGGCCGCAAGCGATGTCTATTCATTCGCATCCGTCCTCTACGAGTGCCTGGCGGGCCGGCCGCTCGTCTCGCCCGATGGGGACGTCGAGTACCAGGTCCTGAGGAAACCCTTCGAGCCGCTCCCCGGCCAGGCGGATGCGGTCAACCGTGGCCTTGCCCTTGCGCTCTCCAAGGACGCCGCGGACCGCCCGAAGTCGGCCGACGGGCTCGTCAGCATCCTGGCCGGTCTCATAACTGCCCCCGGCAAGCAGAAGGGAATTACCCTCGACCTCGGCGGTGGCGTGACGATGAAATGCGTCCTGATTCCCGCGGGCACGTTCATGATGGGTTCACCCGAATCGGAGACGGACAGACTTTTTGATGAAGGCCCGCAGCACGAGGTTGCGATCACGAAATCGTTCCACATGGGCGCCACCGAGGTGACGCAGGAGCAGTATGAGGCGGTCATGGGGACCAATCCAAGCGACTTCAAGGGGGCTAAGAACCCTGTGGACTGGGTCTCGTGGGATGATGCGGCCGAGTTCTGTCGAAGGCTTTCACATAGCACGGGCAAGACCGTGCGCCTGCCAACAGAGGCGGAATGGGAATATGCCTGCCGCGCGGGGAGCACTACGGCGTTCTGTTTCGGCGATGACGAGTCCGGATTGGGCGAATATGCGTGGTATGATTCAAACAGCGGCAGCATTACCCATCCCGTTGGCCAGAAGCGCGCCAATGCCTGGGGCCTGTATGACATGCACGGGAATGTATGGGAATGGTGCGCGGACTGGTTTGGTCCTTACGGCGCCGGCGGTGCCGTGGACCCGCGCGGGCCTGGCTCTGGAGAGTTCCGTGTTCTGCGCGGGGGCACCTGGGCTAACAATCCCAGGCACTGCCGCTCAGCCAACCGCGTCAGTTACGCTCCCGGCATCCGGGTCAACAGCCTCGGATTCCGTTTGGTTGCGGACTATTGACCATTTGATCTTTGCCCTTTCACCCTTTGCCGTTTCCTTTGAGTGCCGGAGGCACGGCTGCGCTTTGGTAGTCCGGCAACCTTGAAGATGTCAGTACAACGGGCGCGGCAGTTTGGGTTACGCGTTCGGCGTGCCATTCCGTTAACGCTCTCCCGGTGCGGGAGAGGGTGGCCGGAGGCCGGGTGAGGGGTTCGCCG
>CAYGWP010000522.1:0-7885 GCA_964353455.1 uncultured Anaerolineales bacterium
GGCGCAACGGGTCGGACCTTGACGCCGGCCTTCCAGGGCGCGAGCGGATCATCCTTGCCGGCCTCGGCCGAGGATGCGCGCGGGAGCACGGCGCATGCGGCGCCGGCGGCGGCGAAGGTCTTGAGGAACGTCCTGCGATTCATGGCTTACCTTTCATCGGGTTATCGCCGGAAGCATGGTCACCCAACTTGTGGCACAGCCGCCCCCGGCTGTGCACGCCCGAGGGCGGGCGTGCCACACTTGGGTCATTGCCCGACGGTTCCCCTCTTCGATTTGCCGGCGGCAAGGACGGCGGCGGCATGCCGGGCAAACAGGCCGCGCAGGTCTTTCTCGTATCCCTTCAAAATAGCCTCCGCGAGGCCGTCGTGGTCTCCGCAGCGATACAGTGCCCGCGCGAGGACGATCTCTCGCAGGGCCGGCGTCCGCGAGAGCGAATCGCCTGAACCCCGCCTGGACGGGAGCGGCTGGACTTCGGTCATGACGTGCCCGGCCATGCGTGGCTTCCGCAGGAGGGCCGCCAGCGCAGGTGCGGCGGCGGGTGCGGCGATGCTCTCCAGCGCGAGTGCCACGGCCCGATGGTGCGACAGCGGGGCATCGGCGTCCAACTGGTCGAGTTTCCGGAGGATGGCGGGCACGGCGCGGCTGTCGCGTGTTGCGCCGAGGGCCATGACGAGGCCGTCAACGGGCGTCGGCAGATGGGAATACTCGGCCATTCGGCCCTGAAGGATGGCCTCGTCCCAGGCGGCGGCATCGAGCGCGGCCAGAAGGGCGGGGACGGCGGCGGCATCGCCCTGGAATCCGAGAATCTTCGCGTAGGTCAGTCGGTCGGCATCTTTGGCCGCGGCATACGCCTGGCGAAGGAGCGGCAGGGCCTTGTCGATGTGCGAGAGGACGACGGCAAGCGCGCGGCAGGCCAGCGGCCGGTCGGCATTGACGACCGCGCGCACGGCCTCGGCGATCTCGGCGTCGGGCAGCGGGAACGAGTCCTTCTGCGCGAGCACCGCTTCCGGCAGGTTGCCGATCTCGACGAGGTGCCTCTGGAGTGCCCGGACGTCTATCCCGCGCGTGCCGGAGCCGCCCGCGGCGGCCATGGCGGCGGCAACGCCGGCGGCGTACCCCTGGTTCTGCACGTCGGCCTGCATGCGGACCATCGCGATGGCATCGCGATGGGCGCTGATGCCCAGCCCCGTCACGAGAATCCCGTCCAGGCCCCTGGGCAGCAGGCACCGGTACGGCACGAAGCACTGGGCGTGGGGGGCCGGATGGTTCTCCTTCCGTGACTTCTCATCGTGCGGCATGAGGGCGAAGTACGGACGCACGGGGTACCCGTGGGCGTCATAATCACTTGAGCACATAACAATGCTATCGGGATATGTTCGGCCGGCCAGTTGGTCCTCGTACATGAGGACGTGGTCGCCGATGACGCGGCGGCGCTCGCGGGAGTCGATGAGCGTTCCCATGTCGTAAGTCGAGGGACCCAGGGCCTCCGTGACGCCGACGATCGTGGCCCAGACGTCCACCATGTCGGTCTCGTCCGTAAGAAGATAATCGGTGTTGACGACGGCGGCCCCGAGCGGCCGCGCGGGCAGGCCGACGCCCTGGAGCGCTATGTCGTCGGCGTCGGCGCCGTAGCCGTAGCCTGCGCCGGCGGCGATTGCCACGTCGGCGTTGCCGGTCGCATCGACGACCGCCTTCGCAAGGACGATGCCCCGCCCCAGAGGCGTGGCGACCACCGCGCCCTTGACGGCCCCGTTCTCGACGAGCGCCCCGCACCCCAGGACGCCGAACCAGACGTCGCCGCCGGCCTTGCGGATCTCGCGGCGGTACCATTCCATCTTGGGCTCCGACGAGCCGCCCTTTGCCGGAACGGGCACCTCCTTCGTGAATCCGATCTTGAGGCCGCTGTAATACTGTCCGATCAGGCCAAGCGTGCCGACGCCGCCGAGTCCTTCCTGGTACTCTACGACCAGTGTCTTCGCGCCGCGTCTGGCCGCGCCGATGGCCGCCGGAGCGCCGGCCGTGCCCCCGCCTATCGCCACGACGTCGTAGCGGCCCAAAACGGGGACAGGATGCGCTTTCGAGACGACCGCGGGCAGCCCCTTGTCGGTGGGTCGCGGCCCTTGAAGGAGTTCCATGACCTCGCCGGTCTCCGCAGCCGCGGCCGTGCCGCCGGGCACATGCGGACCTGCGGGCGCCGGGAGGCGTTTGGATTCCTTGGCCGCGGCCTCTCCGACCTGCCGCCCGAGTTCGGTCATGGCGCTCGGGCCGAGGAACGTCTCCGGGTCGCCTCGCGGAATGTCGGAGTAGCCGCTCAGCACGTAGAGGCGGGCCACGCCGGCGGGGACGCAGCCGCGTGGTTCGCCGGGCCCGGCGCGGATGGGGTTGGGCGGCACGAAGAAGAGGCTCTCGGACGCCCGCAGTTGGCCGTCCTGCCAGGTGAGGTCGCGCGCGGCCTGCTCGGCGGCGGCAAGGGAGGCAAAACTTCCGTCTTCAATCGCAAGATCGACCGTGTGCTCGGTGGACTTGGTGTCGCCCGCCACCTTGCCTTTGCCGGCGGCCGGCGTCCCGCTGATGACCGTGCGGGTGAAGGCGACCTTGCCGCCCGGCCAGGGCCGGAACTCGGCGCCGGCCATGCGGGCGACGGCGGCGCACATCGACGCATCAACGATTATCTTTGCGACCACGGCCTGGCGGCCGGCCCGGTTGGCCATCACGATGCCCGAGGGCGCGCCGTCCTTGTCGCGCAAGAGGTCGGTCGGATAGCAGCCGTAGAAGAACCTGACGCCGGCCTTCATCAGCGTTTCTTCGAGGACCTTTTTCACCTGGAGGGGCGTTGCCGGGTTGCCCGCGGCGAAGATGCGTTCGGCGAGGGGGGTGCGCGCTTTGTCGCCGTCGAGGCGCAGGCGAAGGGTCGAGCACATGTCCTCGCCCAGGTACGGTCGCGGGGCGACCAGGAAAACGCTCGCCCCGGCCGTGGCCGCAGACTCGGCCGCCGCTACCGCCCCCGTGCTGCCGCCCACAACCACCACGTCCACGGTAGAGGCGACAGGCACT
The DNA here is from genome assembly GCA_964353455.1 of uncultured Anaerolineales bacterium. Classification (GTDB taxonomy): domain Bacteria; phylum Planctomycetota; class Phycisphaerae; order FEN-1346; family FEN-1346; genus CAYGWP01. The sequence goes on from CAYGWP010000522.1 coordinate 3,055, forward strand.
TGGCGCTCGGACTCGATCACGCATGGCGGCGCCGCCGGGAGGCTCGACCCGAGCAGCATCGACGCAAATAGGCCGGCCGCGGCGAGTCGGCGGAGGAACATGGCAGTCGTGGCAATCTCCTTAATTCGCGTCAGACCGGCCGCATCACTTCAGGCTCCACACCAGCACGGTCATCGAGAACGGCGGGAGGCTGACGTGCTGGCCGCTACGGAAGGGGGCGAGCGTATCCTCTTTCACCTTAACCTTGGGCTCGCCGCCCTCGGGTTCGTTGTTGTCGGCGATGTTTGCGGACGTGAGTACCCATCGTGCGGCGGGGTCGGCGGCCGGCTGACCGTCGAAGATGATCTCGACGGGCCGCGGGACCGACGTATCGAGATTTACAAGAATCAATCCGCGGCGATTGCCATCAGCGAAGGCGTAACTCCATATCGTCGGGACGTTCTCGTAGGTCGTGACCTTCTGCGCCTTGGAATCCTCGCCGAAGACACCGGTGGCCGAGAACACGGGGTTGGCCCCACTCTGCACCGTCTCCACCAGGTTGCCGCCGATGGCCTTGTTGGCGATCTCCTCGGCAAGAAACACGGGCCGGTACCGCTGGTCCTTGCGGCTGATGTTAGGCACGAAGCCCCACAGCGGCACGCCTGCGAACTGCGACTGGCTGAGCGTGAACTGGCACTGCGAGCGCACGCCCTTCTCCTTCATCATGCACAGGGCATCGTTGATGACGTTGATGCCGCCGCCAACCGATGCGATGTACCGGCAGCGGAATTCGAGCGATGACCCCTCCATGCCGCCGATCTGGCCGAAACTCAGACTGCGGTTCAGCGTGTGGTAGTTGTGCTCGTAAAGGGCCACCTCAACGCCGGCGGCCTTGGCGTACTCCCAGCCGCGATAGACGTTGCCCGTCGGCTCGCGCTGCCGCTGGAGCGGCCAGGCGAACAGCCACCGGTACAACTTGTCGTCGGTGCCGAGGGCCTGCTCCTCCTGCTTGCTGACCGCCTGGAGGATGTACGGCGCCAGGGCCACGCGGTCGGCGTTCGGCGCGCTGGCCAGCACCGACTTCGTCACGCCCGGCGACCCGGCCTGCGACCCCGCCACGAAGACCACGCACGGCTTGTAGTGCGGCGACTTCTTGCCGCGCTCGAATAGTCCCTTCCAGTAGTCCGGCCCGTTGTATCCGCCCACGGCGTATGAGCCGGCGGGGTTCCACGCCTCGTTGCCGAACTCAACGTAGATGTGCCGGAAGGTTTCGGTCCACGGCTTGGGGTGGCCCTGGTCGGCCCGGAGTTTGCCGGCCCCCGTCTCCGCCGGGGCGCCGATGTATTCCATGAACTTGTCGAGTTCCTCCGGCTGGAGCGTGCCGGGGAGGTTCAGCCACGGCTCGGCCCCCAGGTACTCGCACAGCGTGTAGTACTCGGTGAAACCGTAGTCGGGCTTGCGGCCGGCCCTGGGACCGGGCACGACCGGCTTCTTCTCGCTGGGCTGGAAACTGCCCACGCAGGCATAGCGCTTCAGCGGCGGGGAGAGCATGTTATCGACCGTGTTGCCGCCCATCTGGAGCGAGCGGAGGATGCCGGGGCGGAGTCTCTTGAGGAGGTCCACGGCATCGTCGCAGAAGGCCGTGGGGTTCTTCGGGCGGGTGTCGGTCTGGATATCGACATCATCGAGGAGCACGTCGCCGCCGGTCGCCTTGAAGGCAAAACGCGCGGCGTTTGCCTCCGCGGGCACGGTTATCCTGAGGTCGTACTGTTTCCATTCCGCGGTGAGATCAATCTGCTGGGCCGGGACCTTCTCGCCGTCGAGGACCAGTTTCGGCCGGCCCGCCTTGACCTTGGCCCAGAACCGCACGTGCCAGAGGCCCGCCGGTTCGCCGTGGCTGGACGACATGGGCGTGAATACGTAGTGGGCGGGTTTCTCGGCGCCGCGAAGATTGAGCGCCGAGGAGCCGAACGAGCCGGGGGGCGTGTCGCCCGGGCAAATCTCGTTCTGCTCGGCACATTGATATGTGTTGTTGCTGAGGTGGCCCTGCTTCAGGTCGTACTTCTCGATCAACACGCCGGTGTTCGGCCGCCCGGCAGGCACGGCGTGGTCAAAGGCGAGGTACGTAAGTTGGCGGTCCTGCTTGTTGTCTTTGACGGTCTTGGTGGCGACTTCCTTGATAGTGCCCGTCTGGCCGCACGCGGGACCGGAGAGGATCGTGAACTTGGCGCCCTTAAGGTACTCGGTGAATTCCTTGGAGACCCCCCACCACGAAGTGAACCCGTTCTCATCCTGCGTGGGACCGTGCAGGGTAGAGCGATGAATTGTGCCCTCGAAATTCTCTTGTACGCCGGTGGCTCGCGGCAGGCCGCCGCCGGTGTTGATGCCGAGACGCAGGGCGTCCTTGACGAGGATCCTCCCGGTGATCTTGACGGTGGTGACGGCGTCCGCGCCCGCAACCGCCTCGGCGGCGACTGCGGAGCGGCTTGCCAGGACCAGGGCCGCGCACAGGACGATCAACCGGAGGGTTGACGGGGCTGTCTGTGAGTTGTGACGCACTGTTGGTCTCCCTACTTCTTCGCGGGCGGCTTGCCGATCAGCACGATGCTGCCGAAACCGCTGGTGTCATCCTCGTTTTTCGCCGTGCCGCGCCAGACCTGCTGGCCGAGTTCCTTCGCGCCCTCGTCCACGGCGATGTCGAAACCATAGACGGCCTTGGGCCCGAATTCAACCCACGACCCCTCGCCGTGCCAGTAATTGATTGGTATAGCCATCTCGATGATGTATCCGCCCTCGATCTCGGCGGCGGCGGTCTTCAGGAACCAGTTGGGCTTGCCCTTGATGGAGCGGTTCTTGCCGTCGCGGCCGACGATGAAGTGCATGTCGTCGGCGTTGTAGATGACTTCGCGGTTGTGGAGGGCGTCGATGAACACCTCCACGGCGTCCTTCGGCGTCTTGCCGGCCGGGCCGTCCAGAACCTTGACGGCCACGTACAGGCACCCGCTCTTGGAGGTGCTGCTCTTGTCGGTCCACGCCACCGAGAGCGTGGCCGTGGCTGTCGGGGAGCCTTTGACCTTCCTGGCGATCTTTTCGGCCAGCGCCCAGAACGGCTCGTCCAGTTTGCCGTCAACGTTGATCGGCTCAGCCGTCTTCCTGACGAGAAGCGCCTCCGGGGATGGCGGGCCGACGGTCCACTTGAGGGCCTTCTCGGCGCTGCGCGGCCCCGAAGGATGCGAGTCCTCGACCTTGACCTTGAAGTTGAACTCGCCCTCTTCGCCGGGCGTGCCGGCCAGGATGCCGGGCCGCGTGAGGACGACGCCGTGCGGCAACTTGCCATCCGCAAGAGTCCATGTCAGATGGCCCACGCCGCCGCGGGCCTTCAGGTCCTGGAAGAAATACAGGTCGAGCGGAATCCTGGGCAGGTCCACATCCGCTACAACCGGCGGAAGGTCCTCGCTCACCACCAGCGTGAAACTTCTCTGAAAACGTTTGTCGCCATCGGCAACCTGAACGGCAATGGCGAACCTGCCCGCGGCGCCTGGCGTGCCGCTCAAGGAACCGTCTGCCGCAAGTTTCACGCCGTCGGGCAGCGTGCCCTTCACCAGGGACCACGTGACCCCGCCGCCGGCATTCAAGGCCTTGAGCGCGAACCGATACGGCTGCTTCGCGATCGCCGGCGGCAGCGAGCGGTCGGCTATCACCAGGCCCACTTTCATCCCGGCGCGGGGATATGTCGAGAGAACGTCCCAGACAACGTGCTTGATGACATCGGCCGTGTCGGCGGGAATCTCAAACGCAACCCGCCCCAGGTCGGGTACCTTGTACCCGGCGCCGCTCGCTGAGATGGCCGGCACCTTCTCGGAGTAAGCGAACGGCGGTTCGTTGTACATCATTGCGCACAGAGTGATGTTGACGGCATATTTGCCGAAACTGCTGAGGTGTCCGCCGTCGGAGAGCATCGCGAAGCGGTTGCGGACGTGCGGCAGTTCGCCGTTATCGGCCAGGCGGCCCAGTTCGCGGATCACGCGGCTGGTGGGGGCCACGCGGGGCGCCGGAGCGTTCGGGAAGGCCCTGGCGATTGTCTCGGCGGCCTTCTCCGTAACCGCCTCGGTCCGCACGAACGGCGGTTGCTCCCAGTCATCCTTTGCGCCGGGCCATATCGTGTACAGATAGATCTGGCACTTGGGGTTGCCCTTGTAAGCGAGTTCGGCGAACTTGGCTGCGCACTCCATTTCCCGGTCGTCGGAGGCATAGACCTGGAGCGTGATTGCGTCCCACTTCTGGTCCGCCGCCAGCCCCTTGGACCAGGGCATGTTGCGGCAGTCGGCATCGTGGTCCCAGATCCACCTGAGTGGCGCGCCGAGAATGATGGAGGTGGCGAAGTTGTGCCGCGTATGCCCCGCCGCCACGGCGATCGGCATCAGGCCATCGCGAACGGAATCGGTGTGGCTGTTGCCGATGTGATAGACTTGGAGTCCATCGGCTGCATAGGAGGCGGTCGCAGCCAGGATGTAAATTGCCAGGACGGTTGCGGCAAGGACGGGTCTTGACATGGCGGTCTCCGCCAGCAGGTGCATCCAGATAAACCCGCCTTGCGGCCGCAAGGCACCGGTCGAGTTCGCGCGGCCAGGAGAGCCCGCCGGCAATACGGCGTTGCGGCGACCCCGCTCAGGGGGGTACGATGTCTGGGGCGCTTCCCACACTCAATCCGAATATCAATCCGAATATCGCTTGACCCCGCGGGGAGCGACTGGTATATTTGACGTTCGACAACTGAATAGGAACCCGGAGACAGGGAAGGCGGTGCAAAACCGCCGCGGTCCCGCCGCTGTGAGCGAGGACGAAAGGCCCC
>CAYGWP010000523.1:0-1563 GCA_964353455.1 uncultured Anaerolineales bacterium
CCCGGCCTATTCATGAAAGGCTGCCCGATGTCAAGTGGCGTTTCCGACCGCGCCTCCGGCGTCTGTTGCTGTGTCGGGGCGACAGACTGCCCACACGGCATTCGGCCCGGCGGCGGCGACCAGTCCTGACCGGTCTTTCCCCTAGTGCCAGTCCGTTGTCGTTTTTGTTCTTCTTGTTGCTTTTGTCTCGTCCATGCACCGGGTCAGGGCTCGTCGGCCCACCTATTCATTTGTTTCCGCATGCCCGCCCCTATCGCGAGCGGGGCACACGATCTCGTCCGGTGCGGGCGGCCCAATTACTTGGAGGTCTGCGGCCTGTCAGGCCGTGACCATAGGCCGGCAGGGCTGGCCCGTTCCCGGACGAGCATCCTCGCGCCTTCCGCGCCGGCTTCCCGGTCGCGGCGGCGGATTCTCGGTGTACTCCACGCCTCGCCTCCACACCACGAAGACCACCTTCACCAGTTCGCGGGCCACCTTCACGTAGGCCCGGCCACGGTCGCGGCGTCCGTTCTCCGTCGCCCGGTCGAACATCCGGCGCCACTTCCCGCCCGCCCGCACCGCCCCGTGCGCCGCCTCGATGAACGCCCACTTCAGCGTCCGGTTGCCGCGGTCGCCCAGGTGACGGCCCACGGGCGCCCGCGTCGGGTCCGCCTCGCCCGTGTCATCCGACTGCGGCGCCAGGCACGCGTACGAGGCCAACGCCCGGTGGTGCCGGAACCTCTCGATCTCGCCGACCTCTGCCTGGATAACGTGCGCCAGGATCAGGCCGATCCCGGGGACCTTCATCAGTTGCCGCGTCAACTCGTCACGCTCCAACTCGCCCCGCAGACGCCGCGTCGCCTCCGCCAACAGGTCGCGCAGGTACTGCGACGTCTTCACCAGGCCACGCAGGGCCTCTAGCGTCCCTTCCGGCAACTCCCCGCCCGCGTGGCGGCCCGACTCGCACAACGCCGCAAGGAACCGTCGGCCCGCCGCCCCGAACAGGTCCGAGAACTCGTGGAAGACCCCGTGCCGATGGAACAAGGCGTGCACCCGGTTCTTCACACGGACGTGCATCTCGACCACGTCCGCCCGGTATCGCATCCACTCCCGGCGGTCCCGGACCTCCGGCGGAGCACGCCACACCTCCCACCACCGTGTCGCCTCCAGCGGCAACAGGGCCAGGAGGTCCGCATCCTTGCGATTGGTCTTGACGGCCTGGCGGGCCTGACGCATACGCTCCACCTTGTAACAGTTCGACAGATGCACATCCAATCCGGCCGCCTCCATCACGTCGCTCAGCCAGCCCCACCCGAACGACGCCTCCAGGACCACCGGCGCGGCCTTCGGCCACGCCGCGAGCCGCCGCGAAAGCGCCTCCCGGTCCGGATGGTCCAACCGCTCCCGACCCACCACATGCCCCGCGGCATCTCGCATCGTGACCTGGCTGAACTTGTAATGGACATCTACTCCCACGCCTGCTACACTTGTAACCCGCTTCATGGCTGTCCTCCTTCCTGGGACCCTTGGTTCCTACTACACCCAAGAGCCTAACCGGTTGGAGGCAGCCTTTCATGGGATTAC
>CAYGWP010000524.1:0-3785 GCA_964353455.1 uncultured Anaerolineales bacterium
CGCGGGGCAGCGCCGCGTTTCTCGGCCCGCCTTACTTCTACAGCGCCACTTAGCGCGGCGGGTCTCCCGACCCGCCGCGCAAACCGCGTTTTCGACCGCGCTAACGCGGCTTCGTCGCGCGGTGGGTCCGGAGACCCACCGCGCAAAGGCCGACATGGCGCTGTAGTGCTACTTCGCCAGCAGCATCGCGGCCGCCTCGCGAAGTTGCCGAAGCGACTCCGGCGTCGCCTTCCGGTACTGGGGCGTGCCGGCGTCCTCGGCGTACGCCGTGGCGACCGTGCCGGCGAGATTCAGGTAATGGTCGAGAAAGGCCCGCATCTGGCCCGGCGTCAGGTTGAGGTTCCTCCGCACGAGTTCCAGGTACTCGACGGTCTGCTCGGCGCTGCGGTACGCGGCAAGGCGCATGGAGTGGCGGATGATCGGCTGTCCCCCCTGCTGCTTCTCGAAGATGAAGAGGCCCAGTTGGTCGGCCTTCATCATGGCCGAGCCGTCGCTGTCGATGGTCTGCCACGGCACCACCCCCCGCGCCCCGCCGCGCCAGGCGTCGAGGACCCACGCCTCGACCGCGCGGGCCGATTCCTCGACCTTGCACGTTGATCCATATATCCATATCACTTCGCCCGTCCGCTCGGCCCGGTCGGCCACCAGGCGCGGAAACTCGTGAAACGCGCCGGTGGCGCAGACCCAGAGGTCGGCCTTGCCCCATAGTTCGCCCCGGTCGTACTGCGGCCGAGAGATGTCGATCCGGTACCGCACCGTCGCCGGGCACGCCGCACCGCGGGCCTGACGCACCAGGTCCCCGTAGTACGCCAGCGCCCGGTAATCCCAGTACGAGACCGGCTCGTCCAGGGTCCACGGCGCCCGCGACGGATCTCCGAGGCGCCCCTTGTTATTCAGGTACACCTGGAAGCCCGTCTTCGTCCACCCCTCGCGTGCGGCCGTGGCGATGAAGTCGCGGAGGATATTGACGAATGTCTCTGCGTACGCGGGCTTGGCCCTGAAGGCCGCGTAGGCGTCGGGGGTTCCGTCGAAGAACTCCCGCACCCGGAGCGGCCAACTCTCGTGGAACGTCAGGTAGAACCCCGGCGGCTGGACGGGCCCCCGGTGGCCCCTGGCGAAGAAACTCCCCGACAGGTACGGCCCGAACGCCGCGACGAAATCCTCCCAATGGCCGCGCGCCTCGCCGGGGGCAATATCGTTATATCTCTTCTCATCCATCCTGCGCGACCCGTCCCCCGCCGGGCCGTCCATCAGCATGTCCATGTTCGCCTTGCGCGAGCGCGGGGCCGTCGAACTATGGCTGTAACTCAGGATGTTCGCGTGGACGCGGTGATCGTACGCGATCTCCTGGATGCGGTAGAACTGGCTCACGCGGTCGGGGAGGCCGTACCCGTTCATCTCGCACGCAAACGAGACCTCGCGCGGAATGGCGAACGGGCGGACGAGAAGCCGGATCGGCAGTTTCCGCCCGTCAGAGACCTCCAGCGTCCCCTGGACCTCGCCGGCCTTAAAGTCAAACGGAACGAACACATCGACAATTATCGGCTGGGCCTCCGCGGCCGAAATCGCCACTTCCTCCCCCTGCCCCACCGCCACCAGCGGGTCCGGTATCCGCCGCCCGCCCTCGGCCTGCACGTACACCGCCCGATACACGTCCGTGCGCAGTCCAGGCAAATCACACTTGATTGTCACCTTGCCGTTCTTGCTTTCCACTCCGCGCTCCGCACTCCGCACTCCGCACTTAAGTAGCACCTGGAATCCGACGACCTCGCCGCGGGCGGCCGCAAGGCGGACCGTGCGGCCGTCGAAGACGCCGTTGCGCCAGGGGTAATCGTCCGGCAGGTCGCCGACGGGTCTGCCGGCGGCATCGTATCGGTCCTCGGGCGGGATGACGGCCATGCCCTCGGGCGGCGGGCCGGCGCTCGGCGGCGGCAGGACTTCCGGCATCGGCGGGGCCTTCAGTGAAAGCGCCGGCCCCGTCGCCGAGACCATCTCGGACCGCCGGCCCGCGCGATTGAGGGTCGTCACCTGGACCGTCACCGGTTTTCGCGGGTCGCACCGGACATCGCGGATCGGAATGACCTGGACCTCGCCCGGCCGCACGAACGGGATGTTCCAGCGCGGCAGCGGCTCCCCATCGACCATGACCTCGTACGCGAAGCCCGACTTCGGCCCGCGGAGCGTGAGCCGGAGGCCGGCCGGGTCGTTCGCATCTATGGCGGCAAGTTTCAGTTCCGTCGGCGGCAGCGGGGCAGCCTCGGTGGCCGCATCGCCGAACACGACCTCCAGGTACGGGGCCTTGCCCGACTGTTCGCGCGAGAAGACCGTGGGGTTCCGCCCGTAGTCGGCCGACCACTCGTGGACGGAGAGGCCGTACGCCGCGCCGATGGCGACGGCGTGCACGAGGTCCGGCTCGACCTGCCAGCGGTAGGCGCCGTCCTTTGAGTCGCTCCGGGCCTGGCAGACGAGCGAGAAGGCGTTGCCGCCGGTGACGGCCGGGAACCTCGCCCCCGCGCAGCCCCAGCCCTCGGCCGGCGTGCCACGGGTTGCTTGCAACCCGTGCTCTGCCAGGGGCATTCCGGACGTGATAGAGTTGGACTTATGTTCATCCCAATCCGCCTGGATGGTCGAGAGGGTGACGCCGTCGATGGCGGCATCGCCCTTCTGGCATACGAGGACGGCCGACCGGACGATCCGCCCCCTGAGTGCCGAGATGTCGAACATCATGGCCACGATATGCTGGTTTCCCTTGATGCGTATGCGGCCCGCGCCGCCGGCGTTGTCGCGCCACTCCTTATCGACCATTACGATGGAGTTGTCCTTCGTGACCGCGATCCGGACCGGCTGCTCGGCGGCGCAGGCGAATCCGGCAGCCAATATCGCCGCGGAAGCGAAAAGGATGCGGAATGCAGTCTTCATCGCGTGTCTCCCAGCCACGATGTCCCGGGTGGAAGTTCGCCCCTCTCCCCTCGTGGGAGAGGGGTCGGGGGTGAGGGGGCGATGCGCAACAGACCCCTCACCCGGCCTTCGGCCACCCTCTCCCGCAAGGGGAGAGGGTGAAAGGCGCGCCACCCCGACAATCTACGGCTTCGCCGCGCGAAGCCCGCGAAGCAGCGCCTCCGCCTGACCGGCTGACCCCACAAGATACACCGGCGACGAGCCGGCGGTCACGGGCCCTGCCGGGAGGCCGAGGCCCATGATGTCGAGCCAACGCGCTGCCGGTTCCGGCGGCGCTGCCACGCGGCAGGGGGCATCATCGGACCAGACGATGACGACCGACCGGCCGCCGGCCTCAAACGCGACGGCCCAGACGGAGTCGCCCACGCGCCGCTCGCCGCGGGATTGCGGCGACGGGCCGAGGAGTTCCGTCAGCACGGCCAGGGCCGGGAAGAGTTTCCGCGGCGCGCCGCCGATGTCGAACAGGGCGCACTCGTAGTTCGGCTCGTTAACCTGGGAACTTCCGCCGGAGTGGATGAAAATCTTCTGGACCCCGCGGGCAAGCATGACCGCGAAGTACCGGACCGTGAAGTCGGCGCACTGGCGTTCGCCCTCCAGGAGCCGCTCCTCGGCCCAACTGTTGGGGCTCGGGATGAACGGCTTGCGGGGCAGGTCGTCGGCCCCGTAGTACGAGAACTCGGTGATCCAGATGGGCTTGCGCTTGCCGCGCGCGTCCATGAGGGCCGTCAGTTGGTCCATTCCGTCGACGAAGGATTCCGGCGTTCGCATGCCGGGGTACATGTGGAGGTTCAGGATATCGATGCAGTCCAGGATGCCGGCGTCGATGA
>CAYGWP010000525.1:0-7222 GCA_964353455.1 uncultured Anaerolineales bacterium
TGACGCAATTACCGGTCAGCCTCTTACGCCTGAGCAGATTGACGACCTCTACGAGCGATACCAATACGAAGACCGCATCCTCCTGCCCGACCGCGTGCTGGCCATGTCCCGGGACCTCTTCAAGTACCTGCTGGACACCGGCGGGCCGGAGCAAAAGACGATCATCTTCTGCGCCCGCGACCGTCACGCCGACGATGTGGCCGCCACCCTCAATAACCTCTACGCCGAGTGGTGCGCCAGGCAAGGCAAGGCGCGCCTCGACCATTACGCCTTCAAGTGCACGGCCAGCGTCGGCGGCAGCCAGTTCCTGGCCGACCTGCGCGGGGCCTCGCGCTCTTACTTCATCGCCACTACCGTGGAACTGCTGTCCACCGGCGTGGATGTGCCGCGCGTCCGCAACATCGTCTTCTTCAAGTACGTCCGCTCCCCCATCGCGTTCTACCAGATGGTGGGTCGGGGCACGCGGCTGGACGCGCCGACCAACAAACTCATGTTCCGCGTGTACGACTACACCGATGCCACGCGCCTGTTCGGCGAGGAATTCCGCACCAAGTTCCAGCCCCAGCGCAGGCCCCGGGGCGATGAACCGCCGCCGCCCACGCCGGAACCGACCATTCTGGTGCAGGGCTTCGAGGTCCACGTCACCGATGCCGGGCGCTACATCATGACCAACGTTGACGGCAAGGCCATGCCCGTCACCGTGGAGGAATACAAGGAGCGTCTGGCCGCCAAGTTGATCCAGGAAGCCGCCACCATCGGGGAATTCCGCACCCGGTGGATCGCGCCGCAGGACCGCATGGAGATGCTCGGCCATTTGCCGGAGGCCGGACGTTCGGCCATCCTCGTCCGTGACCTGGAGGACATGCAGGATTACGACCTTTACGACGTGCTGGCGGAACTGGGCTACGGCCTCGCGCCCCGCACCCGCATAGAGCGGGCCGGGGCCTTCACGTACAAGCATAAGGCATGGCTGGACTCGATGCCGCCTCAGGCGGCCGCCGCCCTGAAGGCCCTGGCCGCCCAGTTCGCCCGCGCGGGGACCGACGGCCTTGAGAACCGCGAGGTTTTCCAGACGCCCGAAGTGGTCCAGGCCGGGGGCCTTGCGGCCCTCAAGGCCCTCGGTAAACCGCGCGAAGTCCTGATGGAAACCAAGAAGAGGATGTTTGCGGCATGAGGCGAGCCCGGTATAATGAGGCGGAGGGCCAGGAAGGGTCGATCATGGTGACGATGGCGGAAATCGAAGCGCTGGCGCAGGAGATCGCAGACAAGTTCCAGCCGGACCGCATCGTCCTGTTCGGGTCCCATGCTTACGGCAGGCCGGGGGCGGATTCCGACGTTGACCTGCTTGTGCTCATGCCCTTCGAGGGTAAATCGGTTTCCAAGGCTTCGGAGATTCTCCAGAAGACGCAACCGCGTTTTGGCGTTGACCTTCTGGTGCGGCGGTCGGAGGACGTGGAGCGACGCTTGGCGCTGGGAGATTTTTTCCTGCGCGAGGTCATCGAGAAAGGCCGGATCCTCTATGAATCCGCTCACGTCTGAGTGGGTGGAGAAGGCCGAGGGCGATTTCGCCACGGCCACCCGCGAATCGCGGGTCCGCAAAGCCCCCAACTACGATGGCGTCTGTTTTCACGCACAGCAATGCGCCGAAAAGTACCTTAAGGCCGTGTTGCAGGAGGCGGGTATTGCCTTCGCCAAGACCCATAACCTTGCGGCCCTCCTGGACCCGATCGTGGTGCTGGAAAGATCCTGGGAGATGATGCGCCCGGCCCTGCGGGAACTCACCAACCACAGCGTCAACGCGCGGTATCCCGGGGAGACGGCCGACAAGGCGACCGCCCGCGAGTCGCTGGCCGTTGCCCGCCAAGTCCGCTCCCTCGCCCGCCTGCGCCTGGGCCTGGAGCCATGACGCCCGATTCCAAACATCCTTTGCCCAATGGCTGGCGTTGGGTCAGGCTGGGGGAGGTCTGCGAGATCAACCCGCGCCGTCCCGCCGGCTTCAAGCGCCCTGATGGTAAACCGCGCGAAGTCCTCATGGAAACCAAGAAGAGGATGTTTGCGGCATGAAATACGAACGGTTCGAAGACCTGCCTTGCTGGAAAGCCGCCATGGACCTGGCCTCCCATATCTATGCCATGACTCGCGACCGCTTCTTCTCCCAGCCCGGCGACCTCTGCGACCAACTCCGCCGCGCGGCCTTGTCCGTCTCCAATAATATCGCCGAAGGCTTTGAGCGCGGCTCCACCGCCGAACTTCTCTATTTCCTTTACATTGCCCGCGGCTCTGCCGGAGAGGTCCGCTCCATGCTTCACTTCATCGATCGTAGTCCTGATGCGCAGCATCTGAAATCTCAAATCTCAGATCTCAAATCCCTCGCCGAAAGTTGCTCGCGCCAAATTCGCGCCTGGGCCGATAGCCTCCAGAACACCGACATCAAGGGCCAGCGCCACCTGAACGATCAATCGCGCGGCATATACGAACAAAGAAAGAAATCCGCGGCCTTTCAGCGGCAATTGACCCGGTCCCTCCACGATGCCCATCCCGAAATCTTCCCCGCCCCCGAGGAAGACCAATGAAATCTCAAATCTCCAATCTCAAATCCGAAATCTCCAATCTCAAATCTCCGATCCCGAATCTGAAATCTCCGCTCTCAAATCTGAAATCTCCAATCTCAGATCTGAAATCTCAAATCTCCAATCCCCCCACCCCCTCCCCAAAGGCTGGCGATGGGGCAGGCTGGGGGAGGTTTGCGAACAAGACCGCACGATTATCGAGGCAGGGAGTCCGCAAGCCGGTCGTTTACCCTACTTGGGCTTGGAGCACGTTGAGGCCCAAACGGGCCGAATCCTGCGCAAGGCCGGTAGATCCGGCGATGGAGACGGCAAGAGCACAACGTTTGCATTTTCGGTCAAGCATGTCTTGTACGGAAAATTGCGACCCTACTTGAACAAGGTGGCTTTGCCCAATTATGCGGGCCGCTGCACCACGGAGTTGATTCCGCTACTTCCAGGCAAGTTCATAACTCGAGAGTTCTTGGCATGGGTGCTGCGCCGACCGGAAACGGTGCATGCCGCCATGCAAGACAAGACCGGGTCGCGAATGCCGCGCGCGGGTATGAGAGAATTGATGAGCCTCGAAGTTCCCCTTCCCCCCCTGGCCGAGCAGAAGCGGATTGCGGCGATCCTGAAAGAGCAGTTGGCGGCCGTGGACAAGGCCCGCGCCGCCGCCGAGGCGCGTCTTGAGGCGGTCAACGCCCTGCCCGCCGCCCTTCTGCGTCGGGCGTTCAACGGAGAACTGTAGGATGGCTCGACCTCGCAGCAAGAACGGGAATGGCAACCGCAAGGCCCTCGGCACGCCGCAATCGGTCAATGCGGCGGTGAAGGCCATCTGCGACGTCATGCGGCGGTCCAACTGCGCCGGGGCCATGCAGTACGTGCCGGAACTGACATGGATTCTGTTCCTTCGCATCCTGGACGAGCGCGAGGCCCGCGAAGCCGAGGAGGCCGAGGCCGTCGGCGCCACGTTCCGCCCGTCCCTTAAAGCGCCATACCGCTGGCAGGATTGGGCCGCCCCCGGCGGAAGAAAGCGGGCTGAACTTGAAGGCAAGGCGCTCAACGCCTTCTTCAACTTCGTGAACGCCGACCTCCTGCCGCACCTGAAGCGCCTGTGCGAGAAGCCCAACGCTGCGCCGCGCCAGAAGGTGATCAGCCAGATCATGTCGGGCGTGGAGCGCACGCGCATCGACACCGAGCGCAATCTGCTGGACGTGCTCGACAAGGTGCACGAGGTCTCGAACGAGGCGATTGACAAGACCCACGTGTTCGCCCTGTCGCAGGTGTACGAGGGGCTGCTCCTGAAGATGGGCGAAAAGGGGAACGACGGCGGCCAGTTCTTCACGCCGCGCGAGATCATCCGGGCGATGGTCCGGGTGGTCCGCCCACAAGTCGGCGAAACCGTCTATGACCCCGGTTGCGGAACTGGCGGATTCCTGGCCGAGTCCTACGAGTTCATCACGGAGCAACTGGGCAGGACCGCCACGGCCGAGCAGATCGAGACCCTCAAGCACCGGACGTTCTTCGGCCGCGAAAAAGAGAGCCTGATCTATCCGATCGCCCTGGCGAACCTCGTTCTGCACGGCATCGACCAGCCGAACCTTTGGCACGGAAACACCTTGACGGGCAACGGCATCTATGACGGTCTGTACCAGGATGCGCCCGCGCTATTCGATGTGGTGATGACAAACCCGCCCTTCGGTGGCAAGGAAGGCAAGGATGCCCAGACCCGCTTCGCCTACAAGACCGGCGCCACGCAGGTGCTTTTCCTTCAGCACGTGATCGACAGTCTGCGGCCGGGCGGCCGGTGCGGGATGGTGATTGATGAGGGAGTGCTGTTCCGTACCAACGAGACGGCCTTTGTGCAGACGAAGCGCAAACTCCTGGACGATTGCGACCTGTGGTGCATCGTGAGTCTGCCGGGCGGCGTCTTCACGGCGGCGGGCGCGGGCGTCAAGACGAATCTCCTCTTTTTCAACAAGGGCGGCCCGACGGAGAAGGTCTGGTACTACGACCTCTCGGACATCAAAGTGGGCAAAAGGAAGCCCTTCACCCTGGATAAGTTCGACGACTTCTTCCGCCTGCTGCCGACGCAGGGTGACAGCGAAAGGAGTTGGACCGTCACCCGGCAGGAGATCGAGGCGCGGGGCTTCGACCTCAAGGCCGTGAACCCGAACGCCAAGAGCCAGGTGGACACCCGCACGCCGGAGGAACTCCTGGACATCATCGAGCAGAAGGGCCGTGAGGTCGCCGAGGCGCTGGCGGCGCTGCGGAAAATGGGGCGCAGGCAGACTGGCAAGACATAGCCGCTGCGATGCGCCACGCTCCAACTCGTATCTTCCCCGGTCCGTTCAATCCGCAATCGGAAATCCACGATCCACAATCTGTCTGGTCCGTTCCCTCTGTCCCTCTGTCACTATGTCACTGCGTCACCCAGTCACCCAGTCACCCATCAATCCGCAATCCACAATCCGCAATCCGCCTTCGCCAAGGCTTCCGCCTTCGCCAAGGCTACGGTGGACAAGTGCGCCTTCGCAAACGCCTAGAGCGTTTTAAGATCGCGTGGATACACTACCCCTTTGCGCGGCCCGCCCTTAGTCCTGGCGGGCCGCGTTGGGCACTTCATGTGTATCGGCGCGGCGGTTCAGGAGAACCGCCGCGCACCTACGCAACCTTAAAACGCTATAGACGGACAAGTCGCAGGACAGGTCCGAAATCCGCAGTTCACAATGCACAATTCACAATCCACAGTCCGCCCTTCTGCCTGATCTTGTGGCGGCGGGGGAATACGGTAAGATGTCCGGGGCGGTCTCAGGCGGAGGAGACAAGGGTGGCGGGCGCAACGATGCTGGCCGAAACGAAGTTCACGCAACTCGACTGGGCCGTGCTGGTCGCCTACTTTCTCGGGATCACGGCGTTCGGGCTCTGGATCTCGCGGCGGATCCGGACGAGCGGCGGGTACTTCCTGGGCGAGCGGCGCCTGGGTTGGTGGATCATGGTCGGCCAGGCCTTCGGCACCGGCACGCACGCCGAGAACCCGGTTGCGCAGGCGGGGGCGGTTTACCAGTCGGGTTTCGCCACGATATGGTATCAATGGAAGAACATGCTTATTACGCCGTTCTACTGGCTCCTCAGCCCGTGGTACAGGAGGAGCGAGCGGACGACCATCGGCGAGATCATCGAGGACCGGTACGGGCGCGGGCTGGCGGTGCTGTACACGATCTTCGCGATCTCGTTTTTCGTGTTCTCGATGGGCGTGATGCTGAAGGGCGCGGCCAAGGTTATCTCGATCGCGACGGGGGGCGAGATGATCTCCCCGAACGGCGTGGTGGTGGCGATGACTGTGGCGTTCATCTTCTACAGTTTCGTGGGGGGCCTCAGGGCGTCGGCGTACACCGATTTCGTGCAGAGTTTCCTGATCATCGCGCTCTCTTTTCTGCTGATCCCGATGGGGCTGTCGGAGGCGGGGGGCTTCGAGGGGCTGCACCGGTCGCTGCCGGAATCGTTTTTCGACGTATATAACGAGGCCAGCGGCATAGATGCGTTCACGCTGGCCATGCTGACGGTGAACGGCCTGGTGGGGATCACCTCTCAGCCGCACATGCTCTCGATGTGCGCGACGGGGCGGACCGAGCGTGCGGGCCGGATCGGGCAGACCTACGGCTCGTTCGTCAAGCGGTTCTGCACCATCGGCTGGGCATTTACGGGCCTGGTGGTGGCGGCAATACTGGCGCAGCAGGGGGCGCGGCTGCCGGACAAGGAACTGGCGTTCGGGTACGCCAGCCGCGAACTCCTCGGGCCGGGCCTCACGGGCCTGATGGTGGCGTGCGTCCTGGCGGCTAACATGTCAACATGTTCAAATTTCATGGTGAACACGGGGGCGCTCTTCACGCGGAACCTGTACCGCGAGTTCTGGAGGCGCGATGCGACGGACCGGCAACTCCTCTGGACGGGCCGGATCTCGGGCCTGGGGCTCACGCTGCTGGGCGTGGTGTTCGCCATGGTGGTCGATCAGGTGCTGGACGGTTTCATGTTCACCGAGACGATAGCGGCCTTCGTGGGCATCATGTTCCTGGGGGGCATCCTGTGGAAGCGGGCGAACCGCGCGGGGGCGCTTGCGGCCACCGTGGTGGCGTTCGGCGTGTACTACGCGTGCGATTACCTGCTGACGTGCCGGCCCCTCGACGGCGAGGCCGCCAAGTCGCTGGCCGTCGCGCTGGGATGCTTCATGGATGCGGCGCGCTCCGGGCAGGCGTGGGATTACCTGGCGACGGGGACGCTTAAGATAGTGTACCCGTGGCAGGCGGGGCCGTTCGGCTGGGCGATGCTGTCTGGGTTCGCGGTGTTCATCGTCGTGAGCCTGCTTACGCGGCCGGAGGACCCGGAGCAGATCGAGCGGTTCTTCGACAACATGCGGCGTTCGACTGACGAGGAGGGCCTTCCGGAGGGGCATCCGAAGCCTCTTGCGGCCGACCGCGGCGAGGACCTCATCCTGCTGGACCTTCCGGGCTGGCTGACGGCCGCGCGGTGGAAGGGTTTCTTCAGGCGATACCGGGAGGACCTGGTGGGCTTCGTCCTGGCCTGGGGGGCGGTGGGGGCGCTGGTGCTCATGGCGTGGGCGGTGATGCAGATCGGGAAACCCTGACGACGCATGTTTAGCCGCGACTCGAAGA
>CAYGWP010000526.1:0-19631 GCA_964353455.1 uncultured Anaerolineales bacterium
GGGTCTCCCGACCCGCCGCGCACACCGCGTTGCTGAGCCGGCAACGCCCCTTTCGGGCGCGGTGGGTCGGGAGACCCACCGCGCCAAGGCTCGAGGCCTCCCCTCCCCCCGATTCAAGCCCTACTTACGACGCAAGAGTCCGAAGTCGATGCGGTTCAGGAGGTTCGGCTCGACGCCCTCGATGCCCGGCCGCACGAGCATCAGGACCGTGTAGAAGTACAGCGGCATGATGGGCGTCTCGCGGACCAATATCGCCTCGGCCCGGGCGAAGGTGCGCATGCGCTCGGGGCCGGGCGCCTGGCGTGCGGCCTCTTCGATGAGGGCGTCGTACTCGGCGCTCGACCAGCCGGTCTGGTTATTGCCGCCGCCGGTCAGGAACATATCTAGAAACGTATTCGGGTCCACATAATCGCCGTACCATCCGCCGCGCGCCACCTGGTACTCGCCCCGCTGGACCATGTCGAGGAATACCTTCCATTCGACCTGCTCGATGCGGACGGCGATGCCCAGCCGGTCGCTCCACTCCTGCTGCACCATCTCGGCGGCAGGCACGTGCCCCAGGCCCCGATTGACGAGGATCGAAAGTTCCGGAAATCCCGCGCCGTTCGGGTACCCCGCCTCGGCCAGCAGGCGCCTGGCCTCCCCGACGTTCTCCGTGATGCCCGGCGGGGGCGTGTAGCCGGGCATTCCGGGCGGCACCAGCGCCAGGGCGGGCAACTGCCCGCCGCGCGCCGCCCGCTCGATTATCGCCCGCCGGTCGATCGCCATCGCCAGCGCCCGGCGCACACGCGCGTCCGCCAGCGGACCCTTCGTACAGTTAAACCGATAGAAATACGTGCCCAGGTTAGGTCCGTACATCACGTCGCGGCGCCGGCCGGCGTCGCGGTCCTCCAGGAGCGGCTGGATCGCCAGGTTCGGCACCACCGTCGTCAGGTCCACCGCCCCGGTCTCGTACGCGAGGAGCGCCGTGCCGATGTCGTCGAGCATCCTGAGTTCGATCCGCCCGACCGCAACCGACCCGGCGTCCCAGTAGTGCTCATTCCGCTCCCAGATCATGCGGCCGCGGAACCACCACCCGGCCAGCCGGTACGCCCCGTTTGAGACAAGGTTGGGCGGCATGGTCCAGCGGTCGCCGTGCGCCTCGACCGCGTCTCGCCGGACGGGCAGGTAGGTCGAGAACGCCGCAAGGTCCAGAAAGTACGCGCAGGGGCGCTCCAGTTCCACGACGAGGCGGTGCGGCCCTTCCTGGCGGACGCCGACCTTCGCCCACTCGCTATCGGGATCGGCGCCCGGTTTTCCGAGCGCCTCGAAGTACGCCTTCGCACCGCGGATGGGGTACAGCATGTAGGCGTACTCGGCGGCGGTCTTCGGATCGAGCACCCGCCGCCAGGACCACGCGAAGTCCTCGGCGGTCACTGGCCGGCCGTCGCTCCAGCGGGCGTCCGGGCGCAGATGGAAGGTATAGGTGCAGCGGTCGTCGGAGATGTCCCACCGCGCGGCCACGCCGGGGCGGATCTTCAGGCCCCTCGGGTCCAGGACCGTCAGGCCCTCGAAGAGGGCGGCGGCAACCCGGCCGTCCTGGAGTGCGGTCATCTTCGCCGGGTCGAGCGTGGCGACTTCCGGGCCGGCCGTCCACACCAGGTCGGCCGGCGGCCCCTGCGTGCGATACGCCAGGAGCACCGTGACCACGACCACGGCGGCGGCCAGCGCCAGAGGTATCAGGAGCCTGCGCATCAGGGCCCGTGCGGATAATGAGAGAGCGCTGCGCCCACCCGAGCGGGTCTTCGACAATCGCAGCGCCTCAATCGCGAAGCCCGGTCGCCGTTACGGCGCCGCCGGTGCAGCCGCAGGCGCGGCCGGCGCCGCAGGCGCAGGCGCGGCCGGCGCGGGCGGCGGCGCGGGGGCAGGCAGCGCCCCGTCCGTGTCCTTGAACTGCTTCACGGCGTCCTCGACGGCCTGCGGCAGGGCCGGGCGCTTCGGGATTTTCTTCTGGCTGACGAACTTCTCGACCCATTCCAGGAGCGCGAGTTTCTGTGCCACCTGCTCGTCCGCGGCGGAGAAGTTGACCTTCTCGCCGGTGATTTTTTCGAGGGAGGCGTTGATGAGCGGCATGAGGTTCCGGTCGGCGACCGGCGGCATGATCGCCGCGCACATCGTCGCGTAGGCCGCCAGGATGCGGGCCTTGCCCGCGGGCTGGGTCTCGCTCGCGTAAGCCCGCTCGAGACCCGTGACGGCGTCGGTCAGGACCAGCGACACCATCGGATCGGAGGCATGCGCCTTCTGGACATATTGCGATATCACTTCGGCCAGAATCTCGTGGACCTTCTCGTGGTCGAATCTGCCGAGCATCTGCACCAGGGGCCGGGCCGTGACGGGCGGCATCTCGCCGTCGAACGCCTTCGCGGCCGCCTGGGCCATCCCCTGCTCCATGCGCGGGTCGGCCTTCTCGGCCACGGCGTCGCACGCCATCGCCAGGCCCCTGGCCGCCCAGTACCGCGACGACGGGAACGGGTCCTTCACGAGGGCCGACTCCAGGATCGGCACGCCTTCCACGCGCCCCAGCCCCGCCACCGTCATCACCCAGTTCAGGCGAGCCTCGGGGCTGACGGCCTTCTTCTCGACCTGCCTGAGCGCCGCAATCGCCTCTTCGCCGAACGCGCGCAGGAACTCGGCCGACCGCGCTCCGGCATCCCTCCGGGCCTCCATGCTGATCGCCTCGCGGGCGCTCACCATCGCCTTGCGTTCCGGGTCCGTCGAGGAGACCATGGCATTGACCCGCTCGGCCACCCACTGGCGGATCTGCTGCCGCTCGGCATCGCCGATCACCGGCTTGTCGTGGAGGCCGTCGAGACTCGCCGCAGGCTGGGCCACCGCCGGAGCCGTCGCCAGAACCGCAAGCATCGCCGCCAGGGCCGCTCGCCTCATGAGGAACTCCTTCCGAGAGCGCGGCGACCGAACGGCCTGCGGCACCGCCCTCGCCGCCGCCGGCCCCGCGCCCCAATTGCCCTTGCTTCCAACGCTTACGGTAATGCCTCCCCGCGGACGTGTCAAGGTTTTTGCCGGTTGTCGGTACGCGCGACCCGATGGGTCGCGGCTAAAAGGCGGTACACATCCATTGACCCCGGCATAGGCACCTATCACGGCTCGAGTTTCATCGCAGCGGGCCGGCGGCGGCGCGCGGCTTGGCGGGCGCCTCGGCCGGCACCTCTCGCGGCGCGTGGAAAGCGGGCCACGATGCGCGCCGGTCGTCCTTGTAGAGGCCGATCTCGGCGACGGGGATGGCCTTGAAGCCCAGGGCGAACGCGGGCGAAGACGGTTTCAGGCGGAAGTCGCCACCGGCGCGGTCCGCGAACTGCGGGTCCTCATCCACGAGGTTCTTCTCGACGGTCTGGAACTTGCGCGTCTTGGCGTCGATATCGTCCCACTTGCCGCCCGCCGAGACGTTATGGACGACGACGTTCCGCTTGGGCGTTCCGGGATCATCATCAAGTATGTTGACTAGATTGGGATATCGCTTTCTCCATAGTTCATTCTGGCACGGCATGGCGGCCAGCCGCGACCTGAGTTCGCCCCTGGGGTCGTCGGTGGCCTTTTTCTGCCACCCCAGGCCGCGGGCATCTATGTGCATGGCGGGGGTGCAGTCGATGAAGACGTTGCCATCGACGCTGTTGTCGCATCCGCCGCCGATGAACACCGCCCGCGTGACCCTGTAGAAAACGTTGCCGGCGATCGCAAATCCGCTGGCCTGGTCGTCCAGGTATATGCCCATCGCCCCCAGCATTCCGGGTCCGAAGATGTGGTGCCAGTAATTGTTGCGGATTATCGTGCCGCGCGCCGTCCAGTCGCGCCCCGTGTAGAACGCCCCCACGTCGCCGGTGTCGGAGCAGACGCTGTGGACCTCGTTGAACTCGACGATGTGGTCGTTGCCGCCGAGTTGGATGGCGCTATGGGGTCCGTGGTGGAGCAGGTTGTGGCGTACCATGTTTCCGCAGCCGCTTACGCTGACGGCCGGGCGGTACGTGTGGCACCAGCGGCTGAAATCGTGGACGTGGTTGTTCTCGGCCAGGAGGCGCGCGGGGGTGAGGGTCTTCCGGTCGCCGCCGGCCAGGGAGACGCCGCTCTCGCCGGTCTGGTAGATGTCGCAGCCGATGACGGCGTTGTCCGTGCCGAAGACGGCGACGGCGTTTGTGCCGGTGTTCCGGATGGTGCATCCGACGATCTGGACGTGCGAGCCTGCGGCAATCTTGACGGCCGTGCCGCGGCAGGCCTCCAGGATGAAGCCGCGGATGGTGACGTAGTCGGCGTCCATGACGTCGATGAGTTGCTCGATGACGCTGACGACCGCCCTGCCCTCCCCGATGGGCGCCGGCGGCCAGAAATAGAGGATGCCGCCGGCGCGGTCAACGTAGTACTCGCCGGGCGAGTCGAGTTCCGCCAGGACGTTCAGCGCCATCCAGCGGTTCCCCTTGCGGAGGCCGTAGTTGTGCGGCGTGACGGTGGTGATGGTGCGGCCCGCGGCGTCGATCGATTCGACCTTCAGGTACGTGTCGGCCCAGTCATGATACCAGTATCCATATACCCATACGTCCGGTTCGCCGGTCCAGCGTGCGGGGCGGTCCTCGGCGTAGCCGAAGCGGCGGGAGTCCTTGCCCTCGGGCAGCGAGGCGATGCGGGCATACCCTTCGTTCGGCCACCGCGCCAGGGTCATCGGGCGGTCCTCGAAGAAAAGTTCCATGTGGGCCTCGCGGACGCCCTTGCCGAAACCGCGGACCGAGAGTTGCCCGTACTCGGCGATGCCCTGCGCCTTGAGGTCGGCCTGAAGCACCTTGCCGCGCGCCGCCTCGTCGAGCCGCCCGAGGACCGCCGGGTCAATGACCGGCCTGAAACCGGCGACGGCCCGCCCGCCGACGATGCGGACCTCCTCGCCCGGCTGGTTGCGATAGACGATGGGCGACTTCTCCGTGCCCGCATCTTCCTTCGTGAGCGTGAACGCCGCGGCCCGCTCGTACGCGCCGCCGCGCAGGTAAACCGTTATGCCGCCGTCGGGCAGTCCGCCGGCCCGCTTCATCGAGCGGATGGCGTCGCGGGCCTGCTCGAGCGCGGCGAAGGGGGCCTCAACCGTGCCGGGCCCCTTCTCGCTGCCGCCGGGGGCGACGTAAAGCGCGGATGCGCCCGCGCACCGGCCGGCCGTCAGGCACGAGAGGACCAGGGCCAGACTCACATTTATAGTTATTCGCATAAGTTCCCCTCGCAGGCGGAGGCGGACGGCCTCGCCGCGGCCCCCTCTTCCGACCGCAAAGAGTACCCTGGGGACTTGATAACCGCAAGATGCGCGTGTATTCTCGCGATGGGGCCGCCGTGCGCTCCGCATAACTCGGAGGACTCCTGCGTTGAAGAGACTGCTCGCATGCGCATCGCTGGCCGCGTGCATTCTGGCCGGGGGACTCCCGGCCCTGGCGGGCGCACCCGCCAAGGCCCCCGCCAAGGCGCCGGCCAAGGCGCCCGCCGCGCCGGCCAGGGACGCCGCCGTCACCGACGAAGCAGTCCTCCGCGCCATCGACAGGGCCACCGAGTACCTCATCAAGACGCAGGAGCCCGACGGCACGTGGGCCGAAACCAAGAACCTCTCTTCCGACAAGGAGGTCGGGCGGACGGAACTCGCCCTCCTGACGCTTGTTTATATCGGAATCCATCCGAACCGCGACGTGGTCTCGAAGGCCCTCGACAAGGTTCTCAACCGCGACCTCGACTACACCTACGCCGTGTGCGCCCGGACGATGGCGCTGGCCCACGTCCAGAACAAACTCGTCGGCGACAAGCGCGAGCGAGTCCGCCAGGCCATGCTCCGCGACGTCCAGTGGCTCGTCCAGACCCAGGGACCCGGCAACGGCTGGGGCTACAACGGCCTCGCAGGCGTCAACCGCAGCGCTACGTATCAAGACCTCTCCAATACTCAGATGGCCGTCCTCGCCCTGAGAGAAGCCGCACTCGCGGGCGCCGAAATCCCCAGGTCCACCTGGCAGAGGGTCCAGGACCTCTACTGCAAGTCGCAACTCAAGGACGGGTCGTGGAACTACGCCGAGACTGATAAGCGCGTGGGCGGCATGTCGAGGCCCGGTTACGGCTCGATGACCGCCGCAGGCCTCGCCTCGGTCTTCATCACCAGCGACAACCTCGACCTGGCCTCGGGATGCCCCTGCCGCGGCTCGGCCTCCGCGCGGCAGACCGGCGACACGGACCGCCGCATCGACTCCGCCCTCGGATGGCTCGAAGAGCACTTCAAGGCCGGCGCCAACCCCGAGGGCGGCGACACCTTCGGCTCGCGCGTCCACTACTGGCTTTACAGCGTCGAGCGGGTCGGCAGCGCCGCCGGATACAAGTATTTCGGGGGACACGACTGGTTCAAGGAGGGCGCCGCCTATCTCCTCGGCACCCAGTCGGCCAACGGCGCATGGGCGGGCGAGTACGGACCGCTCGTCACCACCTGCTTCTCGACGCTCTTCCTTTACAAGGGCCGCGCGCCCATACTTTTCAATAAACTCGAATTCAAGGGACAGTGGAACAACCATCGCCGCGACATCGCCAACCTCACGCAGTTCGTCATGCGCACGAAGGAGCAGCCGTTCGGCTGGCAGATCGTGAGTTTCCGCGCGCCCGTCGAGGAACTCCACGACGCGCCCATCCTCTTCATCACGCCCGAAGACGCCCCCGCGTTTTCGCCCGAAGAGAAGCAGAAACTCCGCCGCTTCACCGACACCGGCGGCACCATACTCTTCGAGGCCTCCTGCGGCAACCCGCTGGCCCGCAAATTCATCGAGGGCCTCGCCAGGGAACTCTGGCCGGAGTGGCCCGTGCTGCCACTGCCGCGCGAGCACCCCGTCTTCCAGGACCCCTACAGGCTCAAGAGCGCGCCCGAACTCAGGGGCGCTTCCGACGGCATCCGCACCTTCCTCTTCTACGAGCCCGACGACGTCTCCTGCTCCTGGCAGACCAAGTCATATACATTAAAGCAGTATCTATTTGATTGGGGGATGAACATGGTGGCGTACGCGACCGACAACGCCCCGCTCCGCGCGCGGCTGGCCGCCCAGGCCCCGCCCCCCGACGTGCGCTTCGCCGCGGCCGTGAGCGCCGGACCCGCCAGGACCGTCAAGGTCGCGCGACTTCGGCACTCCGCCGACTGGGCCGTCGCGGCGAATTACCGCGGCTTCGCGCGCCTGGCCGACCGGCTCAAGGAAAAGGCCGCCGTCAACCTCGAGGCAAAGGAAGACGGCGTCGCACCCGCCCAACTCGCCGCGTTCGATGCGGCGTTCCTCACGAGCACCAGGCCCTTCGAGATGACCGCCGACGATGCCGCCGCACTCCGCTCTTTCGCCGCCGCCGGCGGGTTCCTCTGGATCGAGGCCGCATCGGGGTCGCCCGACGTTGACCCTGCGGTCCGCAAACTCGCCGCACAGGCCGGCTGGCGAATGGAACCCCTCCCCAAGACCCATCCGCTGATGACCGGGAAGATGGCCCCCGCCACGGGACACGATCTTACGAAGGACCTGAAGTTCCGATCCGCCCTCAGGGTCGTCCGCGCCGGCCGACCCGAGGCCGACATCATCGGCCTCTTCGACGGAGAGAAACTGGCCGGCATCTACTCGCCGCTCGACGTGATGTTCGCCCTCAACCCGTACGAAGCCTACAAACTGCGCGGCTACGATTCCCCCGACGCCATGGCCGTGGCCACGAACATCGTCCTCTATCTCACCGCGCGCCCCGCCGCAAAGCCGTGAGCACGCCTTGCCGCCGTCCGAGCCGTCTCGCCCGCGCCCGGCCCCTACTTACCCTCGACGAAGCCCTGCCGCTCGAAGGCCGGCCCAGGATACGTGTAGAAACCTCGACCCGTCTTGACGCCCAGCCGCCCCTCTTCCACCAGCCCGCGCAGAAAATCCGCGTTCCGCCGCAGTTGCTCGCGGCCGGGCAGCCGCCGGGCCCAATTGTCGATAATCTGCCAGACGGTATCCAGGCCCACGCGGTCCATGATGCCGAACGGACCCACCTGCGTCTTCATCACACCCATCCAGGCCCGGTCGATGTCCTCCACCGATGCCACACCGTTGGCCGCCAGCGTCAGCGATTCGCGGTTGATCGCGCCCAGAATCGCGTTGAACACGTAACCGGGATTCTCCTTCCGGAGCACTATCGGAATCTGCCCTATCCGCACCGCAAATTCGCGCAGCAGCGACACCGTCGCCGGCGCCGTCCCGGGGTGCGGCATGATGTCCGCCACGTTCGACTCCCACACGTGCGGGTGGAAATGGAGCGCCGCAAACTGCGACGGCCGGCCTGTCGCCTCCGCCAGCATCGACGGACGCAGCATCGACGTGTTGGTCGTGAACACCGCACGCGGCGGACACAGCCGGTTGAATTGTGCGAACACCTCGCACTTCAGCCGCAGGTCCTCCGGCACAGACTCGCTCACCAGGTCAGCGCCGCCGGCCGCCTCCTCGGCACGAGGCGTAAACGTCATCCGCCCCGTCGCCGCCTCGGCATCCTCCCGCCGCAGCCTCTTCGCATCGACCAGTTGCGCCAGCCATGCCGCCGTCCGGCCCTTCGCCGCTTCCAGCGCGCCTGCGGCAATGTCATGGATGACGACGTCGTAGCCGTGCGCGGCACACTGGAGGCCGATTTCCTGCCCCATCGTGCCCGCCCCGATTATCAGGATGCGCCGCACCTGCTGGATGTCCACGGCCGATCTCCGCCCGCCCTGACCTGCGGCCGTTCATGCCCGGCGCACGATGACCGTCCCCCGATTACTGCGACAGCGAGAGATTCATGCTTTGCCCGGCGGGTCCCCATACTTCGCGCGGAGGGTCCCCCGGGCCTGGTGCCGAAATCACGTCATCCTGTAGGGTGGGTCCTCTGGACCCACGCGGCAGTGCCCCAGCAACCGTCCTTTGCGCGGCGGGTCTCCATACTTCGCGCGGCGGGTCTCCATGCTTGGCGCGGCGGGTCTCCCGACCCGCCGCGCGCGGAAACGCGAAGTGGCGCTGTCCTATTAGAAACTGTTTCAGAACCGCGACCTTCGTGCTGTTCGCGTGCCACGGCTTGCTTGCAAGCCGTGTATGATGCGGTTCTGAAACAGTCTCTTTGCGCGGTGCTCACCCGCAGCGCAGCCACAGTTTACCCGCTTGGGGCGGGCAGGCCGTGGGCATGACACCCGCCTGACCTCGCTTGACGACAGGCCGAGCGCTACTCTTTCGGCGTCAGTTTCTTCACCGCGACGGCCAGTTCCTTCAGGTTCTCGGCGTCGAGCGTGTAGATCACCGACTTGCCCGTGCGTTTGGCAACCACCAGGCCGCCCACACGCAGGAGGCCCAGGTGGTGGCTGACCAGCGGCTGCTTGCGGCCGACGCCGGCGCACAGCGCGGTCACGTTCTTCGGCCCGGTCCTGAGCATCTTCAGCATCGCAAGCCGGGTCCGGTCCGCCAGGAGCCTGAACCCGAGCGCCAACCCCGTCACCTTCGACCTTGCCATCGTAGTCTTCCTTTCCTGTTAACCATGTTGACCATGCCGGACGGGCAGTGTACCAGCCGCCGAAAAACAATCAACAGAATTTCCTTAACACAAATTACTTGGGCCTCGCCGCAGATTGTGACTGTGTGCCCTTCAGCCGTTCTTGAGGAGCATAAACGCTGATACAAAAGCAGCCGACCTTCCGATGCGATTGTTGTCCAGACAACGCAAAGTTACTGGCGGCCGTGACCTATGCTCTTTGCGCGGCCGCATAATTGGCCAAAGGGTACCCCTTGTGGGAGAGGGTAGGGCTTGCCCGCCGTAGCCTCGGCGGAGGCGGGTGAGGGGGATTTGCGCCTTCACCGCCCCCTGCGCCGCAGCACCACAAGCGCGCAACCCATCCCAAGCAGCAGGATTGAGGCCGGCTCCGGCGTCACCCCTATCGTCCCGTCTGTGTAGATGCCGCTCGTGTCCCACGCAAGGCCGTCGCCAAGCGCCGGAAGGCTGTAAGTGGTGAACTCGCCCGTGATGCTCGAAAAGTCCAGAATGTCAAACTCATCGCCCAGCATCGGCAGAAAATCGTCGATCAGCGCAACGCTCAGCGTCGCACCCGACGCAACCGTGATCGCGCCGCTGGCGTCCACAACGTCGTAGTCAATCCCCCGCTCCTCGCCCCCGATCTCAATCTCCAGGGTCGAACCGTTTGCATACGTAACACTGCCGGTCACCGACAGCACGCCGGGGCTGGAACCCGGGGCCATCGTGCCGCGCACAGTTATATTTCCCAGGACCGTGCCTTCTCCCTTCAGCACCCGCCCTGCGGCCAGCGAGTACCCGGAGACTGCACTCACATCGTACGTTGCCCCCGCATCCACCTCGATCACCGTGCTGGCAAGCGTGATGCTGGGCATCAGCCTCAGGATGCCCTCGGCGATGGTCGTGGCGCCCGTGTAAGTAGGGCTGACCTTTAGAAGCAGTACGCCGCTGCCCGACTTAAAGAGGCTGCCGTTCGATAGGACACCGGAAAGGCTCGCAAGGTCCCCGGGCGCCGCCGGGTTGTCGATGACGGTCACCGTCCTCACATCGCCGCCCAGGTTGATGGCGTTTCGGAACTCGGTTTCTCTGTCGGCCGTCGGCGACCCGAAGATGAGGGCCGAGCCGCTCGGCACGAACCCGCCGCTGCCCCAGGTAAGCGCCGTCGGACTGGCCGTCCCGCCGATCGCAACTGTGAACTTGCCCCCTTTGGCCGAGAACCCGCCGCCAGCCGTCCACTGCACCTGGCCGCTGCCTGCCCCCAGGCCGCGAGTAAGGGTTAGCGCGCTGCTTGCCTCAAGGACACCGCCGGCCAGGACCAGGTTGCCGGCCGCGGGCAGCGTCGTCCCATCGTTGGCCCGAAGGGTGCCCCCGGCTATGGTGGTACCCCCGCTATAAGTGTTGCCGCCCGTTAGCACCAACAGGCCATTACCAGACTTCAGAAGGCCACCGTTCGTTAGCGCGCCGGTGAGCGTCGCGAAGTCGCCTGTTGTCGCCGGGTTGTCGTTGACTGTTATGGTCCGCGTCGCGCCGCCGAAGTTGATGGCATTCCTGAACTCCGTCTCGCTATCGGCCGTCGGCGAACCGAAGACAAGCGCGGAACCGCTCGGCACGAAGTTGCCGCTCGCCCACGTCAGGGCCGTCGGACTCGTCGTGCCGCCGATTGCCACAATCATCTTGCCCCCATAAGCCGAGAACCCGCTGCTGCCGGTCCACTGGACCTTGCCGGCCGTCGTGCCCATGTTGCGGGTGAAGGTTGTGGCGCCGCTCGATTCAAGGACGCCGCCACTCAATACCAGGTTGCTTGACGTGGGGAGTCCTGCGCCGTCCGTTGTGCGGAGAACGCCGCCCTGAACCTCCGTCGGGCCGCTATATGTGTTGGTGCCCGTCAGCAGCACAACGCCCGAGTCTGCCTTGATCAACCGCCGCGATACGCCGCTGATTATCCCTGAAACGGTAAGGGGGGCTGTCGAAGCGCCGATGGCCGAGTCGCTCGCCAGCGTGACTGGCCCGCTCCAAGTGGCGGCAGAACTGCCGCCTCTCAGCGCGCCCGTGCCGCCAACGCCGGTGCCGTTCAGCGTCAATGGCTCGGCCACCCCGTCAACGGTTATTTCCAGAGTAGCCCCGCTGCTGACGGTCGTGCTGGCCGCCGTAGAACCCAACGCCGCTGTGTGAGAGAGGCGTAGAACCCCCTGGGCCACGGTGGTTATTCCCGCATAGGTGTTGGCCCCCGAAAGGGCCAATATCCCCAATCCGTTCTTCGTCAGGCCGCCGTTGGAGAGGACACCGGAGATCGTGGCAAAGTCGTTACCCGACGCCGCATTGTCGTTGGCGGTTATCGTCCGGGTGGCGCCGCCGAGGTCGATGCTATTTGTGAACACGACTTCGCTGTCGGCGGTTGCTGAACCGAAGACGAGCGCCGAGCCGCTCGGGACGAAATTGCCGCTCCCCCACGTCAGGGCCGTCGGGCTTGCCGTGCCGCCGATAGCAACGGTCGTCTTGCCGCCGTAGGCCGAGAACCCGCCGCTGCCCGTCCACCGGACTTGCCCGCCCGCCGTACCCATGCTCCGGGTGAAAGTCGTTGCGCCGTTGCCCTCAAAGACCCCGCCGGCGAAGACCATGTTACTGGCCGCAGGCAGGCCTTCGCCATCGCTGGCTCGGAGAGTGCCGCTCTGGATGGTTGTGGTACCGCTGTAGGAGTTGGATGCCGTAAGTTCGAGAAGGTCCATCCCAATCTTGGTCAAGCCCCCCGCGCCGCCGATTGCTCCGTAGATGGTAAAGGGCGCTGCCGAAGCCCCAAGAGTCGAGTCGCTTGCCAAAGTGACGGGGCCGCCCCAACTGCCCGCGGAACTGCCGCCGCGCAGCGCCCCCGTGCCGCCGACCCCCGGGCCATTCAGAGTCAGGGGCTCGGCATCAACAGCCGCCGACACTTCCAGCGTGCTGCCGCCCGCCACCACCGTGCCGCCGGCGGCGCAACCCAAGGCCGACGTATGGCTCACGCACAGGACCCCCTCTGCCACCGTGGTTGTTCCGGCGTATGTGTTGGCCCCCCAAAGGAAGAGCATTCCCAACCCGTTCTTGGTCAACCCGCCGTTGGAGAGCACTCCCGAAAGGTTCGCGAAGTCACCGCCGCTTGCCGGGTTGTCGTTGACCGTGACGGTCTGCGTCGCCCCGCCCAGGTCGAGGTTGTTCCTGAACTCCGTTTCGCTGTCGGCTGTCGCCGAACCCAAAACAAGGGCGCACCCATCAGGCACGAACCCGCCGCTCCCCCACGTAAGCGCCGTCGGACTTGCCGTGCCGCCGATCGCAACTGTCAACTTGGCTCCCTTGGTTGAGAACCCGCCGCTCCCTGTCCACTGCACCTGGCCGCCGCCTGTGCCCAGGGTGCGCGTGAAGGTCGTCGCGCCGGTCGCCTCAAAGATGCCGCCGGCCAGAATCAGGTTGCCGGCCGCAGGCAGCGTTGTCCCCTCCGTCGCCCGAAGGGTGCCCCCGCCTATGGTCGTTCCGCCGCTATAGTTGTTGGTGCCCTTCAGCACAAGCAGACCATCTCCGGACTTCAGGAGGCTGCCGTTCGATAGCACGCCGGTCAGGGTCGCGAAGTCGGCGCTGGTCGCCGGGTTGTCGTTGACGGTTATGGTCCGCGCCGCGCCGCCGAAGTTGATGGCGTTCCTGAATTCCGTCTCGCTATCGGCCGTCGCCGAACCGAACACAAGGGCCGAGCCGCTCGGCACGAAGTTGCCGCTGCCCCACGTCAGGGCTGTAGGGCTACCCGTCCCTCCTATGGCAACAATCATCTTCCCGCCACAAGCCGAGAACCCGCCGCTGCCCGTCCACTGGACCTTCCCGGAAGTCGTGCCCATGGTGCGGGTGAAGGTTGTCGTGCCGATTGACTCAAGGACGCCTCCACTCAGTACCAGGTTGCTTGCGGCAGGGAGGCCTGCGCCGTCCGTGGCGCGCAGTACGCCACCCTGGATGGTTGAGGTGCCGCCGTATGTGTCAGTGCCGGAGAGGGCCTGCACCCCTTGCCCGCTCTTAATGATGCCACCTGTGCCGCTGATGACGCCGCCGAAGTCGCCCGACCCATTCGCTGAGCCAATAGTGAGTGTATTGGATCCAAGCGTAACGGCACCGGTGCCGTTCAGGCCGTTCACGGCAGCGCCGGAGACGGCGATGTCCAGCGTGCCAGTGATCGTCACGTCCGAGCCGATGGGTATGGCGCCTGCCCCTCCAAACCGCAAAGTGCCCTCGGAAACAATGGTTGGCCCCGAATACGTGTTCGCGCCCCTAAGCACCAGGAGCCCCGTGCCGGACTTCGTAAGTCCCCCGTTGGACAGCACGCCCGAAAGGGTCGCAAAGTCGCCGGTACTGGCAGGGTTATCGTTGACCGTCACAGTCCGCGTCGCCCCGCCGAGGTCAATGTCGTTTCTGAACTCCGTCTCGCTGTCGGCCGTCGCCGAACCGAATACAAGGGCAGAGCCGCTTGGAACGAAGTTGCCGCTCGCCCAGACAAGCGGGGTTGGGCTGGCCGTGCCTCCGAGGGCCACAGTCAGTTTGCCGCCGCGGGCCGACATGCCGCCGCTGCCGGTCCATTGCACTTGCTCGTTGCCGGCGCCCACGCCGCGGCTGAACGTGCCGCTGCTTGAAAGCACACCGCCGGAAAGCGCCAGGTTGCACACAGGCAGATATGAGAGCGCGTCGGCTTGTAACGTGCCGGAAATCGAGAGCATACCCGCGGTCACGCTACCGCCGCTGAGGCTTAGAGTGGCGTCAGAAGCGATGCTTAGAGTGTTGGTGACATTGAGCGTCCTAGCCGAACCCAGCGTGGGCGAAGCGCCAAGGGGCCCAGTGGAGCCGATCGTAAGACCCCCCGTACCGGTGATGCTCAAAGTGCCGCTGGTCCAGTTGAACGTGCCGGAATTCGAAAGCGCGCCTACCTCCAGACTGCTGCCGCTGAGGGTTAGAGTGGCGCCGGAAGCAATGGTTAGAGTGTTGGTGACATTGAGGGTCTTGGCGGCATCGAGCGTCAGCGATGCACCCAGGGGCCCCGTGGGCCCAACCGAGAGCCCCCCCGTGCCAGTGATGTCAAGCGTGCCGTCGGTCCAGGTGATCGTGCCGCCGGAAGTCTTGGAGAGCGAGCCGGTCGTCACGCTGCCGCCGGTTTGGAGCGTCAGGCTGCTGTTGTCCCAGACCTTGAGTCCGGTGGCCA
Source organism: uncultured Anaerolineales bacterium (assembly GCA_964353455.1). Classification (GTDB taxonomy): domain Bacteria; phylum Planctomycetota; class Phycisphaerae; order FEN-1346; family FEN-1346; genus CAYGWP01. Next base: position 14,741 of record CAYGWP010000526.1, read on the forward strand.
CTGTGATTTGGCCACCGTTCTGGATTGTCAGCATGCCTGTGCCATAATCCCCGACATCCATGTTTGCGGAATTGGTCCACTTGGACCCAATGCCGTCCACGGTAGCAGTTCCGCTTGAGCCGGGTTGAATCCCCAGGCATCCTCTGGCGTCGAAGACTTGGCCGCCGTTCCGGATCTGGAGAGTACCCGTGTCGAAGCGGCCAACGTACAGGGTAGAGGAATTGGTCCACATCGACCCGTTTCCGTCAACTGTGGCGGCGCCCCCGCCGAACCAGGCTATGGTGCCCTCAGAGCAGGAGACCTGTCCGCCGGCCTTGATATCAAGTGTGCCCGTGCTGTGGTCACCGACCACCAGCCAGCCGGAACTGCTCCATTTCGACCCGATGCCGTCCACGGTGGCTTTGCCGATGGAACCAGCATACAAGCCCATGCGACCGCTCGAACCGTAGACTTGACCGCCGCTCAAGATGTTCAGCGTGCCCGTGCCGCTCGTGCCCACGCCCAAGGCACCGGAGCTAGAGACGGTACCTCCGGTGATAGTGTACGTGCCATTGCCAGTCGCGTGGTATCCGACGTTGATCCCTGAGCATATGTTCGTCCCGGCACTCTGGGTCACAGCCCCCTGGCCGTCATAGCCAACGTACTCGTAGAGGACATTCAGAGTGTGGTTGTTCGGCATATCCAGGGTCATCGTGCCCGTGCCCGTGGCGTCAACCCTGAGAGAATGGAGCACCGCATCGGGATTGATTGTGTTGTAGTAGGTTACGACCCGGTCGGTGGCATCGCTCTGCGTAAGGTATGCATCGTCGTCGGCCTGCGGCAGACTGCTCGAGGACCAGTTGCCGATGGTATCCCACTGCCCGCTTCCGCCAATCCAGTACTTGTTGGCGCCTTCGGCCGTAGATCCCGCAAGGAAAGCGGCTACCGCCAGCGCGATGAGGCAGGCTAGGCGGCGACGGGCGCTAGCACACATCGCCCCCCCCCCCCCCGAAAACCTGCCGAATGTCGAGACAGGTAGATTTCTGAATGCGCTGGTTTGACACGGCCATCTCCCTCCAGGGAACGGCACCGTGTTCGGTTGGCTTCCCCGCAGCGTATCCCCGCTGCCCGGCATACAAAAACAATAAAGACCGGCCGCATGTCGAAGACCCGACTGGGCGGGCGGTCAGTCTCCCCCGGCGTTACATTCTGTTGTCCAGCGCCCTGCGGCAACCCCCGCCGCCGTAGGCGCTTATATAGGGATAGAATACCCCATCTTCATCTGAAAGTCAAATAATTCGCGGGGATTTTCGTCGTGCCCGGCCACGGCGGGTCCAGGCCTGAGGCGTGAGGCTGTCGTTGGCCATTTTCCCCCAGTAGTAGCACCCTCCCCTTCGCCCTCACCCGGCCTTCGGCCACCCTCTCCCAAGGAGGGAGAGGGTTGATGGCAGTCTGGTCCGCTGGCTCCGTTACCTAGTCACCCAGTCACCCAGTCACCTAGTCACTCGGCCTTCGCCGAGGCCACAGCGTACAGGTCCACGGCCAAAATTTCATACCGTATATCGTACTCGGACGGGCTTTGACCCCCCACTAATGGTATGGCCTGATGCCTGGCACCTGATTATTTTTCGCGCTCTCGGGGGCGAAACGCACGTAAGTGTTTCTGCAAAAATGGCACTTACATCAATTTGGGCCTGTTAAAAAAAGTGAAAAAAACGTTCAAAACCGTCAAAAAACCGTAAAAACCGTGTCAAAACCGATCAAAACCGCGCGAAAAACGTCTTGCCCATCTTAACATTTGAGGCGTCGAACCCCTCTGGCGCTAGCGCCAGGGCCGTTTTGGGGTCCGAAAACGCGTTTTTTTGCCATTTTGGAGGTCGAAATTGACGTAAGTGTTTTTGCAAAAATGGCACTTACGTCAAGTGCGGAATGCGGAGTTCGGAGTGCGGAGTGAACGGCAGAACGGCAAAGGCGGGAATCGGGATTGGGGATGAGGCGGCCGGGTAAGGAACAGTTCAAGGTGAAAAGTGAAAAGTTCAAAGTGAAGGCACAACGGCGGCGCATCACGCGTTGGCAAGCAAGCCTGCGGCGGGCGTAGGCCCGTGGCGCGGGTGGCATCACGGGCGGGCGAGGAGGTCGTCGAGGTAGCGGCAACCGGCGAGGATGTCGCCTGCGCGGTCTGTGCCGGCCTCGCGTTCAATGATGAGTGCGCCGTTGAAGCCACCGTTTTCGAGGGCGGCAATGACGCCGCGGAAATCGACCTTGCCCTGTCCGAGGGGCACTTCCTCCCCCCAAGTCTCTCCAGGGCGGTCGGAGGGCGTGCCATCCTTGGCGTGCATCATGGAGACGCGGCCGGCGAGAGCGCGGGCGGCGGCAACGGGGTCGCCGGCGCCGTAAAGGACGAGGTTGGCGGGGTCGAAGTTCACGCTTAGCCACGGCCGGGCGAGGTCCTTGAGGATACTGATGAGAACGGCGCCGGATTCCTGGCCGGTTTCCAGGCCGACCGTAAGGCCGGACTCGTGCAGGGCATCGACGGCGGCGGCAAGGCGGTCGCGGACGGCGGCGTAGTCTGGCCGGCCGGGCTCCGGCAGGAAGCCGGCGTGGGTGGTGACGTGCGTCATGCCGAGGCCGGCCATGGCGTCGCCCCAGCGTCGGCAGCGGTCGAGGCGTTCGGGGAAGACGGCGGCATCGACGAAGCCGCCGGTGCGTCGGATGGCGGCGATGGTGGAGTAGTCCTCGCCGGCGAAGCCCACCATGCCGCCGGGGACCTTGAGGCCGGAGGCCATGAGTGCCTCCTTGATGCGTTTGATGCCGGCGGGCGCGAGGTCGGAATCCTGCTGGAAGGTGAACTGGACGGCCTGGAGGCCGAGTTCGGCGACCTTTCGGATGGCCTCGACGGTGTCGGGGATCCTGAGGGACCAGAGTGTGCAGCCGATGAGGTGCTTCGCCATGAACGATCTCCTCGTAAACGGACCCGCGCGACCCGATGGGTCGCGGCTAAAAGGTAATGGCTAGCGCTGCTTCATAATCGACTTAAGGTGTTTGATGCTTCGTTCGGCCTGCTCTATTGTGCCGCACTCGACCGACAGAACGATGTCGCGCTTTGCCTTGCGGCAGATGGCGACGACGCGTTTCCAGTCGATGACGCCGTCTCCACAGGCGCATCCGACAGGGGTGCCGGTGACCTTGCCGCGCTCGGATTTCGACTGCTGGATGGAGATATCCTTGGCGTGGAGGTGGACGAGGCGGTCCAGGACGTGCCCCAGCCACTTGTAGGGGTCCTGCCCGGCGAGGTAACTGTTGCCGGTGTCGAAGTTAATGCCGACGGCCTTGCTTGCGGCGGACCGCTGGATGCGGTCGAGGCCCTTGGGGTGCTTACTGTACTGCTGATGCGGCTCGATGCCGATGAGTATGCCGCGCGGCTCGGCGACGGCGGCGGCCTCACGCAGGGTGTACTTAATAAGGAGGTAGTCCTCTTCCTCTGTGGTCCAGGGCTGCTTGGGGCCTTCATCGGTGTTGACAACGGGGGCCCCGCACTCTGCGGCGAAGCGGATGGCCTGCTTCAGGTACTCCGTGCTGATTTCGGGCTTGGTGAGCGGCGTGTGGGCGGAGAGGCCGGAGAGTCGGATGCCGGCCTCCTTGCACGCGCGGCGGATGCGGAGCGGGTCGTCGAGCATGGAGACGCTGTGGAAGTAGCCGGCCTCGCTGAGGAGTTCGCGGCCCCAGTGGACCATCGGCTCGACGTAGTCGTAGCCGAGTTCAGCGGCCTTGCGGACGCCCCACTCGAAGGACTTGTCGGCGTGGCGGACGAATTCCATGTTGATTCCGATGGCGACCTTGCCCATTTGGCAGCCTCCTTTGACTCAAGTTTGCCCGTTTTTCGGCCCGATAAGCAGCGGGAGCGAGCCGCCTATGCCAGAACTGACGACGCAAGAGAGTCCGCCCCTTTATCGCATCGGCGACCTGGCCGAGCGGGCGGGCGTGTCGCGCCAGATCGTCAGCACATACTGCATGTACGGCCTGCTGGCCGAGACGACCCGGACGCCCGGCGGCCAGCGGCTGTTTGACGACTCGGCCGCCCGACGCATCCGGCTCATCCAGGACCTTAAACACCGGTACACCTTGCGAGAGATACGCGAAATCTTCATACGCGACAAGGTGTAGCACACATCGCCGTGAACGCCCCACCCACAAGGCCCACGGCCGGGCAAGCCGGCCGTGGCACACCACGAGTGGCTAACCAAGCGCCTTCAGTGATTCAAAGGCCGGTTCGACAGCGGCACGGTCCTTCGCCAGTTGCTCGACGACCTTCTTCGGGTCGAGGACCCGTGGCATCACGTTCTCCTTGAGACTGAGGGCCGCGGCCGTACCGGCGGCCTGTCCGGTGGCCTGGCACGTCTGCTGAATCCGCAAACCGGCCTGGGCGATGTGCTCGGCCGAGAGGCACCGCCCTGCCACCAGGAGATTATCCACACCTGCGGCGACGATGCAACCGAAACGGATGTCGAAGTAGTCGCCCGCGCGGGTGCGTTCCATGCGGCGGCGGTAGTCGGGGGTATCCCACGGGGCGAGATTGGCGGCCCCCGCTTCGGGCGTGTGGATGTCGATTTCCCAAGAGGCCCGCGCGATGCCGTCGGGGTACTTGCGGAGTTCCATCGCATCGGCAGCGGTGGCGACGGCGATGCCGCGGATTTGGCGCGACGAACGCACGCCGACGTGGCTGGAGGTATCGACGAGGTAAATGTCCTTGAACTTGGGGTCCTTTCGGCGAGATTCGACGGCGCGCCGTGCGGCAGCGCGGCCATCGCGCTCGGCCCGCGTAAGGTCCCACGGGTCAAGCGGGTTGACCTTGTAGAGCGGGATGCCGCCTAGTGCTTCGGGTCTGCGGCCGATTGACCGCCCAAAGACGCCC
>CAYGWP010000527.1:0-5708 GCA_964353455.1 uncultured Anaerolineales bacterium
CGCCAACTGGTCTGCGGGCGGCGCCGCGGAAGATCGTACGAGAGGAGGGGCTTGGCGACGAGGGGCTTGCGGCCCGGGGCCGCCGCGGTTTCCACGCCGGCCTCGCGGATGGCCGACCACGCGCAGCCCGCCAGGGCCAGACCGCCGAGGGCAATGCCGGTCCCCTTGAGGAGGTCCCTGCGCGTGAGGTCCGGCCCGCAGCCGCAGCAGCGGGGCCTGGTGAGTTGGGGCGTGGGGTTTTCGGGCGTTGGCATCGTCGTATCTCCTTTTTTGCGAGTTGCGCGCGACCCTTTGGGTCGCGGCCAAGAGTGGATCAGGATTTCAGGTCGGGCACATCGACCCATCGGCGCTCGTGCCAGGATCGGGCGGCGGCCTCGGCCAATTGTACCCCCTTTGCGCCTTCAAGCAAGTTCCACGGGAACGGCTCGTCCTTCACGATGTGGCGAAGGAACAGTTCCCACTGTGCCTTGAAGGCGTTGTCGTAGGTCCGCTGGTTCGGCATCTTCGTCCATCCGTCGAAGTAGTTGATGGGGCTTTCGATGTCGGGGTTCCAGACCGGCCGCGGGGTGGCGGCCAGGGGCTGGATGTAGCAGTCGCGGAGGCCGGCCACGGCGGAGCCCTTCATGCCGTCAACCTGTATGACGAGGAGGTCGTCGCGTCGGACGCGGACGCACCAGGCGGAGTTGAAGTGCGCGATGATGCCGCCCTCGATGTCGAAGGTGGCGTAGGCGGCGTCGTCGGCCGTGCAGTCGTAGGGCCGGCCGTCCTCGTCCCAGCGTTTCGTGACGTGGGTCGCGGCGACGCACGAGACGGCCTTGACCTTGCCGAAGATATTGTCGAGGACGTATCGCCAATGCGAAAACATATCAACAAGTATCGTGCCGCCGTCCTCCTTGCGGAAGTTCCACGACGGCCGCTGCCCGGGGGCCTGGTCGCCCTCGAAGACCCAGTAGCCGAACTCGCCGCGCACCGAGAGGATGCGGCCGAAGAAGCCGGTATCGACGAGCATCTTCAGTTTCAGCAGGCCCGGCAGCCAGAGTTTATCCTGCACCACGCCGTGCTTGACGCCGGCCTTCTTGGCCAGGCGGTAGAGGTCGTACGCCTCATCGGCCGTCATGGCGGTGGGCTTCTCGCAGTAGATGTGCTTGCCGGCGGCGATCGCCTTGCGGACGTTCGGCGGACGCAGCGACGTGGCGAGCGCGTCGAAATAGACGGCGACCGACGAGTCCTTCAGCGCCGCATCGAGGTCCATCGTCCACTTCGAGATGCCGTGCTTCTCGGCGAGGGCGGCCAGTTTGACGGGGTTGCGGCCGACGAGGATCGGGTCGGGCATGATCGTCTCGGAGTCCCCCAGGCGCACGCCGCCCTGCTGCCGGATCGCCAGGAGCGACCGCACCAGGTGCTGGTTTGTGCCCATGCGTCCGGTGACGCCGTTCATCAGGATGCCGACGCGGTGCGTGGTGACGTTTGGCATGTTGATTCCTTGATTGGTAACGCGCGACCCCTCGGGTCGCGGCTGAAATCATGGTTTCGGTTTCTCGGTGCACTGGGGCCTGGCGCCCTTCGGGAGCGGCGGGGCCTCGACGCCGGCCCGCGGCAGCGTCCCTTCGAGTTCCTGTTTCCAGTGGGCCACATCGCCCGCCGGGCCGTAGCAGTAGAGCATGCGGGCGGGCGTCTTGCCGATGTTGGTCGCCTGATGGAAGATGCGCGGCGGGATGAAGGCGGCCTGGCCGGACGAGAGGACCTGCCGCTCGTCGCCCAGGCACATCTCGACCGTGCCCTCGATGATGAAGTACACCTCTTCCTGGTCCTGGTTGTGCCAGGGGACCTGTCCGCCGTCGGGGTCGAGTGTGACGTGGCCGATGGCGAAGTTCCGGGCCTGGATGGGGGCAGCGCCGCCGACGAGGTTCTGCGTGCGGCGGCGGGCCGGGTAGCGCCGGCCTTCGATCTTTGCCAGGTCTGAGATGATCATCGCAATCCTTTCGCGCTGGAAGGCGCTCGCCCCATGCCAATGTACCCGCCCGCCAAGGCGGGCGGCTCGCAGCATCATGGCTGGGCGACATTCTGCTGCGCGCGGGGCGGGGCGTCAACCCCTTTTCCTCCGCGCACGTGCCACGGCTTGCTTGCAAGCCGTGGAAACCGACGGCTATTCGACCAGCCGTCCTGCGAGCATGCACACCGGCAGTCGGTGAAGTCAACTGAGGCACTGTGGAAAGGACTTCGGTAATCACGGGTTGCAAGCAACCCGTGGCACGCGGGGATGCCGGCGCGGCGTGCGCGTGGAAGCGGCCGCCCGGCGCGGGGCCGGACGGCCGCGATGCGTTCCGGCGGTTCGGCTCGGCTACTTGCCCGTCAGCGTGGCGAGGTAGTGGTCGCCCAGGCGGGCGATGTGGTCGCGGATGTTCATGAACATATCGAGATGTTCATTTTCATCGGCGAGGAGTTTCTCGAAGATGTCCTTCGAGACGTGGTCGAGGGCCTCGGCGCACGCCACGGCGGCCTCGTTGTACAGTTTGACGGCGTCCTCTTCCAGGCGGATGTCGGTGGCGATCATGTCGGCGATCTTCTGGCCCTTCTTCGCCTCGGCATCCGGCTTCGACGTTGGCGTCCCGCCGAGGAACAGTATCCGCTCGGCCAGCGCCTCGGCGTGCTTCATCTCCGTGATGCCCGTGTCCTTCATGACCTTGGCCAGTTTGCCGTAATCATCGCTCTCCAGTTCGTAATGCTGGGCCAGGTACTGGAGGATGGCCGACAGTTCCCGCGCCCGCCCTGCGTTCAGCAGGTCGATTACCTTCTTTGAGTCCTTGCTCATGGCTTCTCCTCTCGCTGGGTCCGGTTGGATGTCACACGCACGTCCACGATCTAGTATCTGTTTTAGAGTCTCGCGCGGCGGGCGTCAAGCCCTAAGATTTTTCGCGCGCTCAGTGGGCCTCGACGGACGCCAGGCGCCGAGAGTTGCGGCGCCGGTCGGACTCCGCGAGGTATCGCTTCCGCAGCCGGATCGACTGCGGCGTCAGTTCCACCAGTTCGTCTTCCGCGATGTATTCCAGCGCCGCCTCCAGCGACACCCGCCGCGGGGCCTTCAGCGTCACCGTCTGCTCCTTCGTTGACGCGCGCATGTTCGTGAGTTTCTTCATCTTGGCCGCGTTGACGGCGATGTCGTCGTCCTTGCAGTGCTCGCCGACGATCTCGCCCATGTAGATACGTTCGCCAGGCTCCACGAACATCGTCCCGCGGCCGGCCAACTGGTCGAGGGCGTACGACGTGACCGACCCCGTCTCGGTGGCCACCATCACCCCCAGCGACCGGGCCGGCATCGCCCCGCGGTGCTCGTCGTACCGCTCGAAGGTGTGATGCATGACCGCCTCGCCGGCCGTGGCGTTCAGCATCCGGCTCCGAAGGCCGATCAGGCCACGCGCAGGCACCGTGAACTCAAGGTACGTGCGCTTGCCGCGCACATCCATCTTCAGCATCTCGGCCTTGCGGTCGCCCACAAGTTGCATGACGACGCCGACGCAGGCGCTCGGCACATCGACCGAAAGGCGCTCGATCGGCTCCAGGCGCCGCCCGCCTTCCTCCTTGAAGATCGCCTTCGGCATGCCGACGCAGAGTTCGTATCCCTCGCGCCGCATGTTCTCAAGGAGAATCCCCAGGTGGAGGAGGCCGCGCCCCGAGACCTCGAACTCGTCGCGCGTGTCGCCATCCGCCACGCGCAGCGCCACGTTCGACTGGAGTTCCTTCTGGAGGCGTTCCCGCAGTTGGCGGCTGGTGACGAACTTGCCTTCGTGGCCGGAGAACGGGCCGTCGTTCACGCGGAAGGTCATGTGGATCGTCGGCTCATCGACGGGCAGCGACTCAAGCGCCTTCGGGTTCTCGGTGTCGGCCAGCGTGTCGCCGATATCGACCTTCTCCAGGCCCACCACCGCGCAGATGTCGCCGACGTCGATGTGGTCAACCTCGATGCGCCCGAGGCCGTCAAAGCGCAGCAGTTGCCCGATCCGCCGGACCGTCTGCTCGCCGTGGCGGTCGATCCTCACGACGTTCTGGCCCGACCGGAACGTCCCCGCGAAGACGCGGCCGATCCCGATCCGGCCAACGTAATCATTATAGTCGATATTCGTGATGAGGACCTGGAGCGGGGCCCCGGCGTCGAGGCGCGGCGCGGGCACGTGCCTGATGATGGCGTCAAAGAGCGGGTGAATGTGGCCCTTGCCCGCCTCGGGCCGGAAATGTGGGTCCGCCGACGCCCAGCCGTCGCGCCCGGAGGCATAGACCACCGGAAATTCGAGGGCGTGGTCGTCGGCCCCCAGGTCCACCAAGAGGTCGAAGACCTCGTTCAGGACCGAGGCGGCCCGCGCCTCGGGCCGGTCCATCTTATTTATGACCACGATGGGCCTCAGGCCGGCCGCAAGGGCCTTCCCGAGGACGTAGCGCGTCTGCGGCATGGTGCCATCGACGGCGTCCACCAGGAGGAGCGCCCCGTCGGCCATCTTGAGGACCCGCTCGACCTCGCCGCTGAAATCGGCGTGGCCGGGCGTATCAACGATGTTTATGTGGTAGTCATTGCCCTCGCGGTCGGTGTAGCGGATGGCGCAGTTCTTGGCGAGGATCGTTATGCCGCGCTCCCGCTCCAGGGGGTTTGAGTCGAGGATGCAATCCCCTTTAAGTTCCCCGTCGCGGAACTGCCCGCACTGCCGGAGCAACTGGTCAACCAGGGTGGTCTTGCCGTGGTCAACGTGTGCGATGATGGCGACGTTGCGGATCTGCTGGCGCATCAGTCCTTCTCTCTAAAAGTGGAACCTGCGGAACGCCGCGAAGGAAACGGTTCGGACTACTTGTGCCTGGGCGGGTCGTGGAGTTTGAGGCGCCGCGCCGCAAGGCCCCGCGCGAACGCGACGCGCCCCGGCGGCATGGCGGCCGAAACCGGCGGCACAGCAATGTCCTCTTGCATCCGAATCAACATAGGTGCAGTATTTATAGCCTGCTTGCGGCTAAAGTCAAGGACGAACCGGGGCATTTGGGCGCGATTCGAGGTTGACATCGGGCGGTTGGCGGGTATTATGATGGGCCTTGTGCAGTTGATGCGTTTCCCTATGGGGTAACTGATCCGCCGGAAGGGTAGGCGGACGCGGGGCTCAGGGCGACTGCGGCCGCCCGAGTCCAAGCCTCGGAAACGCCAAACCGGCCGCGCATCTCGTATGCGCTGCGCGATTGTGTTTCAGGCTTCCTTTAGTGCCTTCGCCCCTGATGGGGCAGGGCAAAGGTGCGAACATGGCAAACAAGTTGCCACACGACTGGTTCCGTGATCCGCTCCGCGGGATGCCGGCGCGGTCGCTCCTGCTGGCCACGGGGAACGTGACGTCCGAAGACATGGGCAAGCCGTTCGTGGGCCTGGTGTCGAGTTTTACGGACCTCATTCCCGGCCACGCCCACATGCGGCGGCTGGAGCGGGCGATCGAGCACGGCGTGTTCGCGGGCGGCGGCGTGGCATGGCTGTTCTCGGTGCCCGGCATCTGCGACGGGGTGGCGATGGGCCACGAGGGGATGCACTATAGCCTGCCGAGCCGCGAACTTATCGCCGATATGATCGAGTCGATCTGCGAGGCGCACCGCCTCGACGGCGTGGTGCTTTTGACCAACTGCGATAAAATAACGCCCGGGATGATTATGGGCGCCGCCCGCATTGATATCCCCGCCATCGTCGTTAC
>CAYGWP010000528.1:0-15643 GCA_964353455.1 uncultured Anaerolineales bacterium
TGTGATACAAGCATTCTCGCGAGCCAATTCCCGCGTTCGTAAGTCCCTGTGGGCATCGAGGATAATGAGGGCGGAGTACCCCGCGTGATCGGCCCCGGCGCGCCGGGAAAAAGGGGCGACGCAAGAAAATCGCCGAATTGACAACCAAAGCAGACAGAATTGACAAGAATCGCGCAAAAACCGATCAAGTTTCAGCAAGTTTCGGCATGGTTCACGATTGCCGGCGAGAATCGCGCGGTGGGCAGTCCTGCCCACCGCGCGGCGGGCAAGACTGCCCGCCGCGCGATCGCCCTGAACCATGCCGGTTTTTAGCGAAACTTAGGGCATTCTGAGGCAGACTTTCGGGATGGAGGGACAAAGGGACGGAGGGACGAAGGCACGGAGGCGACGGCTAAACGGCAAGGCTTGAAACCGCCTTTATTGAGCGGATATCTCGATAAGCGTGATCTCCGGCCTGCAGAAGAGCCGCACGGGCGGCAGGCCGCCTTCCATGCCGATGCCGCGATTGACATACAGCCAGACCCCGTCCATCCGATGAAGGCCATTTCCGTAAAAGACGCCATCGCCGCGATCGATGCGTATGAGGGGCCCGATCAAGGGAAGCGCCAACTGCCCTCCATGCGTATCTCCGGCGCACATGAGATCCGCGCCGGCGCTTGATGCCTCGGGCCATGCTGAAGGATAGTGATAAAGGAGGATTTTGAAGGCGTCCGGCGGCGCCGCCGAGAAGATCCCGGCAATGGCCTGCGGATGCGTCAACGCCGCCCCGCCGATCCACACGTCATGCCCCTCGACGGCGAAGCGCGCCGCCGTGCCATCCAGAGCCTTCACGCCGGTGCCCCCGAAAAGGTCGGTGTCGGCGAACCACCAGTCATCCCAGTTGCCCCGTACCGCAAAGGTGGGGCATTGCTGCGCGATTCGGGTGAGGCATTCTTTGAAGTTGGTAAGACCATCGCGCGAATTGATGGCGTCGCCGGTAAAGACGACGATGTCGGGCCGGAGAGATTGGATCAACTCCGGCAGTCGCAATTCGAGCCTCGCTTTCGGGTCCGAATGCGTATCGCCGAATTGCACCAGCCGGAGGGGCCGCCCGCCCGGCCATTTGGGCGTCTTGATCTGAACCCGCGCAATCTCCGGCCAATAGGGTTCGGCATAACAATCCACCACCAGGAGAATCATAAGGGCAAGATACAGGGCGCATCCATAACGCAGAATGTGAATTTTGCGGGAGACGGCCCGCCTTCGGAAAAAAGCGTCGATCAGAATCACCGCGGAAACGAGGCAGGCGATACCGCCCGACGCAAATACCAGATAAAATCGCCATGTCGATATCATGAATCCTCCGAATAATGTTTCACAGAGCCTGCTCCCCGCTCGCATCGCGGCTACTGCGGCTGGCTTCAAGTCTGGCACGTGCCATGGCGATGGCCTCGTGGAGTTTCTTCTGGAGCACTGGCCGAGGAGGCAGTTCGGTCAGGTACGCTGCCACCCGGATGCCGGCATGATGCAGTTGCAGCAGTTCGATCTGTTCGTCGGACTTGCCGGCGCAGAGGATCAGGCCGAGGGGCGACTCTTCACCTTCCTGGCGGTCGTGGCTGTCGAGCCAACGAAGGTAGAGTTCCATCTGGCCCTTGTCGGCGGCCTGAAACTTGCCCAGTTTGAGGTCAATGGCCACCAGCCGGCGCAGGCGGCGGTGGAAGAACAGCAAGTCGATGTAGTAGTCATCGCCGTCGATGGTAATCCGTTTCTGGCGGGCGATAAATGAGAACCCCGCGCCCAGTTCGAGGACGAATGCTTCGAGTTCCCGAAGAATGGCAGCCTCCAGATCGGATTCGCTGTAGGTGTCCTTGAGGCCCAGGAAATCCAGGAAATACGGATCGCGGAAAACCATGTCCGGCGTCAGTCGGTCCTGCTCCCGCAGTTTGGCCAGTTCCTGACGGGCCAGCATGGCAGGCTTCTTTGACAGCGCCGTGCGTTCAAAGAGCATGCCATCGATCTTCTGACGTAGGGCGCGGACGCTCCAGCGCTCGACCCGGCACATCTGGGCGTAGAAGTCGCGTTGGAGAGGGTCGGACAGGTAGATGACGGCCAGCAGATGCGACCACGTCAATTGTCTCGCCAGCGCCGAGACAATCTCGGTGTCGGGGAATGCCTCGGCAAAGCGGATCATGTGCCGCAGGGACTTCTCGGAGAAACCCTGCCCGTAATGCTCGACCAATTGTCGTGACACTGTTGAGACAATTTGCCGGCCATATTCGGCGCGCTGCTGACGCAGAATCTCGATGTGAATGCGGCGGCCCACCTGCCAATGCAGCATCGTCAACGTGGTGTTGACGGTCTGGGCGACGCCGGCACGGGCCTGGTCGATAAGCAATCGCAGGTCGGCGACGAGCCGGTCAACAACCGCACGGGGCGCGGGCACAAGGGCGGCGGATTGGGAGCGCTTACGAGCCAAGGCCGGACTCCCTAATAATCCTTAAATCTTCACCGCCAGTCTCCGTCTGTCTTCCGTTACTTATGATACTTCTCCTTCGGGTCGAAGACCTTCACGCCGTCCTCGATGAGCGAGCCGACTTTCAAGACCCACGAGAAGCACGAGCGGTAGCCGGTGTGGCAGGCGGCGCCGCCGATTTGGTCGATCTTGAGGAGCAGCACGTCGCGGTCGCAGTCGGTGCGGAGTTCCTTCACCTTCTGGACATTGCCGCTCTCTTCGCCCTTGCGCCACAGTTTCTTGCGGCTGCGCGACCAATAGACGGCCTCGCCGGTCTGTAGGGTGAGGCGGAGGCTCTCGGCGTTCATCCAGGCGACCATGAGGACCTCGCCGGTGGCGGCATCCTGGGCGATCACGGGGATGAGGCCGCTTGAATCGAATTTCAGCACTCTAAGCAAGTCGTCCATGTCGTAGCCTTTCTTCCGCTCCATTTAACCGCAGAGACCGCAGAGACCGCAGAGAAAAAAGGCAAAGGCTTTTTCTTTGAAAAAAAGAAACAGCCGTTATGTTTTGTTCTCTGCGTTCTCTGCGCCCTCTGCGGTTAATCGAACTATCAACCAACATCAATTAGACGAATCGTATCGGCAAACCGTTTTACCAGCGCCCGGCGGATCGGCTTCGATTCGGGCTTCGTCAGGCCCGGGTCCTTCTGGATCCACACGAACGCCTCGTTCCGCGCGAGCCTCAGCAGGTCATAATCCTCGATCACGTTGCCGATCATGAGTTCCGGCATCCCGTGCTGGCGAGTGCCGAAGAACTCCCCCGGGCCGCGCAGCCTGAGGTCCTCCTCGGCGATGCGGAACCCGTCGGTCGTCTCGCACATCACCTGGATTCGCCGCTCGGCCTCCGGCGTCTCCGGGTCGGCCATGAGGATGCACGTGCTCTTGGCGGCCCCGCGGCCGATCCGCCCGCGCAACTGGTGCAACTGGGCCAGGCCGAACCGCTCCGCATGTTCCACCATCATAACGGTTGCGTTCGGCACGTCCACCCCCACCTCGATGACGACGGTCGAGACGAGGACCTTGATCTCGCCGCGGCGGAACCGGTCCATCACCTCGTCCTTCTCCTCCGGCTTCATGCGGCCGTGGAGGAGGCCGACGCGGTAGTCGGGGAAGACCTCGTCGGCCAGCCGCTCGGCCTCCTGGGTTGCGGCCATGAGTTCGGACTTCGCGTTTTCCTCGACGAGCGGATAGACGACGAACGCCTGACGCCCGGCCAGGAGCTCCTTGCGGATGAACGTGTGCGCCTTGCGGCGCCCGCCCGGCGGCGCCCACCACGTCTCGATGGGCGTGCGGCCGGGTGGCATCTCGTCGATTGTCGATACGTCAAGGTCGCCGAAGACCGTCAGCGCCAGCGTCCGCGGAATGGGCGTGGCGCTCATCACGAGGTAATGCGGCTGGAGGTCCGGGTTGTCGGCGGCCGGCTGCCACTTCACCTCGGCCCGCTGGAGGACGCCGAACTTGTGCTGCTCGTCCACCACCACCACGCCCAGTCGCGCAAACGCCACGTCCTCCTGGATGAGGGCGTGCGTGCCGATGACGATGTCGGCGTCGCCGTGCCGGATGCGCCGGAGCATCCTCCTCCGCTCAGCCGCCGGCAGGCCGCCCACCAGCAGCGCCCACCGCACGCGGCTGCCAACCAGATATTTCTCTACGTTGTGGAAATGCTGCGCGGCGAGGATTTCGGTCGGGGCCATGATGGCCGCCTGGTACCCGGCCGCAACCGCCGCAAGGGCGGCGTAGAGGGCGACGGCCGTCTTGCCGCAGCCCACATCGCCCTGGAGGAGGCGGGTCATCGGCCTGTCGCGTGCCAGGTCGCCCCGGATCTCGGCGATCGCGCGGTCCTGGGCGCCCGTGAAGGTGTACGGAAACCGCGCGCGGATCCGCGCATCGACCTTGTCAGGCACCGGGATCGGCGGCGCGTTGTGCGATGATAGTGCGCTCCGCCTCCTGAGCGCTACCGCCAATTCCATCAGGAAGAACTCGCCGAACACGAGCCGCCGCCGTGCCTTGCCGACATCATCCAGCGACTGCGGCCGGTGGATGAGGCGCAGGGCCTCCGGCAGCGGCGCGAGCATGAGGCGCTGCCTCATCTCTTCGGGCAGCGTTTCCTTCGCCAGAGGGAGGCCGATGCGCAGGGCCTCCTCAGCCATCTTGACGAGGCCCGCCTGCTGGAGACCCTCGGTCGCGGGGTACTCGACGAGGATGCGGTCGTCCGCCTGAGGCGGACCGCCCTCGGGTATCCGCTCGAACTTCGGGTGCTGCATCTGGAGGTGGCGGCGGTACTCGCCCACACGTCCGTAAAAGAGGTACTCCGCGCCGGTCTGGAGGCTCCTGACGAGGAACCGGGCGTGGAACCAGATGATGCGCATGGTGCCGGTGTCGTCCTGGATCATCGCTTCGAGGCGTTCGCCCCAGCGGGGGGACCGCATTTCGAGGATTCGCCCGCGGACGGCCTGCTCGCGGCCGGGTTGCACTTGAGCGATTGGCACGACGCGGCCGCGGTCGATGTACTTGCGGGGGAAGAACTGGAGCGCATCGCCGATCGTGCGGACGCCGATCCTGGCGAGGAGTTCCGCCCGTCGCGGGCCGACGCCCTTCAGGTACTGGACGCTGTCGCCGAGTTTTGGCGCCGACTGGCTCATGGATGGCCGTTCGCAAGTGTTCGTGCCGGCCGAAAGTAACCGACGGCGCGGCCGAGGTCAAGCGCGTGACAATGCCACCCGGCCGGTTTTTAGCCGCGACCCATCGGGTCGCGCGTGGTAAACTCTAGGTTCAATCTTGGCGGAGGATAGCGATCATGCCTCGAACTCTTTGCCGCGCGCTTGTACCTGTCGCAGGAATCATCGGCCTTGTGTTGGCTTGCCCGGCGCTCCTGGCCCAGGCGACGCTGGAGATCGGCAGCCCTGCGCCGGATTTCAGTCTGCCGGGCGTGGATGGCAAGACGTACTCCCTGGCGGACTTCCGCGATGCCGACATCCTGGTGATCGTCTTCACGTGCAACCACTGTCCCACGGCCCAGGCGTACGAGGACCGCGTCAAGCAGTTGGCGGCCGACTACAAGGACAAGAAGGTCGCGCTTGTGGCCATCTCGCCGAACGACCCCGAGGCGGTGCAACTGGGCGAACTCGGCTACAGCGATGTGGGCGACTCGCTGGACGAGATGAAGGTCCGCGCTCGCGACAAGGGCTTCGCCTTCCCGTACCTATATGACGGCGGCGACCAGAAGGTGACGCGGGCGTACGGCCCCATCGCCACGCCGCATGTCTTCATCTTCGATCGAGCGCGGAAACTGCGGTACGTCGGCCGCGTGGATGATTCCGAGAAGCCCGACCGGGTGACGTCGCCGGATGCTCGGAACGCCATAGAGGCCCTGCTGGCCGGGCGGCCGGTGCCCGCCGAGAAGACCAGGGCGTTCGGGTGCTCGGTCAAGTGGGCGAGCAAACGCGAGGCGGCGAAGAAGGCCCTCGAGGCGCGGGCGCAGGAAGAGGTCAAACTCGCCGTCCTCGACGAGAAGGGCGTCCGGGACCTGGCGCGGAACGATGGCAAGAACCTGCGGCTGATCGCCGCGTGGGCGACCTCGTGCGGCCCGAGCGCCGCCCAACTCGCGGAGTTCGCGAACATGAGCCGCATGTACCGGAAGCGGGGCTTCGAACTCGTCACCATCTCGGCCGATGCCCCCGGCGACAGGGACAAGGCCCTGGCGGCACTGAAGGCTGGAATGGTCTCGGCGACGAATTATCTTTTAGACGGCGGCGACCAATCGAAATTACTAAGCGCTATTGATGAGAAGTCGTCCGGCACGCTGCCGCACACGGTCCTGGTTGCGCCCGGCGGCAAGGTCCTATATGGCAAATCCGGCCCTATCGACCCGCTGGAACTCCGGAAGGCGATCGTCGGATTCCTGGGTCGGACCTACAAGTAGATCGCGCCGCCTTACGGCATGACGAAGTCCCGCTCATCGCGCTTCACGACTAGCACGGGGCAGGGGGCCTTGCGGATCACTTTCTCGGCCACGCTGCCGAAGAGGGCGTGCTTGACGCCCGTCCGGCCGTGCGTCGCGATCACCATGAGGTCGATCTGGTTGTCGCGGGCGTAGCGGACGATCTCGACGAACGCGCGGCCTTCCAGGAACGCGCTCTTGACGGTCACGCCCGGCAGGTTCTTGGCGATGAACTGCTCGAGGTTCTTGCGGGCTTCCTGTCGGACCTGCTCTATGAACTGCTCGCTGGGGCCGGTCATGTAGTACGCGGATGTGGCCAGCAGGTCGGCCGGGATGTCCGAGACGTGCAGGCAGTGCACCTCCTCGACCTGGAACCGTTTGGCGAGTTCGAGGGCGTACTTGGCGGCCCGCTCGCTGTGGTCCGAGAAATCCGTCGGAACGAGGATTCTCTTGAGTTGGATCATGGTCTGTCTCCCTTTTCCGACTGCCGTTACGGGTTCAGTTGCGGATGCCTCTCTCTCTTCATTGTACCCGGCGGACCCCGCAGGAAAAAGCGGGCCGGGGCGCGCCCCGGCCTGTGTTGATGCGTCAGCGTGCGCCGGCGGTCTGTCGCGGTCCGGCCGATGAACGCCGCGCGGGCCGACGGCGGACCGGGCGCCCCAGGCACCGCTCCAGCGCCGGCACGAAGTACTCGCTCGTGACGGACTGCCAACTCATCTTCTCGGCCACCTGCCAGCCGCTCTCCAGGAGGCTCTGGAACGCCTCGGGCGTCGAGGGGAGGCGTGCGGCCAACTGCTTGCCCAAGCGTGCGGCCACCTCGTGTTCGATTCGCCGGGTGTCGTTCTCGGTGACCGGCTCGCGCTGCGACGGGGCACAATAGTCCGCCATGAGGACGTTCGGCGGGAGTTCCGCCCCGACCACTCGCGACAAGAGTTGCGCGCAGCCGCACACGCTGCTGATTACGCTGATGCCGCCGAACGCCAGCGTCTCCAACTGCGCGATGCCGAACGGCTCGTACGCGCTCTGGCCGAACTCCACATCACTTCCCTGGCGGAGGTCCTGGAAGGTCATTCCCTCGGGCACGCGGCTGCCGCAGCAGTCGCGGGTGAGGCCGAACTGGTTGATGAGTATCGCCCGCGTGGCCCGCGCCCAGGCGTTGTACTTCTCGGCGGCCTGGCCGATCGGGACCTCGCCCTTGACCATGTCGGGCCAGCCCACGCGGTGATTCAGGGGCCAGCCGTACTGCGATTCCATCTGGCGGACGACCTCCGGCTCGCGTCGGCCGCCGTCGGTTGCCAGCACCAGGAGGACCGCCGTGCGGCCCTCATCGGCCAGGATGTCGTCGAGGTGCTCCATCACCGCCAGGTCCCTCTCGATGGCCTTCGACGCCACAGGCCGCGCCACGTGCGTGAACACGAAGTCCGGCCGGAATCCGACCACCGCATCGACGTACTGCCTGAGGAGGTTGCGGCAGCGGAGGCGGGTCGCAACGTCGATGGGGCGGACCGGGAGGCCGTTATAGACCACCTCGATCGGCGTACGCCGGTACTCCGACGACAATAGTTCAAGTTCCTGCGCCGTCCGGTCGCTGACGGCGAACACGCGGTGCACCCGGTGTGCGCGGCTGACGAGGGCGTGCTTGAAGCCGCCGGTCCCGCGCAGGAGCGCCTCGTACGAGCGGATGCCCTCGCGGGTCTCGAGCGCCTGGTCGAAGACCAGGCGGTGCTCGGCCTGCGTCTCGATGAGGTCGCGGACGCTCGGCACCTCGTGGGCCCAGTAGATGGTCCGCAGGTCCGGCAGTCGCAGGCGGGCCGCCAGGAGCGTCGGCAGTCCCATGAACTCGTGGCTGACGAGGGCCGCGCCGGCCATTGTGCCCGCAAGGAGCGTCTCGATCGCCTCGATGGCCGGCCCCGCCAGGCGCACCCACTCCTCGTATCCCCATTCCTTCTCGAACTTGTCGCTTGCCAGTTCGTACGCCTGCCACAGGTCGCCCTTGAGGAGGTTGACCGGCGCGGCCAGGGCGTCGCGGACGTCGAGGATGAGGAGTTCGACGGTGCTGCGGCGGGTTTCGAGCGGGCACCGTATTGCCCGGCGGCCGTAGAGGATGCGGACGCCGTACGTCGTTTCGATACGCTTAAATGTATCAATGAGTGTGGCCGGCTCGGGGGCCGGTTCGCCGTTGGCGCCGCCGGTCTCGTAGAGGACGTCCTGGATGTCCTCCGGCGTCTGCTTCAGCGGCAACTGGCCGGCGCCCACGAGGATGGTCCGGTCAACGGCGCTCTGGTACGCGCGGGTCGTCAGAAGCCCTTCGAGGACGGCCCCGATGCCGCCCATCTTCTCGCGGGCCTCATGAGTGATGTGGACAAGCGCCGTTGCCGGAATTTCCGATGCGCGCCGCATGACCTATCCCCGGCCTGGCGAACACAGACTCTACGGCTCTCCAATTCCTGATTATACGGACCAGGCGCATCAGCGGAAAGAGGGCTTGGAGCATTCTACTTCCGGAATTCATCCGGAGAGAAAATCCGGCCGAGCGCCTTAAGGCTCAGGTACGCCTGGGCCTGGACGAGATTGATGGGGTCCTGCATGGCCCTTTCGAGGGCCTTGATGGTTTCCGGCGACTTGTCGCCCGCGGCGCCGAGCCCCTGGGCGGCGGTCGCCCGCACCTGCCAGGCGCTCGACCCGAGCGCCTCGCGCAGCGTCGCGACCGCAACCGGGCCGCCGATCTTGCCCAGCGCTTCGATGGCCGCAAGTTGCGGCCGGCCCTGCGTCTGTCCCGTCATTGACGGCGGACCGCCGATGCTCGCGGACTTCGCCACCTTCTTCAGGGCAGGCACGCCGTCCACGTACCCGGCCTTGCCGAGGCCCCATGCCGCCGCCGCCGAAACCATAGGCGACGGGTCATCGAGCATCACCATCAACTGGCGCGAGCCATAGACGGTGCCTATCAGGCCGAGCGCCCCGGCGGCCCACGCGCGGACTGCCGGCTCCGGGTCTTTAGTGGCCGCCATGACGGCCGCCTGCGCCTCGGGGTTGCCGACGTGGCCGAGCACCGACAGTGCGGCGACGCGGACGTACTTGTTGGGGGAGCGGAGCCGCTGCGACACCCACGGAATGTCGTCGCGGTTGGCCGACCGCGCGAAGGCCTTGAGGGCGGCGGACTCAAGGTCCACGTTCTCCTGCTTGGTGCGGAGGTAATCGCGGAGAACGTCGGCTGCCCCGCGTCCGATGCCGCCGAGGGCCTGGATGACGTCGAGCGTCTCCGGGCCGGGCGGGTTGAGCCTTGCGGCCAGTTCCTTCACCGGGGCGGCGCCGTCGAGGTTTCCGAGCGCACGGATGGCGTTGCGGCGGACGGCCTCATCGGCGTCCTTGAGGCCCTTCAGCGGGATGTCCGCCAGACGCGGGTCGGGCGAGTGCACGAGCGCCGACATGACTGCCCGCCTCGCAAGCACGCCGTTTTGGAACGCCAGGGGCAGCAGGGTCGGCCCGAGTTCCATGCCGTCGCGGACGCTGGCCCGGGCGGCCTTTGCGAGGACGGCGCCTTCGGCCGACTCCACGAGTTGGATCAGGACCCTTCGCGCCCCGGCATCGCCCACGCGGGCAAGAACGTCGGCCGCCAGGACGGCTTCATCGGGGTTGGTGTCCAGGCACTTCTGGAGGCGGGCTTGAAGCGGCAGAATGAGTTCGGTCGGGTCGGCCATGCCTTGCGGATCGCCGATGTCCCAGAGCGCGCGGAGAACGGCCGGCGAGACCTCGATAACCTGGCCCTCTATGACGATGAGGCCGCGGCCGCGCGGACTCTGCTCGATGTAGGTTGCCTGGGCGAGGCTTCGGACGAGCGGGTCGTCGCTGGTGGTGGCCGCGGGGGCCGGGCCGACTTCGCCCATGGCCGCCCACGAGCCGAGCAACTGGCCGGCCTCGGCCCGGTGGAGTCGGTTGTCGGACCTGACGAGGCCGACGAGGGCCTCCTGGGCGCCGGGGGTCTGAGGGCCGTCGGTCTCCAACGCAAGGAGCCGCGCTGCGGGGGCCATCGCCTCATAGTCCGGCCCCTTCTCCCCCCCGCGCCACGGGCCGCAGCCTCCGACCACGATGATGATGAGTACCGCAAGGATTCCGGTTGCCAAAGCGGCGATGCGGCTGTTCATGATTCCGCTCCGATTGTTCGATAACCAAAGTGTAGGGTGGGTCCTCTGGACCCACGCGGTCGTACAGAACGGCTTGCTCGCGGCGGCTCCCGGCCGTCGCCCGGTCCTCTATCTATAGGCCGCGCGCTTGCCCGATGCAAGCGAAAAGAGCATATCGGGCGTATTGCGTCACTTCCGGGGGTGGCATGGTCACGCAAAAGCGCGTGACCATGCCACCCCCTAAGACTAACGCAGTACGCATCGGGCCTCATGTCAGCGGCACTTAAATGCCGACGGGCAGATGTCCGCCAGGGCGCAGGCGGCACAGTCGGGGCGGCGGGCGTGGCAGGTGTTGCGCCCGTGCTCAATCAGGAGGACGTGAAAGGTATAGACCTGGGCGGGCGGCACCATCGGCAGGAGGAGGTCGTGGGCCTCCTCGGCCGTCGTCCGCTGGGCGATGAGGCCCAGGCGCCGGCTCACCCGGCCGACGTGCGTATCCACCGGCAGCACGGGCCGCCTGAGGCTGAAGCAGAGGACGCATGCGGCGGTCTTCGGCCCGACGCCCGGCAGGGCCAGCAGGTATTCTTTGATCCGGTCGGTCGGCCAGCGTCGGAGGAAGTCGAGGCTTGCCCGGCCGTGCTCCATACGTATGCGGCGGAGGATCGTCCGGATGTGCCGCGCCTTCTGCCGGTGGAGACCCGCCGGGCGGATGAGAGTGGCGATCTTCCCCGGCGGCGCATCGGCCGCGCGGTCCCACGTCGGGTACGCCTGCCGCAGGCGCTCGTAGGCCATGCCGGAGTTTGAGTCGGTGGTATTCTGGCTGAGGATGGTGGCGACGAGTTCCCCCAGGGGCGGGCCCCAGGTCTTCCACGGGTGCGGGCCGTATGCGCGCTGGAGGCGGCGGATGACTTGGGCGATGGATGGTGGCTTCATCTGAGAACTCCGCGCGGCGGGTCGGGAGACCCGCCGCGCCGACCTTCGGGAGACCCGCCGCGCTGAACTTCGGGAGACCCGCCGCGCTGAACTTCGGGAGACCCGCCGCGGTTACCCCATCGGCGAGTCGGGTTCGGTCCAGTCATTTTCCTGGGCGTACGGATTCTCGTCGGGTGGCTCCTGGCCGGTCTCGGGTTCGGGTTGTTGCGGAGGCTGTTCCTGGGGCTGGGCGGCCTGCTCGTGGGCCTCGCGTCGTGCGCGTTCCTCGGCGTCGCGCCGCTCGCGTTCTTCGGCCTCCTGGCGAGCGCGCTGGTCGGCCTCATCGCGTGCGCGATCCTCGGCCTCCTGGCGTGCGCGCTCCTCGGCGGCAAGTTTGCGTCGCTTGCGCCCGGTTAGCCACGAAAGGAACAGACCGACTTCGTACAGCAGGATGAGCGGGACGGTCAGGCAGGCCATGCTAAAGGGGTCCTGGCCGGGCGTGAAAACCGCGCCGATGATGCACATCGCCAGGATGACCATCCTCTGCTGCTTGACCAGCGATCCGAGAGGCACGATGCCCGTGCGTTCAAGGAACATGACGACCAGCGGGGTCTGGAAGGCCAGTCCGAACGCTAAGGCGGTCCAGGCGACGAACTTGACGTAGTCCGTCAGTGTGTACTGCGACGGATCGACCATGCGTATGGACATGCCGATCGACATCAGCGCCTGAAGCATCATTCTGAGCACGAAGTATGCGAATACGGTCCCCCCCAGGAAGAGGAGGAGGCTGAATGGAAAGTAGATATAAACGTATTTTCGCTCGTGCTCGTGCAGGCCCACGCCGACGAACGCCCATATCTGGTAGAAGACCCACGGGCTGGCGATCAGCACGCCGGCCGCAAGGCATATCACGATGATCGTCCCGAAGAGGGTGGTCGGGCCGCCGGGGAGCATCTGCGGGTTGCGGAGCCGCTCGATCTGGCGTTTGACGTCGTCGGGAATCTTCGGCGGTTCATTCGGGGGCGTCGTCGCGGCGGCGACGTACTTGTCCTCGATGTCCTTGGCCAGCTTGTGGCAGGCCATTTCGTAGGGACTGGCGATGAAGTTGAACAACTCGGTGTAGAATATGCCGCAGCCGATCGAGCAGATCACCAGGCCGGCGAGAGCCAGCACGACCCGGTGGCGCAGTTCCGCCAGGTGCTCGCCAAGACTCATTTCGACGTCGGATTTAACCAAGATGACATGCCTCTAGCGGATTGCGGTTGTCAGGCCGACGGCCCGTTCGCCCTGGAGGAAGTTTTCGGGTTTGCCCAGTTCCATCAGGATTTCGCGGGCCTTGCGGGCGCGTTCCATCGTGATGCGGCCGCTGGAAATCCAGTCGTAGATGAGGCCCAAATTGTCCGGGCGGTACAGGCCGGCGAATTCCTTGTAGAACTCCTCGCGCGGCAGGCGCGTGGGCAGGACGGCGTGCAGGGCGTCGAACAGCCGGTAATCGTGCGTCACCAGTTCGTCGTACTTCTCGTCGTAGAGGTCTGTGCCGGGCAGGGGCGTCAGGATCGTAAACTGGGGGTAGATGATGCCCTTCTCCTCGCGGTACGCCTTGAGTTGCCTGAAGTCCTCGCGAGTCCATTGCGGGTCAACGATGAACGCGCCCCACATGTGGACGCGCAGGCCGTTCAGGATGTCCATCGCCCGCTCGTTCTGCTCGATTGTTGCGCCCTTGGCGACCGCGTCGAGGTGCTTCTGGCTTGCGCCCTCGAATCCGATGAGGATGGTCTCCAGGCCCACCTCGCGCCACTTCGCGAGGAGGTCCGGATGCCGCGAGATCGTGTCGGTCCGCGCCTGCATCCCGAATTCCTTCTTTATGCCGCGCTCGCGTATCATGTCGGCGATCTTGTGGGCGCGCGGCACGTTGGCCAGGAAGTTGTCATCGACGAAACCTATGGTGCGCGTGTTGATGGTCTCGATCTCGGCCACGACCCGCTCGGCCGACGCGTAGCGGCACTTCTTGTGATAGAACTTCCAGACCGAGCAGAAGTTGCAGCGGAACGGGCATCCGCGGCTGGTTGCGACCACGGTGTGCGGCTTGTCGAAGAGGAAGAAGTAGTCGGGGGCATAGCGAGCCACGAGGTTCCGCGCGGGCATCGGCAGGACGTCGAGCGACGGCAGCAGCGCCCGGTCGCGGTTGAAGACCCAGTCGTTCTCGCCGCGGCGCCAGGCGAGGCTGTCAACGCTGCCCAGCGCATCGGCCGCGGGCTTGCCTGCGGCACGGTCGAGCGCCTCCAGGAGGTCGCGGAAGGTTGCTTCGCCCTCGCCGATGACGATGGCATCGACGTACGGGAACTCAAAATCGGCGGGCAGGAGGCTCGCGTGCAGTCCGCCCATGACGGTGAACGCCTCGGGCCGCAGCCGCTTGACCTCGGCCAGAAGGTCCCGCGCGCTATAGACATCGGTCGTCAGGCACGTCGCGCCGACCATGTCGGGCTGGAACTGGCCAATCGTCTCGGCCATGCTGCCCGGCTCCGCCCCGCCAAGACGGAGGGCGGGCTCCGCCGTGGCGAAGCCCGGCAGCCGCAGGTCCAGGATCCGCACATCGTGGTTCGGCTGCGCGATGGCCGCGATCGTTTCCAGGGCAAGCGGTTCCGGCAGCGCAGTGCGCCGGAACCCGATGTAGTCCGTCGGCGGCGGGGGTTGAACCAGAAGAATCTTCACGCCTTTGCGCTCCCGTATCGGGAAAAGACCCAGAGAAGACCATAATAGTAGCGGAACGCCCGCCTGGAGGCAAGCGATTCAATTGCGGAGTAGTACGCACCGCCAGAACACGCGCCCAACAAATTGGGCGGCTAACCGGGACTTCTGTCGCCCTCCGCCTCGGGTTTCGG
Organism: uncultured Anaerolineales bacterium; assembly: GCA_964353455.1. Classification (GTDB taxonomy): domain Bacteria; phylum Planctomycetota; class Phycisphaerae; order FEN-1346; family FEN-1346; genus CAYGWP01. The sequence goes on from CAYGWP010000528.1 coordinate 14,352, forward strand.
GGCCATGCCGCGGATGGCATCGGCCACCGTCGGGTACAGGTCGAAGAGGCGTTCCAGCCGCGAGATGTGGAGGATCGTCGCAACCGCCGTGTGGAGGTTGGCGAATGCGATCTTGCCGCCGCGGGCCGCGTAATGATGATGCACCCGCACCATGGCCCCAAGGCCCCAACTGGAGGCGTACGTCAGGCGCCCCAGGTCGAGGACGACCCGGGCATCCCCCTCATCGAGGAGCGAGTCCATCTTGGCGATGAAGATGGCGGTGGTTGTGTGGTCGAGGCCGCCATCAAGCGCCAGGAGAGTGACGCCCTCCGTGCCGCTCGGCCGCTGCCGGATCTCCATGGCCGCCCTCTCGCTGACTGGAACCCTTGTTTCAGGATGCACCATCCTACCGGCGGGCGGGAACGTGTCAACCTCTTACGCAGATCTCTTGCGCAGATCCGCTCCTCGCAAGTAGTACCCTCTCCTCTTGTGGGAGAGGCGAACAGCATCCGCGGCGGGGAATTTCCGCCGATTGTGCCAACCCGTTGTCACAGGGCGCCGGTATCTGTTACACCTCCGGCCGCATGGGGCGATATAAGGATAAGGAGTGGAGCCGTGTGGGACCGTCACCCTTGCCCTGGGATGGGCTCGCGGGCGGACGGCGCCAAAGAGCATCGGCCAGCCAAGACGGACAGGGGGGCACGCTGGCGGCCGGCAGGCCGCGCCGTCCGTCCAACGGACAACAGAACTGTCTCTCTTCAACCCCGTACGGCCTGGGTCACGCCCCCCTGATTACGTTTCACGTGGCCCAGGTCCTCGGGCTAGAGCACTTTAAGGTTGGATAGTGGCGCGGCGGGTCTCCAGACCCGCCGCGCAGAGTGTGAATCCAGCGCTGTCACCTCCCTATTTGCGCTTGACCCCCGACCCCGGCCCAGTTACATTCGCGGGCCACGTGGGGGTCGGGACTCCCGCAAGTCGAAGGACTGACCGGTCTGAACTATAGCAGGAGCCAACAATCATGCAACACAAGTCACAGATCACGCGGCGTTCGTTCCTCAAGCACGTGGGCGTGGCCGGCGTCGGCGCGTTGGCGGCGCCGCGCATCCTGCCGTCGGGCGCCTTGGGCGCGAATGCGCCCAGCAAGAAACTGAACATCGCGATGCTGGCCTGCGGCGGCCGGAGCGGGCAGATCCTGCCCTCGTTCATCAACGAGAACATTGTGGCGGTCTGCGATGTCGACGCCCGGCAGATCGATCGGATAAAAAAGATGGCCACCGAGAGGCACGGCGAGGCCGGCGCGGCGATGGCCAAGG
>CAYGWP010000529.1:0-6754 GCA_964353455.1 uncultured Anaerolineales bacterium
CCGACGAAGAAGACCGAGATTTTCTCGACCGCCTCCGACGGCCAGCCCGGCGTCGAGGTCCACGTCCTCCAGGGCGAGCGCCCGATGGCACGCGACAACCGCACGCTGGGCCGGTTCGGACTGTCGGGCATTCCGCCCGCGCCGCGCGGCATGCCGCAGATGGAGGTCACCTTCGACATCGACGCCAACGGAATCCTCAACGTCTCGGCCAAAGACAAGGGCACCGGCAAGGAGCAGTCGATCATCATCAAGTCCTCCTCGGGCCTCTCGGATGAGGAGGTCAAGCGGATGCAGCGCGAGGCCGAGTCGCACGCCGAGGAAGACAAGCGCCAGCGCGAGGTCGTCGAAAAACGCAACCAGGCCGACTCGCTGGTGTATAACGTGCAGCGGACGGTGAAGGAGCACGGGGCGAAACTGGCCGACGCCGACCGCACCAAGATCGAGGCCGCCCTCAAGGAGGTCCAGGAGGCCATGAAGGGCGATGACGCCGCACGCATCGACCGCGCCGTCGAGGCACTGAACCAGGCGTCCTACGCCATCGCCCAGATGCTATACCAGCAGAAGGGCGGCCCGCCGGGCGGCGAGCCGGGCGCGGGCCCAGGTCCCGGACCAGGACCAGGCGCACAGGCGGGCGCGGGGCCGCAAGGCCAGGCACGCTCCGGCAAGGGCAAGGACGACGACGTCATCGACGCCGACTACGAAGTGAAAGAGTAACTTCCACGTTTAGCCGTCGCCGCACACGGCGACGCTTAATCATATCATAGCGGTAAGAGCGCGGCGGATCGGGGTACGTGTTTGGCGTGGCGCACTTCACCCCTCTCCCCTTGTGGGAGAGGGGTCGGGGGTGAGGGGGCGAGACACGGCAACCCCTCACCCGGCCTTCGGCCACCCTCTCCCGCAAGGGGAGAGGGTTAGCGGCGCGGGCACGCTAAACACATACGGGTCCGGAGACCCGCCGCGCAAACACGCGAACGAAAAAAGCGCGGCGGACATCGCTGTCCGCCGCGCTCTCTTCGTTACTCACACAACCTGCAACTCCTCCCGCCTTACGGCACCGTCACGGCGCCGACAGCCGCGTCCAGTAGCGGGTCGGGCACCGGGAAGATGACCTTGAAGGCCTTGATGGCCGCCGCGTTATTGGTCGTCTGGACCAGGCGTACCCACAACGCGTATGTGCCGGGCGCCAGTTTCAGCGTGCTGATCTTGTAGAACTGCCGCGCGTTGTACGTCTTGCCGGGCAGGTCGGACGGCGGCGTGTCGGTCAGGATGACCTGTGGCTCGCCGCCAACCCACGCGCCGGTTACGACATTGCGGATGCCCACCACCACCTTCTGCACCTTGGTCTGGTCAGGGCCGTTCCACATCTGGACGTCCACCGAGCCTGTGACCCACGGCTGGACCTGTCTCGGGCAGGTCCAAGCGGTCGGTTTCGGGTTGGAGACGGTGACGCCGGCCGGCGGGATGGTGAGCCCGCCGATCCTGACGTTGGTGTCGTTCCCGGCCATCACTATGGCGTTCTTGAAGTCCTTGATGGCGGACTTCGTTGAGGTGGTTTGCACCATCCGCGCCCAGACGCTGAAGGGACCGGCGCCCGTGACCGGCGGCACAAGGCCCGCAAAGCCGCGATGGATGAAGACGTGGGGCAGGTCCCATACGGGGGAATCGGTGGCGACGACCAGCGGCTCGCCGCCAACCCATTTGCCGGTGGTGTCATTGCGGACGCCCACGACCACGATGTACGGCTTCGAGATGAACTGCCCCGCCGGCAACTGTATCTGGATCGTCATGCCACAACTCAGGGGGACCGGTTTCCCGCCGGGCGCCTTGAGGACCCACTGGGTCGGGTTCGCCTGGTAGATGTTCAGGCCGTTGGCCGGGCCGATGACTATCCCGACAATCCGGTCGAGCGGCGATTCGGCAGTCACTATCGTGCTCTTGAAGTCCTGGATGGCGACGAGCGGGTCCGTCTGCCCTTCCGACAGATGCACCCAGACAAAACTGAGGGCCCCCACAGGGGTGGGCACGTTGGTGATCTTGTTGTTGGTGTACAACTGCCCCGGCGCCCCGCGCGGCGGGGCAACGTTCTGGACGACAACCGGGTCCAGACTGGTCGTCACCCAGTTCCCGGAGGTGTCGCGCAGGCCCACCGTGACGATGCAGTTCTGGGTCGGGAGGTCCCCCGCCCACATGGTGAACGAAAATGTGCCGCTGATGTCGTTGCCCGCAAGCCACGGCATCCCGGTCACCGAAGAAAGGTCAACCGTGATATTCGCCTTTGTGCTTGGGCCGACCGTGCCCACCGTAACGTCGCCTATTGCAATGCTACAAGCCCCATTACCCGCAAGAAGGGGGTTTTTGAATTCGGTGACTGCCGAGGCAAGATCGACGGCCGTTGTGGTGGCATATAGCCACACCTTATAATTACCTGCAACCACTGGGGCCACCAGAGAGAAGGGATCACCCAAATGCTGCCAATAAGTATTAGGAAATATAAGTTCAGGTGTCAACGGCATCAACTGCGGGTTGCTGCCGACCCAGTTGAGGTTCCCGTCGCGGATTCCGATGAGGACCCAGGTAGTGATAAACTGGTTCAGCACGTTGACGTCCTTGTAATCCACCGTCCCGTTGACCAACCCGCCCAACGCCACACTCCATGAATTGGGGGTTGCCTTGTCGAGTGTAATGCCTGCGGCATTCTGCGCGGCTGCCGGCCCCGCTGTGGCCGCCAGCGCGCCGACGCCCATGGCCAGGACGGCCAGTTTCAGAAAGGCGGCCCGCAATCTGCCCGACGCGAAATTCCCCAGCATGTCCGTGCCTCCTGACCTAGAGTCGCTCGCCCCTGCCGCCGCGCACCCCGCGCCGACCCTCGGACCCGGCATCCCCAGCCGCATCACCCTTCACGATTCCAGGCGCGCAGTGCACCCTCTACAACTGGTTTGCCGGTTTCTCGAAGCGGCTCGCGAGGTATATGCCCATAGAAACACCGCCACCTCTCGCCGCGGACTCGCTCGCAATCCGCACGGCGCACAGGTTAAGCCACCGTATTGTACTGGCAATTTCGGCCAATGGCGAAAGAAAAATTCTGCAAATCCGCCATCCGGCCGGCCGCCGTCCTCCGCCCCCCGTCGGCCGCGGCCACCGATGATCAGAACCTGAACTGGAACTGGCACCTCAGGGCCAGTTGGTCCTCCTTGGCGCTCCTGACGAGCCCGCCTCCCGTGTTGCTCACCGGCACCGGGTCGAGGGCATAGACCAGGTCAACGGTCAGTTTGGCCTTGTGCTTCGCGAAGTAGTAGTTGGCGCCCACGGTGACTATGCTGAGGCGGTCGTCGGTGAGGTTGCGGCTCGCGTTCTGGACTGCGCCGCCGTTGTTGCGGTAATAGACGCCGCCCCAGTTCATCCACTCGTAGCGTGCGAAGGGTTCGAGTTTGTCGGGTATGACGAACACGCCGCCCTGCGCGACGAAGCCGAACTGGTGTGCCCCGTTCAGGTTCGTGGGGAGGCCGCCCACCGCGGGGTTGGCATCGTCGGTGAACTCCTGCCCAACGATTGCGGCGAAGAGGTTAGCCCCGCCGAATTCCGCCGACACGTCGGCCGTGTACTTAAAGACGTTCGGCGTGTTCGTGCCCGGCCCGTGCTGGCCCTGCTCGTAGTCGGCGCCCGCGCCGATCATAAGGGCGAACGGTTCCTTCGGCCAACTCGTGAAGTCGCGGAACTGTTTCCAGTCGCCCGCCAGGACGTACTCCGCGCGGCCGCTTAGGGCGAAGACGCTGCGGTCGCCGTTATAGTCGGTGTTCTGGGCGTACGAGCCGTCATGGGCGGCAAAGGCCAGGTGCAACTGGCCGATGTCGTATGTCAACTCGGCCCCCTGAGTGAAGTCGATAGTGAAGTAGTCGGCCAGGTACGACCGCTCGGCGGCCAGTTGCAGGAACGCGCCGACGTTCTCTTCACGCAGGAAGTACGGCTTGAACTGCCCGCCCTTCAGACGCAGGCCCGGCGTGAACTCGTATGCCAGCCAGGCGTCGTCGAGCCGGAGGTTGCCGGTGCCGCACTCGTACGCCGGCTGCAACTTGTACGTCAGTTGCGGGTTGATGGCGTTGCCGGAGAAGGTAAGCCGCCCGCGGCGGAGTTGGAACCCACTCACGTCGTCTCCGCCGTTCGGCGCGGGCTGCTTCTCGGCGTTGTCGAAGATGTACCTGAACTGGCCTTCAACGTTGATGAGCAGCGAGAACGACTGGTCCTCGGCGGCGATGAAGAAGCCGTCCTTGTACCCGGCCTGGAGCGAACTTGCGGACCGGAGTTTCAGGTCCGGGTCGGCCAGGGCCTGCTTGACGGCGGCGCGGACCTCCTGCGACCGTCGCTCATCGGAAGTTCTCCCGTCGAGGGCCGCGCGGAGTTGCTGGAGTTCGACTTCCTGCCGCGCGACGCGGTCGTTCAGGGCCTTCAGTTGTGCCGCTACCGAGGGCTCGTTTTCCTCCGCCGGCAGGGAGCCGGCCGCGACCGACACGATCGCCGTGAGCGCAGCGGCTTGCAGCAGGGTCCGCGTGAACATGGTGAGACTCCTTTCAGTGGGCGAGTTCCGTGGTGATCCTCAAGATGGAGTCAAATGGAGAAGTCCTCGGCGAAGACCTTGACCTGGCGCGGCGTGACGAAGACCCGGCTTCCGCGCGAAATCGCGAGCGCGTGGAACCGGTCGTGGTCCATCTCGACGACTACCGGCTCGCCGGAATCGGCCGTCAGGTCCAGCCGCACGGCCGGCCCGGCCGAGTTGATGCGCCCGACCGTGGCCGGAAAACTCTGCCGCCCCTCCGGCGGCGCCGTGCTCAAATCAAAATCATGCGGCCGCACGAACACCCGCGCCGACATCAGCGGCGCATCGTAATGCTGCGGTGAATCAACCGATATCGAAGCGAACTGCACCTTCCCGTCGCCCACGCGGGCGTGGAACAGGTTCACGCTCCCGAGGAACTTCATCACGAACTCGGTGGCCGGCCGGTGGAACACATCGTCGGGCGAGCCGATCTGCTCGACCGCCCCCTGGTTCATCACCACCACCCGGTCGGCCACCTCCAGGGCCTCTTCCTGGTCGTGCGTGACGAAGACGCTCGTTACGCCGATCTCATCGTGCAGCCGCCGGAGCCACCGCCTGAGTTCCTGCCGCACGCGGGCGTCGAGCGCCCCGAACGGCTCATCCAGCAGGAGCACCTTCGGCTCGACCGCCAGGCTCCGCGCCAGGGCCACCCTCTGCCGCTGCCCGCCCGAAAGTTGATGAGGGTACCGGTCGTGCAGGTTATCCAGGTGCACCAGGCGCAGCAGTTCGTGGACCTTCTCGGCGATTGCGGCCTTGGGAGGCCGTCTCTCGCGCGGCCGCACGCGCAGGCCGAACGCAACGTTCTCGAAGACCGTCATGTGCCGGAAGAGGGCGTAGTGCTGGAATACGAAGCCGACGCGCCGCTGGCCGATGTGCAGGTGATGGACCTCCCGGCCGTCGAAGAGGATCGGGCCGCTGCCCGCGTCGGGATGCTCCAGGCCCGCGATGATCCTGAGGAGGCTGGTCTTGCCGGACCCTGACGGGCCGAGGAGGGCCACGAGTTCGCCGTCGGCCACGGTGAGGCTGACCCGCCGCAGGGCGACGAACTTGCCAAATGTTTTCGATATGTTCTTGACTTCGATACCCATAGCGCACCTCTCGCTCACTTGCCATCATCGAAAGACCGCGCCGACCAAGGTCGGCGGCTAAATATCACTCATTTGTCATTTAGCATTTGTCATTTATCATTGCCGTTCGCCTTACCTTGCCGCGCGGTCTGCCACTCAAGCAGCGACTTGAGGACCAGCGTCACCAGGGCCAGCATCGCCAGGAGCGATGACACCGCGAACGCCGCCGTCATGTTGTACTCGTTGTAAAGGACCTCCACGTGAAGGGGCATGGTGTTGGTCTCGCCGCGGATGTGGCCGGAGACGACCGACACGGCCCCGAACTCGCCCATCGCGCGGGCGTTGCAGAGGATAATGCCGTACAGGAGGCCCCACTTGATGCTCGGCAGCGTGACGCGGCGGAAGATCTGCCAGCCGCCCGCCCCCAGTCCTCGCGCCGCCTCCTCTTCCTCGGTCCCCTGGGCCTGCATCAGCGGTATGAGTTCCCGCGCAACGTACGGAAACGTGACGAAGACCGTGGCGATGACGATGCCCGGAACGGCGAAGAGGACCTTCACGTCCCACTCGGCCAGGGCCGGCCCCAGCCATCCCTGCCGCCCAAACATAAGTACATATATGAGACCGGAGATGACCGGCGAGACCGCCAGCGGCAGGTCGATGAGCGACACCAGAACGTTCTTCCCGAAGAAGTCGAACTTGGTCACCGCCCACGCCGCCGCCACCCCGAACACCGTGTTAAGCGGCACCGTTATGGCCGCCACGAGCAGCGTCAGGCGGATGGCCGCCATCGTGTCCTCATCGCCGATCGACCCGAAGTACGCCGCAAGGCCCTTCCCGAGCGCCTCTCCGAACACCGCCACGAGCGGCAGCGCCAGGAACAGGCCGAGGAACGCCAGCGCGAACGCGATGAGAAGCCCCCGCACCCAGGCCGGCTCGGCCATAGCCGCGCGCGCGCCCGGCGTCCGGCCCGTTGATGTCGGCATGACAACCGTTCCGGCCATCTTCTTCGCTCCGGTTACACGTCCCGCTGGCGATGCCACCGCTGAAGGAGGTTGATGCCCAGCAGGATCGCAAACGACGCCACCAGCATCACCAC
>CAYGWP010000530.1:0-7459 GCA_964353455.1 uncultured Anaerolineales bacterium
GCAGACGATCTTGCCCTCTTCCTCCAGTTCAAACGGCTCCTTGCGGTACTGTGCGATGGCCTTCTGGAGGGCCTCCATACCCATGACGGAGCAGTGCATCTTGGCCTCGGGAAGGCCGCCCAGGTACTGGGCGATGTCATCGTTGGTGATCTTGGCGGCTTCATCGAGGGTCTTGCCGCGGATGATTTCTATGAGCGCATCGGAAGATGCGATGGCGCTGGCGCAGCCGAACGTCTGGAACTTGGCCTCGGCGATGCGGCCCTGCTTGTCGAGCCTGGCCATCAGCCGCAGGGCGTCGCCGCAGGTGATGTTGCCGACCGTGGCCTCGAGGTCCGGCTTGGGGATCTCGCCCACGTTCCGCGGATGCAGAAAGTGCTCTTTGACCTTCTCCGTGTAGTCCCACATGATGGGCAATGCCTCCTTCGCAGAATCATATCAGCCATTGTAAGCCCGGAGCGGGGAACTATCAAGGAAGTGCGAAAACAGAGCCGCAGCGAAGGGCGATGGGGTGTGCCTGCCCGCCGCGCTGAGTGTGCAATCACGCAAACTTAAACCGCTCTAGTCCGGCAACTCGCGCTCGAACTGGACGACCATGTTGTACTCGTCCGGAAACTCCTCGATTCGCCAGACGGTCGCGGCAACAGCCACACGTTTGGCGATTCGCGCAACATCTTTCGGCAGGATAAGGAACTCGGCGCACACACGCTGCCCCAGGTTGGCGCCCACGGTGGCCGGCATGCCGGTCATGCGGGCGCCGCTCCGAGATACGTTGACCGTCTTGCCTCGAAACAGGATCCGGTTGGTGCCATCGCGGATGACGACCTCATAGATGCGCCGCTTGCGCTCATGGCGGCGGCGGTTCCCGACGACGCGTCGTGTCAGGCCTTCAAGTTTGCTCATGACCGCGCAGTCCTTTCTCGTTGTGGCGGCAAATGCGGGAGGCCGCCGGAAGCGACTACAACCCCTCTCTTATCGGCACACGGCCCCCTGTAACTCCAGTCGCCCCGCGTTTCCCCCCGCGTTTCCTTGACTTATCTGGCGGTTTCCCCTAAACTGCGCCGGTTGCAGCGGGAAGCCCGAACACAAGTGAGGAGGCCGGCAGTGGCCAGACTTTTTGAGGATGCGGGCTGGACGATCGGCGGCACGCCGCTCGTGCGGATTCATCGTCTCATCCGCTCGAAGGCCGCCGTCTATGCCAAGTTGGAGTACTTCAACCCCCTCTCCAGCGTCAAGGACCGCATCGGGCTGGCGATGATCGCCGCGGGCCAGCGCGAGGGCCGCATCGGCCCGAAGACCATTATCATCGAGCCGACGAGCGGCAACACGGGCATCGCCCTGGCGTTCGTCTGCGCGGTGCGCGGGCTCCGGTGCGTCCTTACGATGCCCGAAAGCATGAGCATCGAGCGGAGGAAACTTCTGAAGGCCCTCGGGGCCGAACTCGTCCTCACCCCGGCCGCCGAAGGCATGCGCGGCGCCATCGCCAGAGCCAAGCAACTCGCCAAGGAAACCCCCGACTCCTTCCTCCCGAACCAGTTCGAGAACCCGGCCAACCCGGAGATCCATCGCCGGACCACCGCCGAGGAAATCTGGTGGGACACCGACGGCCTGGCCGATGCGGTGGTCGCCGGCGTCGGAACCGGCGGCACGATCACTGGCATCGCCGACGTCATCAAGCGGCGCAAGGCCTCGTTCCGGGCGATCGCCGTCGAGCCGGCCGGCAGCGCGGTCCTCTCGGGCGGCCAGCCGGGGCCGCACGTCATCCAGGGGATCGGCGCGGGGTTCGTCCCGGCCGTCCTCGACCGGTCGCTCATCGACGAGGTTGTTACGGTGAGCGATGAGGAGGCGCTCGACTGGGCACGCCGCGCTGCACGCGAGGAAGGCCTGCTGGTCGGCATCTCCAGCGGCGCAGCACTCGCCGCCACCCAGAAGGTCGCCGCACGCAAGGACATGGAAGGCAAACTCATCGTCGTCATCATCCCCAGTTGCGGCGAGCGGTATCTCTCGACCGCGCTCTTCGAGGGCATTGTTTGAAACGGCAAACTGCAAACAGCAATGACCAATCAAAAAGCAAACGGCTAAACGACAAGGGCGCGCGCACGGCTTCTTTATTGCTGTTTGCCTTTTGTTGTTTGCTTGCCTGTTGCTGTTTGCTTCTTGCTGTTTGACTGGTCATTGGTGCTTGGTCATTGGTCATTCCTGGCAGGAGGCAACCTTGGATCGCACTCTGGTGATGCTGAAACCCGATGCCGTGGCGCGCGGCCTGATCGGCCGGATCATAGCCCGCCTGGAGGCCAAGGGCCTCAAGATCGTTGCCCTCAAGATGGCCAGGCTCGGCACCGCCCTCGCCGAACGCCATTACGCTGAACACAAGGGCAAGCCGTTCTACGAGCCGCTCATCCGCTTCGTCACGAGCGGCCCGACCGTCTTCCTGATCCTGGAGGGGAAGGATGCTGTGGCCGTCGTCCGCAAGATGGCGGGGGCCACCTTCGGCCCGGCCGCCGAACCAGGAACCGTCCGCGGCGACCTCGGCATGTCCAACCGCTTCAACCTCATCCACGGCAGCGATTCCCCCGAGGCCGCCGCCGCAGAAATCTCCCTCTTCTTCACCCCCGGCGAACTCATCGAATGGAACCCCGCCGCATGGCCCTGGACCTACGACTTCTCCACCGGCGAGCCAGTGTGAACGCACACGTAGGCCGGGGCGCGCCCCGGCCTACTGCGTCATTTACGGGTGCTTGCCTCGGCGGGTGGCCGAGAGTTTAGCCGCGACTCGTTTAGCCGCGACTCGAAGAGGAGCGCGTGTTGCCGTTCGAAAACGCGCTCCTCTTCGAGTCGCGGCTAAACTCATAACTTCGAGTCGCGGCTAAACGTGCCACCCCCGTGACGCAGTACGCCCCGGCCCACATATCTCTTTCAAGCCACCCTCTCGCCGGTTATAATCCCCTTCTGAATTTGCACAGCAGACGGAGGAAGGCCGTGATCCGCCGAATTGATGCGAGAACCGCCGAAGGCCGGGCCGCCCTGGAATCGCTCCGCGCGACCCTGAGCGCAGGGCAGGGGATGATCTCCGGCGAGACCGCGCCGGCCGACGTCGAAACCGGCGTCCGACGCATCCTCGACTCCGTCCGCAAACGCGGTGATACGGCCGTCTGTGAATGGACGCACAAACTCGACGGCGTCGCCCTGCGCCCGGAGACCCTGCGCGTCCCCGAAGAGACCATCGAGGCCGCATACCGCGCGATGCCCAAGGAGTTCATCCAGACCGTGACGCGAGTGCGCGAGGCCGTCCGCCGGTTTCAGCGCTACGTCCTGCCGCGCGAGCGCAAACCGCTTGCGCGCGAGGGGCGGACGCTGCGCCTGGTCCATCGCCCGATGTCGCGCGTGGGCGTTTATGTGCCCGGCGGCAAGGCGTTTTATCCATCGACCGTGCTGATGACGGCGGTGCCCGCGCTGTCGGCGGGGGTGCCGGAGGTGGCGGTGGCGTGCCCGCCCACGTCCGACGGTGACATCGCCAGGAGCGTCCTGGCCGTCTGCCGCGTCGCCGGCGTCTCGGAGGTCTATCGGATGGGCGGCGTCCAGGCGATTGCCGCAATGGCCTACGGCACGGCCACGGTGCGGCCGGTCGAGAAGATCGTCGGCCCCGGCAACACGTATGTGCAACTGGCGAAGAAACTGGTTTTCGGGCGGGTCGCTATCGACAGTTTCGCCGGCCCGAGCGAGGTGGTCGTTCTGGCCGATTCGTCGGCCGATGCGGGCCTCGTCGCCGCCGACATGCTCAGCCAGGTCGAGCACGACCCCGGCTCGGCGATCCTCGTGACGCCCGATGCGGCCTTGGCCGCCGCGGTCGTCAAGGAAATCGAGAAACAGACGGCGGGCATGAAGCGCGCCGATGCCATCCGGTCGGCGCTCGAGAAGTACTCCGCCGTCGTCGTCGTGACCGACATGGATGCCGCTGCCGAGATCATAAACGGTTTGGCGCCCGAGCACCTGGAGATCCAGACCGAGAATCCCGAGGACGTCCTGCGCAGCATCCGCAGCGCCGGAGCGGTCTTCCTCGGCCGCTATACGCCCGTTGCCGTCGGCGACTACGTGGCAGGGCCCAGCCACACGCTGCCGACCGGCGGCACGGCCCGCTGGGCCAGCGGCCTGACGGCCCGCGACTTCCTCCGCTCGATGAGCGTCATCGAGTATGACCGCGAGGCGCTTGCCGCCGACGCCGAGGACGTCCTGCGCCTGGCAGAGGTCGAAGGTTTCCCGGCCCACGCCGCCAGTGTCAGAAAACGCCTCGAAACCGAGCCGCGACCGTAGTACGTGTTTAGCGTGTGCCGTGCTGTTAACCCTCTCCCCTTGCGGGAGAGGGTGGCCGAAGGCCGGGTGAGGGGTTGCCGTGGGTCGCCCCCTCCCCCCCAACCCCTCTCCCGCCCGCCAATACAGCGGGCGGGCAGGCTGAGGGGAGAGGGGCGAACAGGGCCACGCTGAACGCGCACGGGTCCGGAGACCCACCGCGCTATGGGCGGGTGACCTCATGAACGCCTGGCAACTATTCAAGCGGTTCTGGGTCCACGCGGTCCTCGTCGCGGGCTGCGCGGTCTTTGCGTTCCCGTTCCTCTGGCTGGTGAGCACCTCGGCCAAGCGAAACGAGGAACTGGCGGTCTATCCGCCCAGGTGGATTCCGCGGCTGCCGGCGTCCTCGGACCGGGGACCGTTCATCGACGGCGGCGCGTATGACCCGACGGAGCCGCCGAAGCAACTCTCCGAGTCCGACTGGCAGCGGGTGCGACTCAAGATCGACGAGGCCCTCTGGGTCGCCGCCTGCGAGAGACTTGGCCCCGCCCGCCTGGATGCCGGCCGCGCGATGGCCGATGACACCTACTTCCGCCCGCAGATGATCCGCGCCCTCTGGACACAGGCCGTCGAGGTCGTCCCGGACGACGTGTGGAAGAACGCCGACGCCCTGCCCGCATTCCTCGGCCGCGCGGTCACCGCCGAGATGGTCGAGCGGGCGTGGAACAACATCGTCCGGCGCCTGGCGGTCGGGGCGCTCAAGATCCGGCTCAGTTCCAACGACCTCGCCCAGCCGCTGGAGACCACCGGCTGGCAGACCGTCGGACCGGCCCGCCTTGCGGCCGGCACGGATGAGGGCGAACCTTCGGAGCAGATCGCCTACGATTTCGCCGAGGCCGCAACGTTCTCCCTCGTCCAGACGCTGCGACTGCCCGAGACGGCCGAGAACGTGCGGGCGCTGAACATCCCCATCCACTCCGACTCCACCTGGCACCGGGTCGAAGTGACGGTCGAGAGCGGCGGCAGGGTCTTCCGGGCCGAACGCCCCCTCTGGATGGACATCCGCTCGTGGCAGGAGGTCGAGTACACCTTCGTTCCGCCGGCGTACCGCGGCACCCGGTCCATCACACTTGAACCTGTCGAGGGCGCGGCCACCGACGTGACCGACCCTAAGGCGGTGCGGCTGACGCTGACGTGGAACCGGTCAAGCCCGCTGCGGGCCGCACTGGACAAATACATCGACAGTTACAGATGGGCACTGAGGTACATCCCGTTCGACGTGCAACTCCGGAACACGATCATCCTGGTGGTGCTGAACGTGTTGGGTCAACTCTTCGCGTGCAGCCTTGCGGCATACGCCTTTGCGCGCCTGAAGTTCTGGGGCCGCGACGTGCTGTTCGGCCTCCTGCTTGCGACCATGATGCTGCCCGGCCAGGTGACGATGATCCCGCAGTTCATCCTCTGGAAGACGCTGGGCTGGTACAACACGCTGAGGCCGCTGTGGGTGCCGGCGTGGTTCGGGGCGGCGTTCTTCATCTTTCTCCTGAGGCAGTTCTTCATGACGATTCCGAAGGAGATGGAGGAGGCGGCGAAGATCGACGGCTGCGGCTTCTTCGGCATCTACTGGCGGATCATGCTGCCGCTGGCCGCACCGGCCCTGGCGACCGTGGCGATCTTCTCGTTCATGGGCGCGTGGAACGAGTTCGTCGGCCCGCTGGTGTACCTGTCGGACGAGCGGCTGTTTCCCCTGTCGCTCGGCCTGAACCAGTTCCGCCAGGAGCAGTCGGCCGAGTGGTCGTGGCTGATGGCCGCATCCACTCTGATGATGCTCCCCGTGATAGCCGTGTTCTTCTTCTGCCAGCGATACTTCATCCAGGGCGTGACGCTGACGGGGCTGAAGGGATAGGCCGTCCGGCCGTTTCGGGACGCATAACCTTGGCGTGCGGGTCAAACAGCGACCGCGCGGGCTGGGAGCGCTTCGGCCGGCCGCGCAAGGGGGAAAAGCAGAATGTCCCTTTTTTCCTCCACGCCACGGGGACGAAATGGCAGGTTCCGGCGCGGTGGGTCAGGAGACCCATCGCGCAAAGCAGCAAGTGGCGTTGTAGTAGGATCGGTCATTCGCGTTGATATTATGCAGCGATGTTGCCGCAGGTAAACACTCCCTTCAGAGATGACCAAATTGGAGGGAATGCCTTTAATTTCGGGTAGTTTTGCTGCCGCTCGGCTGATTGAGCCCCCAAACGCGTTTCTTTTCCGCAACAGCGCTTCGCATCGAGGCTTTGTAGCCACAACGGATTCCAATGCTGCTAATCCATGATCCGCCAGACACTTGCGCGCCCTGGCCAAGCGAAAACCGCTGAAAGCCAGTCCTTGGCATCCGGTTTGCCCACAAGGACTTTGTCTGGTGTTGCGGGCTCGCCCCTGGAGGGGCAAGCCAACTTTCCTCACGCTCAACGCAATGGCCATGCGGACCAGTGGGGCCGCATCGCCGAGCACGAGAAGCGATGGACCTTGAAGGGGACCAACCCATGCGGAACCTTGTAACCATCACGGCCGTGCTGCTGTTGGGGTCCAGTTTCGTTCTTGCGGATGATCTTTTCCCTCCCCCTTGGCGTGGTTCGCCGAATACGTTGAGCGCCGAGTGGAATGCGTGGACCGGGTTCCCTGGCGACATGTCCCCTGACTCTTGGCAGGCGACTCCGCCGGGGCCCAGGGCCCCTTGGGCCGAGGCAACCGCCGAGACCCTGCTGCTAAGCGAGTACGCCGGCCGGGGGAATGTCCTGAAGATCCCGGACGAAGGCCCCACCGGCATCGAGAGAATTGTCTTCCAGCTCGACAACTACGATCAGTCCAACCGCACCAAAGTCGTTCGGATGCAGTTCACTTGGTTTGAGGAGGTCATGTACCCGAATGCGGCATGGCTGGCCGACCTGAACGTCTGGACCGATGCAGGCGGTCCCTTCCAACCGGCATTCACGGAGGTGGGGCACACGTACGACTCCATCACGGGTTGGGCTGTGTATGCGTACGAGTTCACTCTTGAGCCAAACCCCGCTTGGGAGCGGATTCAAGCCGATCTCGCGACAGTTGCCGCTTGGGAGGTGTATCTGGACCAGGTCGTCATCGACACGATGTGCGTGCCCGAGCCGGCCACGCTGTCGCTGCTGGCCCTGGG
>CAYGWP010000531.1:0-3179 GCA_964353455.1 uncultured Anaerolineales bacterium
TCAACTCGTGCGCCTGGATCAAGGGCATCTACGCGACGGCCCGGCGGCTGGGCGTGCGGCGGGTCATCGGCGTCGCCCAGGGCGACTGCTCCAACACGCACGCCCTGATGGAGGTCTTTGCCTCGGAGGGCATCGAGGTCATCAACTTCAACTACCCGTTTCCCAAGGACGCCGCGCTCTTGGCGGCGGCGCTGGACGGGCTGGCGGCCCGCCTGGGCACGACGCGCGATGCCGCCGAGTGCGAGCACCGACGCCTTGTGCCCCTGCGGTCGACGCTCGAAGAGATCGACCGCCTCACGTGGCAGGAAGGCCGCGTCACCGGCGAAGAGAACCACCTGTGGCTCATCGGCGCCAGCGACTTGGGCGGCGACCCGGAGGCCTACGCGGCGGCGGCCGGGAAGTTTCTGGCCGAGGCCCGCGCGCGGCCGTCGCTTGCCGGGCGGTTCCGGCTCGGATACATTGGGATTCCGCCGATCTGCGGCGGGTTGTACGGTTTTCTGGAGGGCCTGGGCGCGCGCGTGGTGTTCAATGAATTTCAGCGGCAGTTCAGCATGCCCGCGCTGGCGGGCGGCCCGCCCTCAGTCCTGGCGGGAGACCTCGTCGAGCAGTACATGGCTTACACGTATCCATATCACGTGCGTGGGCGGATCGAGGACATCCGGCGCGCGGTCGCCGAGCGGCGCCTCGACGGACTCGTGCATTACGTCCAGAGTTTCTGTTTCCGGCACATTCAGGATCGGCTGCTGAGGGAGGCCCTCGGAGTGCCGATATTGACGCTGGAGTTCGACCGGCCGGGCCCGCTGGCCGGCCAGGGCCGCACGCGCCTCGAGGCGTTCATCGAGATGCTCTTGTCGAAAAGGTAACGTGAGCGACAAACCCAAGCGCATCTTGTGGCACGCAGCCCGCCTGCTGGCGGCGGCCGGGCTCGTCGCCTACGTCCTCAGCCAGGCCAGCCTCTACGACGCCGTGCGGCCGGCGCCGGGCGAGCCGGCGCTTCAGGTCGTCCGGGAAGGGCCGGAAGGGGTTCTTGTCGCGCTGCCTGACGGCGGCGCGCGGCTGATTGGGGCGGAGGAGTTCCGGTCCGACGCGCGGCCCGAAGGCGCCGTGCGGATCGCCGGACTCATCACGATCGGCCGACGCCTGGCCGGGCACTGGGGCTGGGTGCTGGCGGCCGCCGCCGTCATGATGCTCCAGTCGCCCGTCGGGGCGATCCGATGGCAACTGCTTCTGGCTGTCCAGGGCATCCACATCACGTTTCTGGAAAGCCTTCGCCTGACGTACATCGGGTGGTTCTTCAACAACTGGCTGCCGGGGTCGCTGGGCGGCGACTTCGTCAAGGCCTACTACATCGCCACGCAGACGCACCGGAAGGCCGAGGCCGTGACGGTGGTGTTCCTGGACCGATTCATCGGACTCATTGCCATGTGCATGCTTGGCGCGGTGGCGGTTCTTGCGAGCCTGCACGACGAGCGGGTCCGCGCCGCGCAGGTCCTGGTGGGTCTCTCGCTGGCGGCCGCGGCGATCGGGGCGGCCGTCTTCTACAGCCGGCGCATAAGGCGGGTGCTGAGACTGGACGCCCTGCTGGCGAAACTTCCGGGAGGAGACACCGCCGCCAAGGTGGACCGCGCCGTCTTCCTCTACCGATACCACAAGCGGGCCGTGGCCGTGGCGATGGCCTACAGTTGGCTCACGCAGATCGTCTCGGTGCTGGCCACGTGGTGGATCGCCACGGGCCTCGGGAGCCTGGCCTCGTGGCACCACTACTTCGTGGTGATGCCGGTGATCTGGATCGGCTGGTCGCTGATTCCTGTGCCGGGGGGGTTCGGGGTGGCGGAAGCGATGGCCCAGAAACTTTTCCGCCCCAGCGTTCTGGGCGGGGGCGCCGCCATGGCGCCGGCCGAGGCCGCAACGCTGGCCCTGGCCATGATCCTCGCGTATCGCATAGTCCAGATGGTCGTGAGCGCCCCCGGGGGCGTGCTGTACCTGGCGCGGCGGACCCGCGTCTCGCCCACCCACATGCGCGACGAAATAGAAGGGCCCGAGGCCCATGCCTGAATACGTCGGTTCCATTCATCTGCATTCGTGCTATAGCGACGGCAGCGGCACCGTGCGCGAGATCACCGCCGCCGCGCGCCGCGCCGGCCTCGACTTTCTGATCCTCACGGACCACGACACCCTCCGCCCGCGCGACGACCGATGGCAGGGCTGGCGCGACGACGTCCTGGTGGTCGTCGGCATCGAGGTCACCTGCCGCCGCCGCAGCCACGTCGTCGTCCTGGGGGCACGCGACGTGGCGGGCCTGAGGTGGAAACCCCTGAGGCGCGTCCTCTTCGACATCCAGAACCAGGGGGCCGCCGCCTTCGTCGCCCACGCACACCCGGCACACATCATGGGCGTGTCGCTCAAGGCCGGCGAACTCCTCGACTGGGACATCCCCGGCTTCGCGGGCGTCGAACTCTGGTCGTTCATGCACGACATCTGCAACGGCCTGACGCCCTGGCGCGCCCCGTCGTTCATCCGCACGTGGCGCAAGTTCGTCCGCGGGCCGCACCCCGACACCGTGGCACACTGGGACCGCGTGACGGCCGAGCGGCGGTTCCCGGCGATCGGCTCCATCGACAACCACGCCATCGTCCTGCCCTTTATCGGCATGCGGATCGTTCCGTACGAGGACGGTTTCCGCACGCTGCGGACGCACATCATTTCGGAGGCGTGGTCCGCCACGGCGGATGATGCCGCCATCGTGCGAGAGGCCCTGTGCCAGGGCCGGGCATTCATCGCCCTCGATATGATCGGCGACTCGCGCGGATTCCGCTTCGAGGCCGATTCCGGGGGCGAGGTTCTCCAGATGGGCGAGGAGCGACAGTGGGCCGGGCCGGCGACGCTCCGAGTCCACTCGCCGCTCGCGGCGGACTTGAGGCTCCTCCGCGCCGGCGTCACGGTGGCCTCGGCCGACGGGACGGACCTCCAGTTCAAGGCCGACGAGGCGGGCGTCTATCGCGCCGAGGCCCGACTGGGCGGCAAGCCGTGGGTCTATACGAACCCGATTTACCTGAGGAGCAGTCAATGAGGTTCTTCGATACGCCTTTCGGGCGCATGGCCGTCGCCGCCACACCGCACGGCTTGGCGCGCGTCTTTCTGCCGGGGGGCGGTTTGCGCGGTGGGTCTCCTGACCCACC
>CAYGWP010000532.1:0-13053 GCA_964353455.1 uncultured Anaerolineales bacterium
CTACAGGCAGCAACGTACCAGTTGAAGCCTCGGGAGCGGGCGGCATGCGAGGCGGCAGGCCAGCGACAAAGAGCGCGTCCTCGACCTGGGCGGCGTGTACGGCGACAAGGAGGCGGGCGACCCCGTCGAGTACGACCATCTGCGGCTGATTCTGACCGACGACGTGGTCGAGATCGAGGTCTTCAATCGCGGGGTCACGCTGTTCATGACCGACGACGAGAAGGTGAGGGTCACCAAACGCGTGGGCGCAAGCCCTCCACAGTACGTGGACTGGGACAAGGAAGAGTAGAACGCCTGCGATGGCCGCTTGCGGCAGGTCGCGACGGTCCCTTCGCAGCATGAAAGGAAGTGACCTATGCCTGCATGGCCCTGGACGGTCTATCTGGCGGCCTGCGCGTCCGTCCTGCTGGGCGCGGCCGCCGCTTCCGCGCGGGAAATCCACGTCGCCAAGACGGGAGACGATGCCGACGCCGGCGACCAGACCCGCCCCTACCTCACCCTCAGCAAAGCGGCGGCCGCCGCCCAGCCCGGAGACACGGTGACGGTCCACGCCGGAACGTACCGCGAATGGGTGAAGCCCGCCCGCGGCGGCACGAGCGAGCAGGGCCGCATCATCTACCGGGCGGCTGCGGGGGAAGAGGTCCTTATCAAGGGGTCTGAGCGTATCACGTTCTGGGTGCCGGAAGGAGACGGCGTCTGGAAGGCGGAGTTGCCCGAGGCCTTTTTCGGCGACTACAACCCCTACGCGCTGGCTCTCTCAGGCGGCTGGCTCGAATACGGGCAGTGGCACCACCGGGGCGACGTGTACCTTAACGGCGAGGCGCTGGGCGAGCAGCAGACTTCAGAGGCGGTCAAACAGCGGCAAGGCACGTGGCATTGCCAGGTGGTGCAGCAGACGACCGTCATCCGGGCCAACTTCGGCCGGGCGGACCCCAACCGGGAACTGGCCGAAATCAACGTCCGCGAGAGCGTCTTCATGCCGTCGGAGAGCGGACTGAAGTACATCACCGTCGAGGGGTTTCACCTGATGCACTCGGCGGAGAACTGGCAGCCGCCGGGCCTGGCGGTCCAGATGGGGGCCATCGGCCCGCGGATGGGCAGGCACTGGATCATCCAGAACTGCCGGGTCACCAACGCCCGCTGCGTGGGGATCGTGCTCGGGCACGCCCCGGGCGTGGACTACGGCGACATCGAGGCCTTTGGCGACCATATCATCCGCCGCAACGTGATCCGGCGTTGCGGCCAGGCGGGCATCGCAGGACAGAAGGGCGCGACGCGGTGCCTGATCGCCGGAAATCTCATCGAAGACACCAACTACCGTAAGGAGTTCGGCGGATGGGAGACCGCCGCCATCAAGTTCCATGAGTCCGTGGACACGGTCATCTGGGGCAACATAATCCGCCGCGTCGATCACCAGTCGCACGGCGCGTTCGGCATCTGGATGGACTGGGGCAACCAGGGCACCCGCATTACGGGCAACATCATCTACGACACGAAGGCGGCCGCCATCTTCCTGGAGATGGATCACGGCCCCATCCTGGTGGACAACAACGTGCTCGTCGGCCAGGGGGTCCGCAGCAACTCCGAGGGGACCGTCTTTGCTCACAACCTCTTCGCCGACTGCGCGTTCGAGATGGTCTCGGACACCAAGCGGCAGTCGCAGTACTACCGGCCGCACACGCGGACGACCGTTGACCGCAAGTGCGGCATCCCACAGGATGACAAGTGGTTCAACAACATCTTCATCCGTCGGGGCCTGGAGAAGGTGAAGCAGGCCTCCGGATACGCCTCGGACGGCAACCTCTTCCTGGAAGGCGCCGGCAGGAGCGCCTTCGGCGATGCCCACAGCGTCGTGGACCCCTTCAAGACGGGCTTCCGCCGCGAGGAGACCCCGTTGGGCGTCACGTTCACCTTCGACGTGGACAAGGCGGCGCTCGGCCTGCGCGGCCCCCGCGTCGATGCCGCCCTGGTGGGGGTGCTGCCCACCGTCGGGCAGACCATCGAGGACCGCTACGGCAAGGGCATCTCCGTGGACACGGACATCCACGGGCTGAATCGTCAGGACCGCGTCCCGGGTCCCCTAGCCGGTCTCAAGCCGGAGCGGAACACCATCACCTGGTCGCTGGAACCCGCCGCCCGGCCCGATGACGGGAAACCCGCGCCGTAGCGGCACCTTGCCCGTTCCCCTGCGCCCGCTCCGAAGTCTGAACCCGTTCCGGGCAGGAGACGTAAGATGCCCGTCCATGAAGAATCGCCGCGACGCCTTGACCCGTCCTCCGTGGACCGCTGGCGCAGCACATGCCCCGTGCGTCCCCAACACAAGTCCGTCTTCCCAACCGTTCTGTGCCCGCCCTACGTACTGGCGGGCCGGCGCGGCCCGCCAGGACTAAGGGCGGGGCTCTGGGGCGTCCTGAAGGCGGCCGGAGGCAACATGCCCGCCAGGACTAAGGGCGGGGCACGGCTTAGGGGCCTGTCGCGCCGGCCCGCCAGTACGTAGGGCGGGCGCAACCGGGGCCTCACCGTCCTTGAGGCGTTTCGGCTGATCGAGGTCGAGCGGCTTCCCGCCGTGCGAGGCGGTCATGAAACGAGCGTCTACGGCGACGTGAGGATTGTGCGGGACAAGATTGACAAGAAGGACGCCCGCCGGAGGAAACAACAGGCAGAGGATAACATGTGGATCGAGGTGTTGCGCCAGGCGCTGACTCCCACAGAAGACTATAGCGGGCACAGAAAATTGGAGGAGAGGGAGATATGACCGCCGGCCCCGCCCTTAGTCCTGGCGGGCCGCAAACGATGCCCTCCGCGACCTGATGGCTGAGGTCCACAAGGCCTATGCTGCCCGGTTCTCCGAACTCGTGGAAATCACCGACGGGTTCTGCGACGCGCACCTCAACGCCGAGTACAAGGACCTCTGCCGGGAGATGGCCGTCGAGGTCTGCCAGGAGGGATCTCCCGTACTCCACGGCAAACCCGAAGGCTGGGCCGCCGGCATCGCCCCCGCCAAGGCTATGGCGGGCCAAACGCCCCACGTGACGGCGGCCGATATCGCGAAGGGCCTCGGGGTCTTAAGCGCCCACGATGCAGGCCAAAGCGAAGGTGATCCGCGAGGGGCTCGACCTGGTGCCCTTCGACCCCGACTGGTGCCTGCCAAGCAGGCTGGAGGATAACCCGCTGGTCTGGATGCTGGAGGTGAACGGCTTCCTCATGGACATCCGCCATGCGCCGCGCGAGGCCCAGGTCGTGGCCTACCAGAAGGGCCTGATCCCCTGGATCCCGGCCGACAGGCCGAAACCTCCTCAGGATCGAACCTAGCGCGGCAGGGGTCAAGGATGACGGCCGCATACACACCACGACAAGGCCAGTTTCTCGCGTTCATCTACTACTACACCAGGGTGAACGGCCGGCCACGGCACGGGCCGTAGCCGTGCCACGGCCGGCCGCCCGCCGGCCAATTGAAGGGAGAAATCAATGCGTGCGAACCTGCTCGTGGCTGGTTGTCTGTTGCTGGCCGCCGCGCTGGCGCTAGGGTCACACATCGCGGCGGAAGAGCCATCGCCCCAGCCGATTGTCTTATGGCCCGACGGCGCGCCGGGCGCGATCGGCAAGGAAGAGGCCGACATCCCTACGCTCACCCCCTACTTGCCCCCGCGCGACAAGGCCACCGGGGCGGCGGTGATCGTGTGTCCGGGCGGCGGCTACGGTTTTCTGACGCTCATACACGGGCAGTCGGCGGGCGAGCGGCTGAACTCGGTCGGCGTGGCCGGCTTCGTTCTGAAGTACAGGCATCTCCGCTACAAGCACCCGGCGCCCTTGCAGGACGCGACCCGCGCTATTCGCACGGTCCGCGCGCGGGCGGCCGAGTGGGGGATCGACCCGAAGCGGGTCGGGATCATGGGCTTCTCGGCGGGCGGGCACCTTGCCGCGATGACGGGCACGCACTTCGATGCCGGCCGCACCGAGGCGGCCGACCCCATCGAGCGCGTCAGTTCCAGGCCGGACCTGATGATACTGAGCGTCGCGGTGATCACCATGCGGCCGCCGCACACCCACGCCTGGTCCGTCAAGAACCTGCTCGGCGAAAACCCCGACGAGCAACTCCTCGCCTTCTGCTCCACCGACGAACAGGTAACCAAAGACACGCCGCCGGCCTTGATCATCTCCTCGTGGAGCGACACCATCGTTCCGATCGAAAACAGCCTGATGTTCGCCGCGGCCCTGCGCAGGGCAGGCGTCCCCTGCGAGATGCACATCTATGAGAAGGGGCCCCACAACTTCCTCCAGGCCGAGGGAGAAACGCGGCGGGTGCTGGACACCTGGTGGGAGCGGTGCGCGGATTGGCTCCGGCTGCGCGGCTTCGCGGCACCGTCTCAGCCGGTAGCGGAGGCCGACAAGGCGGCCCGCCCTTAGTAATGGCGGGGTCAAGGCAACACCGGAGTCCAAGCGGTAGCCTGTCGCGATGCCCCAGGCAAATAGGGTTGGCGGGAAAACACTCCCGACCCCTTCCCTTAAGCGCCCAGAGGGAGGGCAGTGTTACGCGCCCTCTGTGGAATGCTTCTTCCTCAGGACACTGCGCGACATGTCCCGCAACTTCTCCACGAACCGGGCTGAGGGTCTCGCGCAGCACGTCAACGGGGGTGAGAACCGCCAGCGGCGGGCACGAAAAGCCTCTCGCCCGGCGACTTGCGCGGATCGAACACCGTGTCGTCGCCGAAGAAGTCCGGCATGACCGCGAAGCGCGCCCGCGCAACTACGCGAAGCGCTGCGGCGTTCTCCGCAGGCGCGACCTTCACAAAACTGCGGGCAGGACCCGGCGAGAAACTCGTTCGCACACAGTTCTTCCCAGATGCTCGACCTCTACTACCATCCACACGAGGACAGCCGGCAGGCGATGATGGCCCAAGAAGGATGGCGGAGAGGGTGGGATTCGAACCCACGGTCCGCACAAGGCGGACACCGGTTTTCAAGACCGGCTCTTTCGACCGCTCAGACACCTCTCCGCGAACACCTTATCGCGTGATCTCTATTGTCTTATACAGTCCGCGACCGTAATGCCGCAGGGCATTGACGTTCCCGAAACGACACCCGCTTGGGCCTCCGACAAGGTCTGCGAGCCCATGCCGCATACTGTACGCCAACCTTATCGCCCGCCAAGAGGACAGTCAAGCGTGTGTGCGGCGGCACGCGGACCACGGCGCTCACGGCGCGGGCTTGGGCGGCTTCGGCCCGGTTGGCGGGGGCGAAGCCGGGGCAGGCGCAGCCTCTCCGGGCTTTTTCTCCTCGACCGGTGTGCCCTTCGACCCATCGAGCATGTCCTTCACGATCTTGTCCGGCCAGGATTTGCTCAGGACCTTCGTGCCCTTGGCCGACCACAGGACGATCTCGGACCGGGCGGCCGAGCCGATCTTCGACCCCGCGCTGACCGCAAGGCACACCTCGTCGGAGGTCCGCCACACAGGCAGGTTCAGCAGGTCCTTCGGGCTCTCGGCGATGGTCGATTCAACCCGGCCGTCGGCCAGCGAAACGATCGAGATGCCCTTGGGCGTCTGGATCAGAACGCGCTTCTGGTCGGGACTGACCTGGAACCATCGACCGCCCTCGGGCTGTCCTTCCTGGGCGCCCTTTGCGATGACGCGTCCGACCGCAACCGGCCCCTTCGTTTGGAGTGCAAACAACTCGGCCCGTTGCGGCAGGTCGGCGGCCGTGCACGGAAGTTGCACCGCCCCCGAGTAGAAGAGGATCCGGCCGTCGCCCAGGCACCGCACGATGAGCGTATCGTGGAACAGCAGGCCCGCCAGGTCCTCGGCTTTGCCGAAGTCGGTCAGCAGCGCCCCCCCGGCATCCGCCACTTGGCGACGCGAGATCGTCCCCAGCCGCAGGTTCTCGTTGCCGCCGGCCTTTGATCCGGCCGCGCGGCCGTACACGACGAACTGGCCGTCGGCCGACCAGTCGGGGTGCTGCGATACGCGATCGGCCACCTCGCGCAGCGGCCCTCCGGCGACCGACACGACCCACAGCGACGGGTCCTCGGCCTTCTCCGCGGCGGGGGCGCCCACGCACGCCGCGAGCCGTCCGCTCGGCGACAGGCGGATCGACGTCAGGCCCACGAACGTCCGCGCCGCGGGCGGCTGGAACTTCACGGCCCCGCCGGCAACGTCCCCCGCCTCAATGACCGTCACAGGCGCCGTGGCTTTCTTGATGTCGTCCCAGTGCTCGCCCAACTTCTCGGCCAGGCCGGCCGGGTCTTCGTCGCGCAGGTAGAGCAGCATCAGGGCCGCCTGCGCGCCGCTGACCTCTGTGAGACCTTTGGGATCGAACTTGTCGAACGGCCCTTCGTGCCACATGACCTCCTGCTTCAGCAGCCTGGCCCGGGCGATCACGTCGCGGACCTGGGCTTCGTCGAGCAGCGTCTTCGCCTCCTTCCACGTGGGGACGTCGATGACGCGAAGGACGATCAGCCGCTTGGAGTCGGGCGTCCATGCGGCGGCCCTCACGCCGGGGGCGACCAGCGGAGAGAGGGCGCCGTCGGCGTCGGAGAGGTACAGGCCGTCGGGCGCCAGGACGGCCGCCCACCGACCGTCGGGAGACCACTGGACTTTGGCTTCGGGCAGGCAGCAGGCGGAACTACACAACGCGGCGGCGGCGATCAGGCACAGCGAGAGCGTGCGGATCATGCCAGTCCTCCTTGGAAACTGCTTCACAATCCAGTTGCTTGTGGCACAGCCGCCCTCGGCTGTGCCGGTTATCGGCCACTTGCACGCCCGGGGGCGGGCGTGCCACACTTGCACCAAGCAGCGCGGCCATATCACTGTAAGTTCACGGATGACTCGTGGCCGCCGGAATTCGTCGGCGCAAACCACGGCGGCTTCGCCGGAGGCTCAGCGACGGCGGGCATCCCCGCCAGCCGCCGCACGGACCAGAAATCCTGAACGCCGGCCGCAGGCGCGGCAGGCGGCGCCGCATGGGCCGTCACCTGCGCGGCAGCGGGCGGCGCAACCGGCGGCGCATGGCCGAAGATCGCAAACCCCAATCCCACGCCGATAACCAGGCACGCCGCAAGGGCTGCCGCGCGGCCGGTCCACCGCCGGTATGCCGCCCGGCGAAGCATGTCCGCGGCCGGGAGCGCGGGCAGCGCGGGCCCTTCACCCCCCTGCCCGCCGAGGGCGCGGCGAGCAAGGTCAACCGCCTGCCGATACGACTCGGCCCTGGCGGCGGCGTCGGGACCTGCGGCGGCCACGTGCTCGGCCAGCAGCGCCCGCACGTCGTCGCCCAGAACGCCCAGGGCATCGTCAAGCATCAGCCGCTCCAAAGTTTTCGGGTCCATAGCGACCTCCCGTGTCAAGGGGTCTGGCGCCTTTTCCGGATGTTCGGAAAAGGGGCCTGACCCCTTCTCTTTCAGAGGCGCGAAAAGGCTTCAGACCCCTCGCAACATCTCCTCACGCAGCCTCTGCACCGCACCGTGCAACCTCGAGCGAACCGTGCCGACGGGCACATCGAGCACGCCGGCGATCTCCTCGTACGAAAGCCCATCGACCAGCCGCAGTTCCATGGCCTCGCGCTGAGGCTGCGGCAGCGCGGCCACGGCCCGCCGCAGCCCGTCGAGCCGGTCGTCGACCTCGGCCGCCGGGGCCAGCGGCACGTCGGCCGGCAGCGGCGCCATCCGCCGTCGCCTGAGCGACGCCAGCCCGACCCGCCGCGCGATGCCGAACAGCCACGCCCGCGGAGACGCCGCATCGCCAAGGCGGTCGGCACGGCGAAGGGCCTGCACGAACGTCTCGTGAAGCAGGTCCTCGGCCGCCTCGGACCGCCCGAACGAGCGGCCCAGATACCCGAGCAGCGCGCGGCCGTGGCGCTGGTAGAGAGTCTCGACCCATTCAGTGGTGACGTTCATGCGTCAGGTTCCCGCTATACCGGCCGCACATCCACCTCTACTCTAACGTGTTGCGGGCGGGAGTGGAAGTCCACGGATTCCAGCGTATTCGCTTGCGAAGCGGCGCGAGGGGGCTATGCTGATGCCGTCGGCTGCTCGCGCGGCTCCCGGCAAAGCAAAGGAGGACGAACCATGTGGCAGACCACACGTCGCGGTTTCCTGAGGGCAGGCGCTGCGGCGGCGGTAATGGTCCTGACGGCGTGGTGCGCGGGTGCGGCAGCGCCGCAAGCCGGGCCCGGCCCGACCGACGGATGATCAGTCCGCCCGGTCTGCCCTTCGCGTATTCAGTTGTCCGTCACCTGATCTATACGTCTTGGTTGGCGAGGACGCAAGGGTGGAACCGGAATGTATTGGCAATGCCCGAATTCGCTGTGTATAGTCCCCGGTGAGGTGCGGAGTCCAATTCCAAGCCGGTGAGTCATGTCCTCAAACGCGGACCGGCTGGCGTTCGCAGCCCGGTGGACGGCCTGTGAGGGAGGATGTTATGCGGACCCGCATAAGACGCCATGATAAAATCGCAGGCCGGCCGCAACCCTTGGCCGTTGCACGAGTTAGATCGCATCCGCCCCCGCATTCGCGGGCATGTTATGCGGACTCCCAGGGCGATCCTGGGATTTTAGGCGGGTCCGTCTAAACATTGTTAGGCGTGCCAATCATGGCTATCCATTCATCGCTCACATCACTTCTGAAAGAGTCTCTGCCAGAATTCGTTCATGCAGCCGAATTCTGCGTGGCCTTCCAAAAGGATATTGCCTGGGGACAAGCGCAGGTTGGAGGCAGTTTGGGCTATCCCGCTGTGGCTTTGATGTTCTGCGTCGCTGACAGCGTTGGCTCGTACCACCGAGGCACGCCAGGGTTCTCCATCCTCGTGGACGGAAAGCACGTAGCCATCAAGAAGACCCCGCACCATTTCTATATCCTCAACAGCGATTACTACAGCCTATCGTTGACTGCTTCAGTCATTAACAAGCTCTATGAAAACTACAGGTGCTTGCTGGTCCACAATTCGGCGCTCGCAGACAACTATGCTATGTTCATGGGCGATCCGTCGGGCGAGCCGTTCATTAGCCATTCTGGCAAAGTCCACGTCAACGTGCCAGCATTCCTCCGAGTTACAAAGGTCGCGGTCTCAAAGTTTCTACGATTAATCCACATGATAGTGCCGCGAAGCGAGCAGGCAGAGCAAATTCGTACAAGAAAGTAGGGCACGCCTAACCCGCGCTTGCAGCGGACACGCTTCGCGCGGCCAACTACGCCGCGCTCGCGTCCCCTCGCTGGCGCTCGGCGCCGCTGAAGCGCAACCGTTAGGCCGTCGTTAGGCCCCTGCACAAGAAAGCGAGAACGTGAAATGCGCGAAAACAAGGTTATCGGCTGGATCTCCCTGGCGCTGTTCGCAGCAGCACTTGGAGTGATGCTGGCGCTGTTTGCCGTCGCTGGTCTGGGGTTGGACAAGTCCATAGAAAAGTACATAACGATCAATGTGGACCTCGTACTGCTGGCGGTTAGTTTGCTGGCATTTATCGCATCCGTCTTGGGGTTCCTTGCTTTCAAAACGATTCAAGGAAAAATCGGTTCCGTCGGCGGCCTGATTTTGTTTCTCGTCGCCGCTGGCATGTTCGCAATGACAACGAAACCCGTGGCTGGCTAAATTTTGCAGGCGTCTGTAGGGGGAGCCGGCCGAACAAGGCGATGAAGTTGACCGGGCCGGCATCACCGCTTTTCGCGAGATGACGTTGTTGCAGCCGGCCCGGCAACTTATCTTTGTCGTTAGCCACATAAGTCAGCGATGAGGCTTGAGCTAATGAAATGGAGATTCACGGTCAACTGGTGGCAATTCACAACACCTCCGAGGCTGACTTATCGGATCTGATGACGCTTTGGAATGACGGACGCGTGATGAAGTGGGTGGGTTCCCCCGATGGACTCGGATACGATCAACATCGAGTGAACCAATGGTTTGAGCGTCTCCAGGGCAATCCGAGTCGCCATCATTTCGTGGTTCACACTGAAGTTCTGGGATTTTGCGGTGAGCTCTACTATGCTGTAGACAGTATTCACAGACGAGCCGGGCTTGACATAAAGCTGATTCCTGCGGCCCAAGGCCGAGGACTTGCGACTGACGCCTTGAGGAGATTGATCAAGTTCATCTTTCAGTCTGAGCCAGGAGTTGACGCCGTCTGGACGGAGCCTTCTGAAGAAAATCTTTCGGCTCGCAGGTTGTATGAGCGCTGCGGATTGAGGCCCGCGATTCGGCCAGCGGACATGGCCCAAGGCGAGTCCTACTGGGAACTTCGGAGGCAAGACTGGGACGGTGGCTAACCTGCGGCTGGAGCGGACGGAGAAGCCGCGCCGCTCAGCCGCGCCGTTCGATCAAAGGGGAGATGATGAAGAACTGCATCTTCTGCGACATCGTGCGGGGCCGGACCGAAGCCACATTCGCGTACCAAGACGATGTGGTCTCAGCCTTCATGGACATACAGCCTGTCAACCCCGGGCATATCGACATCGTCCCCAACCTACACGCAGCGTACCTGGCGGACTTGCCCGAGGAAACAGGGGCGCACATTTTCCGCGTGGCGCAGCGACTGGCCAAAGCCCTTCGTAGCTCCGGACTGAAATGCGAAGGAGTCAACTTCTTCCTTGCGGACGGCGAAGCTGCAATGCAAGAGATTTTCCACGTTCACTTCCATGTGTTCCCGCGATATGATGGGGATGGCTTTGGGCTGAGGTTCGCTGAGCGGTACTTCACCAAGCCCCCGCGCTCGGAACTGGAGGAAGCAGCCGAGATGATAAAGAGGCAGATGGGAGACAATCGAACCATTGCTTCCACCTGATCGGGCGAAGCCGCCCGCCAGGTGAAGCATACGTTAGGCGTACTCTTTGTCGATCCTCACCTGCCCGCAGTCCACGCACCGGCACCCTGGGTCGCCGCGGCGACCCGTGGCCGGCCGGCGGCGGATGATAGCAGTGTAGGGTGTGCTATCGCCCCGCAGGCCCGTACACCGCTGCACCAACTTGCCCCAGTACTCGCTGCGGTGGGAACTGCCGCACTTGGGGCAGGCCTCCTTCGCCCCGCCAGAGTAGCACGGGCTACGGCGGCCGGGTGCGACCGCTCCACGACCACCACATCCACCGCGTTCTTGCTGCCCTCGTCCCCATTCGTCCGGCTTCGCGCGGTTCCAGCGGTATTCCGCTTGCGAAGCGGCGCGAGGGGGATATGCTGATGCCGTCGGCTGCTCGCGCGGCTTCCGGCAAAGTGAAGGAGGCGAACCATGTGGCAGACCACACGTCGCGGTTTCCTGAGGGCAGGCGCTGCGGCGGCGGCCGGCCTTGGACTCGGCACGCTGCGGGGCCTGGCCGAGGAAGAGAAGAAGCCTGGAATCCTGAACCTCCAGCCTCCAGGCACCTTTTCTTCCCCCAGCGAGCCGCCGCTTGAGGTCATCAACCCGCAGGGCCGCGTCCCCCTGTCGTTTTTCATCGACGATTCGACATGCCTGGTGAACATGGGCCACTTCTGCATGCCGCAGTTCGCCGAGGCATGGCCTACCCGCGACATCTACAAGAAGCCCTGGAAGACGTGGCCGCGCGAAATCCCGGATGCGTTCCTCCGCGAGTTCGGCCAGTGGTGCGCAGAGCACGGCGTCAAGGGCAAGTTCAGCATCGTCCCTTACCCGGCGTGCGTGGGGCGGCTGGACCGCGAACTGCCCGGCTGGCCGCGGCGGGAACTCCTGGAGAGCCTCAAACTCGTCCGCGAACTCATGCTGCCCAACTGGGACATCCACCCGGAGATGATCACCCACACGCGGGTCCTCGACCTGGCCACCGGCCACCCCGTGCCCGAGATCAGCGCGGGTACGATGGAGAACTCGTACCCGCAGGGCAAGAAGAGCGTGGACGAACTGGCCGCCTACATCGCCTACGCACTGCGGATACTGAAGAACTGCGAGATTCCCTGCGAGGGCATCACTACGCCGGGCGGCTTCGGCAGCGCCGTCAAGGCGGAACTGCCCGTCGCCGTCGGCCAGGCCGTGCGGGATGTCTATGGGGCGGAACTGCCGAACTACTTCAAGTACGTGGCCGACGCCAAAGAGAGCACGCAGCCGCGCCTTGAGGCCGTCGAGGGCCGCGACTCCGACCAGCCGCGCGCCATCGTCAGCGCCTGGGCCGGCACGGGAGACTGGTTCGGCAGTTGGGACGGCGACGGAAGTCCCGACGGTTCGCGATACTGTAGCGCCGACGCCTCCGCGGGGCGGCTCGTGGAACTCATCGAACGCGGCGAACCGGCCATCATGCTCTGCCACTGGCCCGGCCTGTACACGCAGGGCACCAAGAAGGGGTTCCAGGAATGCCAGCAGGCGATCCTGGCGCTCGAGAAAAAATACCGCGACAGCACGATCTGGATGAAGATCGGCGAGTTGGCCCGCTACTGGGCCGCCAAGGAACTGACGCGGATCGAGAGGGCCGCAGGCAAGATCAATCTGACGGCGCCTCTGTCATGCCCGCGGTTCACCGTCCGCGCGCGGGCGGCCGGCGCCGCGCGCCCGGAGATCAGCCACAAGGGCGCGCCCATCGCCCTCACCGAGGTCACCGCCCAGCGGGACCTTAAGAGCGGCGCCTGGCTGCGCCAGGGAGAGACCGTCACGGTCTGCTTCGACCTGCCGAAGGGGCCGACGGTCCTGAGTATGTAAATGAGACTGTCGATCAGAATCCGCCTCTTGCTGGCCATGAACCTCCTGGTTGTGGCCGTCGGCATTGCCGTCGGCTGGGCGGGCGTGGCGGTGGCGGGGCGGGTCATCGAACATCGCCTGGTTGACGAGTCTGCCCGCAACGCCGCGGGCATCTTTGGGACGATGAGTCTGCCGCTTACGGATGCCATGATGTCGCGTCTGCGGCAGATACTCGGGGCGGAGGTTGCCGCCGGACCGCTCGGCCAACCTGAGATCGTCGCCACCAGCCTCCCGCCCGACCAGTCGCAGGAACTCCGGAACCTTGCGTCGCAAGGGCCCCTGCCCCGCCGCGTGAACCTGGCCGGAAACGCCTACCTCGTGGGCACGGCCGAGGTGGCCGACCCGCCCTACGGACTGGCGGGCAGGCCCGCCGCCGCTCCCATGAGCCTGTATCTGCTG
>CAYGWP010000533.1:0-11258 GCA_964353455.1 uncultured Anaerolineales bacterium
GCTGATGGCCCTGACGGTGCTGGCCGGCGACGTCTTTCTGCGATTCACGCGGACTGGCCGACATATCTATTATATTGGCGCCAACGAGGAGGCCGCGCGGCTGTCGGGCCTCAACATCACGCGCATCAAGTGGGGCGTCTATGCGTTCTGCGGCGTCATGGCCGGCCTGGCGGGCGTCGTCCAGGCCTCGCGCGTGGCCACAGGGCAGCCGAGCGCCGGCATGGGCGACGAGTTGCGGGTCATCGCCGCGGTCATCATCGGCGGGGCATCGTTCACAGGCGGCGTCGGGACCGTCCTGGGGGCGCTCCTTGGCGCCGCCATCATGGGCGTCCTCCGCCAGGGCCTCGTGGTGCTGGGCGTCGATGCGAACTGGCAACCTTTCGTCGAGGGCGGCGTCATTATCGGCGCAGTTGCCCTTGACATGCTACGCCGGCGCAGGTAAACGAGTTATGCGCGGCGGGTCTCCGGACCCGCCGCGCAACGGGGACCGCAACACGAGAACCGGAACGTCTCTTTAAGGAGCGCATCATGACAGCGTGCAAACTGGTACTGTGCCTCACGGCCCTTGCGGCCGCGTGCGTGTGCCTGGCATCCTGCTCCGGCAAGGCGCCGGCGGGCAAGGGGAAACCTACCGTCGAGAAGGTGCCTTACGGCAAAATGCCCGACGGACGACCGGTCGATATCTTCACGCTGACTAACGCAAACGGCATGCGCGTCAAACTCACCAACTACGGCGCCATCACCGTGAGCGTTGAAGTGCCCGACCGCGCCGGGAAACTTGCCGACGTCACGCTCGGCTACGACACCCTCGACGGATGGTTTACGAGCAAGTCCTACTTCGGCGCGACCGTCGGCCGATACGCCAACCGCATCGCCAAGGGTAAGTTCTCCCTCGACGGCCAGACCTATACCCTGGCTACCAACAATGGCGAGAACGCCCTCCACGGCGGCCTGAAGGGCTTCGACAAGGTCCTCTGGAACGCCGAGACCGTTGAATTGCCGAACGCCGTCGGCGTCAAGTTCACCTACGCCAGCAAGGACGGCGAGGAAGGATACCCCGGCAACCTCGCGGTCACTGCTCTCTACACGCTTACAAATGACAATGAGTTCAAGGTCGAGTTCACCGCCACGACCGATAAGGCGACCGTCGTGAACCTCGCCCACCACTCTTACTGGAACCTGGGCGGGGCGGCGGCGGGCGACATTCTCGGCCACGAACTTCTGCTCGAGGCCGACCAGTACACCCCCGTCGATGCCGGCCTCATCCCCACGGGCGAACTCAAGGCCGTCGCCGGCTCGCCGATGGACTTCACGAAGCCCGCGGCAATCGGGGCGTGGATCGCCCAGGTCGAAGGCGGATACGACCACAACTTCGTCCTCCGCAATCAGACCGGCAAGGTCGCCCTTGCCGCCAGGGCCGTCGATCCCAGGAGCGGCCGCATCATGGAGATCTTCACCGACCAGCCCGGCATCCAGTTCTACTCCGGCAACTTCCTCGACGGCACGGTCGCCGGCAAGGGCGGGGTGGTCTATAAGAACCACCGGGGCTTCTGCCTCGAGCCGCAGCACTCCCCGGACTCGCCGAACCGGCCGAACTTCCCGTCCGTCGTCCTTCGCCCCGGCGAGACGTATAAGCATGTGATGATCCATAAGTTCTCGGCGAAGTAACCCGTAAACCTGTGTGGCACGGCCGGCTTGTCCGGCCGTGGGATACCGGTGGGGCTGGACCACGGCCGGACAAGCCGGCCGTGCCACACCCCAATTCGGATGATCGAAAGGACGTGCACGTGACGCCCCGCATGTTGTGCCTGTTCGTCGGCTTGGCGGTTCTTGTCTCCGTGGCGGCGGGCGAAGCGCCCCCGGCCGCAAAGACTGTGCCCCTCACCCCCGCCCCCTCTCCCGCGAGGGGAGAGGGGAGAGATTCCGCCCAGGCCCCCCATCCGCCCATCCCGGTCCGATTCAACCTGAAGGAGCCGGGCATCGTCACGCTCGTCATCGAGAACCCCGACGGCACGCGGGTCCGCAACCTCGTCAGCGAAACGCCGTTCCCGGCGGGCCAGAACGTCGCCTGGTGGGACGGCCTCGACGACCTGGGCCGCGACACCAACGCTGCCGCACATGCCGTCTATCATGTCCCCGGAAAACTCGTCGCCCCCGGCCGGTACCGCGTCCGCGGCCTCGTGCGCCCCGAGATCAAACTGGTCTATGAAATGACGCCGTACTCGGCCGGCGACCCGCCGTGGCGCACCAAAGACGCCGGCGGCGAGTGGCTCACCAACCACACGCCACCCTCCGCCGTCTGCTTCGTTCCCGACGGCGCCGCCCCCGACTGGCCCGGCCATCCGTCGCCCGGCGGGCAGGTCCTCGTCGGGAGTTACGTCTCCGAAGGCGGCAGCGGCCTGGCGTGGCTCGACCTGAAGGGCCGCAAGGTCCACGGCCAGGGCTGGCTCGGCGGAATCTGGACCGGGGCATCGCACGTCATCCGCGATGAGGGCGCGAGGCCCGTCCCCGGCGTGTACGCCTACACCGGCTCGTGGTGGACGGTCGGAAAGGCCGTCGGCGAACTCCGCATCCAGGCGCTCATCACGAAGCCCGACAAGACGAGCGGCGAGGACAAGGCCGTCCTCGTCCCGACCTTCAAGTTCGACATCCCGCCGTCGATCTCCAGCGGTCCGTGGCCGTGCCTGGGCGGCATGGCAGCCAGAAACGGGATCATCGTGGCGAGCCAGCCCGCGCTCGACCGGCTCGTGTTCGTGGATGCCGCGGCGCACGCCGTGCTCGGCACGGCGGCCGTGAAGGACCCGCGCGGGGTCGCCTTCGAGCGCGACGGGAAGTTGCTGGTCCTTTCGGAGCGGCGGCTCCTCAGGTTCGCGCTGCCGCCGGCCCTGGCGCAGTCCGGCCCGGCCGCGCCGTTCCAGCAGGTTCCCAAGCAGGCGCCGGGCGACACGCTAGCGCCGAAGGCCACCGAGGCGAAGGCCGTGGCGCTCCCCCAGCCGCAGGTGGTCGTTGCGGACGGGCTGGATGAGCCGCGGCAACTGGCGCTCGACGGTAATGGAAACATCTACGTAAGTGAGTGGGGAACAAGCCACCAGGTCAAGGTCTTCTCGGCGGCCGGGAAGTTCCTCCGGGCCATCGGCGAGCCGGGCCGACCGGCCATCGGCATCTACAACCCGAACCACATGAACCACCCGAGCGGCATGGCCGTCACCCCCGACGGCCGCCTGTGGGTGGCGGAGTCCGAGTTCACGCCGAAACGCCTCAGCGTATGGACGCTCGACGGGCGCCTCGCCGCCGCGTTCTACGGGCCGCCGAAGTACGGCGGCGGCGGGTCGCTCGACCCGCTCGACACCGCCCGCTTCTTCTACGCCGACGACGGCGGCGCGATGGAACTGCGCCTCGACTGGGAGAAGGGCACGGGCCGCCCCGTCTCGGTCTATTACCGGCCGGAGTGCGACACCCTGAAGTTCCCGAACGAATCGGCCGGCCTCCTCCAGACGCCGTTCCACGCCAACGGAAAGACATATCTAACGCAATGTTATGTGACCAGCCCCACGACCGGCACGCAGGCGGCCATGCTCTGGATGCTCGACGAGAAGGCCGGCGTGGCCCGGCCTGCCGCCGCCCTCGGACGGGCAAACTCGGCGTCCGCGTTCGGCCTCTCGGGCAAGTTCGCCGTCCGTTGGACCGGCCAGGTGAAGCCGAAGTTCTCCGAGACCTACACCTTCCAGGCGCAGGCCGACCACGGCTCGCGGCTGTGGGTGAACGGTCAAACGATTGTAGATGACTGGAAGCAGAATCGCGACCGGGTGAACACGGGCACGATCGCCCTTGAGGCCGGCCGCAAGTACGAGATTCGCATGGAGTACAACAACCGCGGCGGATCTTCCGCCAAGGCCGTCCTCACGTGGTCAAGCCCGAGCCAGAAGAAGCAGGCCGTGCCGACCGAGGCCCTCTTCGCGCCGGGCGCGGCAGGCGAGACCGGCACGGGCCTCAGGGGCGAGTACTTCGACGGCGTCGGTTTCTCGAAGCCCGCGGCCTCCCAGGTCGATCCGAAGATCGATTTCAACTGGGGCGTCAACGTGCCGCAGGTCCTCCTGACGGACCGCGCTCGCGCCCTCAGGTCGCGGCTGCCCGAGGGAGTGAACCTGGGGAAGGACGGCGTCATCTTCGCCTGGTCCGACCTGAACGGAGACGCCGCCGTCCAGCCGGAGGAGGTCCAGTGCATCCGCGGCGAGGTCGGCTGCGTCACCGTGATGCACGACCTTTCGATGGTCACCTCGACGGGCCTCGTCTTCAAGGTCGAGCGATTCTCGCCCGGCGGCGCGCCCGTCTATGACCTTTCGCGGGCAACGTCGTTCGGCGTGGAGTGGCAGCGGCCCACGTCAACCGGCGGCAACCAGGCGGTCCTCGAAAAGAGCGGCAGCCGCATGTTCTTCACGACGCCGCCCAAGCCGTTAGCGCCTCAGTCGGTCGGCGGCGCGACGGTCGGCAAGCCGCTGTGGTCGTATCCGAACATGTGGCCGGGGCTGCACGCCTCGCACATCGCGCCGATGCCGGAATTCCCCGGCGAGATCATCGGGACGACGCGCCTCCTCGGCCCCACCGTCCAGCCGCGCGGGTCCGATGCCGGCGAGATCGTCGCCATCAACGGCAACAAGGGCGTCATCTACCTGATGACGACCGACGGCCTGTTCGTGGCCACGCTCTTCAAGGACAGCCGCACGGGCAGTTTCAGCCCGCCCGAGGCGAAGCGCGGCATGATTGTAAATGACTACAGTATCAACGAGGAGTGCTTCGGGCCGACTATCTCGCAGACGGGCGACGGCCGCATCTACCTCCAGGTGGTGGTGGGCTGCATCGTCCGGGTCGATGGGCTTGAGGGCATCCGCCGCCTGCCGGAGAGTTCGCTGAATGTAGATGCGACGATGCTCAAGGCGGCGCAGGAATACTTCGTCCGGTGCGAGACCCTGCGGCGCTCGGAGGAGGCCCCCGGCCCGCTCGTGGTGGCTGTCCGGGCGGCGCCGCCCGTCGTCGATGGCAAACTCGGCGATTGGGCCGGCGCCCAGTGGGCGAAGATTGACGAGCGGTTCGTCCAGGTTGGCGACTGGGGCCGACGCAAGGTCGCCACAGTGGCCGCGCTGGCCGTCTCGGGCGACCGCCTGTACGGGGCCTTCAAGACCGACAGCCCCAAGGCGCTCGACAACGCGCGCGAGTCGCCGCAGAACCTCTTCAGGACCGGCGGCGGACTGGACCTGATGCTGGATGCCGTCCCCGGCGGCGAGCGGCTCCTCGTGGCCCGCGCCGGTGATAAGACGATGGCCGTCCTCTATCGCCCCGTCGCGCCGGGAACGAAGACAGAGCCGGTGCTCTACACGTCGCTGGTGCGCACGGTCAAGATGGACCTTGTGGAGGATGTGAGCGGCCAGGTGACCTTCGCCGCGGGCACGGAGGCGGATGAGAAGGCGAAGATCGACATCGCGGTCTTCGAGTTCTCGGTGCCCCTGAAACTCCTCGACCTCAAGGTCCAGCCGGGCATGAAGATCCGCGGCGACGTGGGCGTGCTGCGCGGCAACGGGTTCCAGACCCTCCAGCGGGTCTATTGGAGCAACAAGGCGACGGGCCTCGTGTCGGACGCCCCGACCGAGGCGGACCTCACGCCGCAGTTCTGGGGCGAGATGAAGTTCGAGTAGCCCGGCCGTCCAGGTAATTGAGAAGACGTACACACTATCGACACATGAACAAGAGTTTCAGGGGGAAGGGTGATGCCTCTATCTCGCGGCGCGTGGGTGGGAATGGTTGCGGGCGGGCTCGGCGCAGCCGTTGGTCTGGGGGCGGGGCTGTGGGGGCTGTGGCAGGCAGGCGGGGCCTGGCCTCAGACCGAAGCCAAAGGCCGTCTTGCGTCCCGCATGGACGCTCGCGGGCCTTATGCGATCATTGCCTCTGAAGCGGCGGCCCGGAAGTACCCCCAGGCAATTGAGGAGGCGGGCGCCCTGCACGGCGGCGCGCGCCGGCTGGCCTTCTCTCCCGGGGACCTTTCGGGCGTGCAGTCGGCCCTGCGTGAGAACCCGCCGCGATACGCACTTGTCTTCGTCCTTCCCGAGGAACTGGACGTGAATTTCGCCTGGCAGTGGCTGCGACTGACGACCGAATTGGATGACGACCCGCTTGTCGATGTGCGTACCGGGTTTATCACGGGCGAGTCGGCCGAGGCGGTCGTGAACTGGATTCGGAGGATCCGGGCCGTGGCGGAGGGCAGGTCGGCGCTTCCGGCGGCCGTTGTCGATAACCTCGGTCCGAACACGATGGCGGCAGCGACGGCCTTTGAGAAATCGCCCGGCGCCTTCTTTCTGCCCGCTCTGGCGTCGCGCTGCGGCGTCAGCACCATCTCGCACGGCGCGCAGGGGTTCACCGATGACCGTCTGGCCTCGATGGACGGCGCGGGCCTCCTGCATTTCGGCGGGCACGGGCACCCCGATCGCGTGGACGACGGCTTGGACGGGCGACAGATCCGCAAACTCAAGATGGCTCCCTGCATCGTGTTCAGCGGCGCGTGTTATACCGGGGTCACCGGGCGGTGGTTCGATTTTGCCGGCGGGCAGGCGGCCGAGAAGCAGGTTCCGCCGGACCGCTCGTTCTGTCTCGGCCTGCTGGCCAACAACGCCGTGGCGTACCTGGCCGCCCTGCATCCCGATCATGGCATCCCGGTTTACCAGGAGATGGAGTACATGGCGTTTACTGGGGCCACGCTTGGAGATATCATTAAGCACACGCACGACGGAGTCATCCTGGCGTCGGGGGGAAGGCTTCCGGACCTGAAGCCCCTGCGCGGCGGCGCGCCGATGTCGCAGATGACGCCTTCCGAGGTCATGCTTACGGGGACGGCGTCGCGGGTGCTTTTCGGCGATCCCGCCCTCGTCGTAACCGATGCCATTACGGCGCCTCCGCTTGAGATCTCCATGGCGCCGTCGGGCGAGGGGACCTGGAAGGTCGTCGCCGTCCTCAGGAACACGGAATTGAGGAGCACCTTTACCGACACCTATCATGCCGACCTGGCGAGCGACCCCAATTTGTTCAACGACCGGGCACTTATCGCGTGCCAGTTGCCCGGGCGCTGCGGCACGGTCAAGGACGTGCGCGTGGTCAGGGTCTCGGCGCGGGGAAAGACGATTCCGCACCGGCTGGTCGGCTTCGTCGTGGAAAAACTCGACGGGGCCCGTGTACTTCACGTGCAGGTGGATGTGCCCACATCCGGGTATATGCAGTCCGACTTTCGCCAAGCGTCTTCGGAGGTGGAACTGGAGGTCCGCAACTGACGTCCTCTGAAAGATTTCCCGCGTGCAGGTTGGCCTTGTGCCTGGCGTGTCTCGCGCTGGCGACCCGCGGCGCGCCTGCGGCCGGCGGCGCGGTGGAGAAGGCCCCGATGAGCCGGTATCACCTGACGGCGCGGCCGTGGAAACCGCTGGCGACTGCCCGCGCGGAGTACCTGGACCGCATCGAGGGCGTAGTCCGTTTCTCGGTCCAACACCAGAACGCCGACGGGGCGATCATCGACCCCTTCGCCAAGAAGGAACTCCAGTACGCGACGCCGTACTTCGCCCACGCCCTGGGCACGCTCCTGTCGGCCGGGCGGGCGAAGGACCTCCTGGACCGGGGCGTCCGCGCGATGGACTGGGCTACGCGGTGCTTCGAGGCGGACCGCTGCGACGGGCACCGCGTCTTCTACACCCCGGCGCTCGTCGAGGCGCTGGACCTGTACGCCCCGCACGTCCCGCCGGCAACGGTCGAGGCGTGGCGCGGGCGCCTGAAGGTCGAGGTCAAGGCCCCGCCGGCGAGCGGGAACAACTGGACCACGTACTTCATGAAGGGGCAGTGGCTGCGGGCGAAGGCGGGTCTGATAGATAAACAGTTGGCCATTTCTGAAATCGAGCGCGCCTGGGCGGGCGGCCAGCGGAGGCGGATCGCCCCAGGCCCGTGGCGGCTCTATCACGACGAGCAGGGCCATCCGGACTCGCTTGCGGTCGAGGCCGTAGGGCGGGGCAACCTGCTGGCCCTGGTGGAGGCCGGGTACGACGGTCCGTCGGCCGCCGAGATACGCCAGGCCGCCGAGACCGGCACGCTGGTCTCGCTCCTCCTTCAGGACCCGTCCGGCCAGATGCCCGCGAACGGCCGGACCGACGACCACGTTTGGGGGGATGTCGGCTACATGCTCGCCTTCGAGGTGATGGCCGGGTGTGCGGCCGCCGGCGGCGACTCGCGCCTGGCGGGCCAATGCCGCCGCGCGGCTCTCCTGACCTTCCGCAACATCGACCGCTGGCGGCGGACCGACGGGCCGTGGGCCGGGTCGTACTACGTCACGAAGAACCGCTTCGACCCGGCCTTGCGGGTCGGGTACCAGAAGGCCAGCCAGTACAGCAATTATAACGGATCGTTGATGTTTCACCTGGCCGAGGCGTACCTGGCCCGCCGGGTGGAGACCCCCGAAGAAGCCGCGCCGGTCGAGATCGGCGGCTACGCGATCGCGCTGGACGACGCGTTTGCCGCAGCCTTCGCCAACGCCGGCGGCATGCAGATGGAGATCGACCTGGAGGGTGATGCGGCACTCACGTCGATGAACAAGGACTACTGGTGCGCCCTGGGCGTGGTCCGGTTCGGGCGTGTCGGCTGGGACACCCGGCTGGGCCCGTCCGACGGCGGCCGGAGCGGCGAGACGGGCCTGGGCGCCAGTTTCGCCCCGACGTTCCTGGAGGGCGACAAGTGGGTGCGTCTGGCAAGCGTGCCGGACAGGTACGAGGGGAAATTCAGCGTCCGGTTCGTGCACCCGCTGCTCGTCCGGTGCGCGGTGGACTATGTGCCGCGCAAGGGCGGGGCGGGGCCGTCATTCCGCAATGAGTTCGTGCTGACGCCGGACGGCATTCTTTCGACCGTCACGCGGACCGCCGGAGCGGGGCGATGGGGCGTTACGCTGCCGCTGCTTGAGAACGACGGCGCGCCGCTCCAGACTTCGGTCTCCGCCGCCGAGCGGATCGTGCGGACGGCGTACCCCGGCGGGCTTGTCCGCCGAAGCCTCGGCGAAGGCGGGGCTGATGAGCAGACGTTCATCGTCATTGCGGCCGCCGCCGAGATGACGAGCGAACCGCCGGTCCGGAGCACGTACGGCGACCTGCGTCCGGTCCGCGTGACCGTGTCGGAGGATGCCAGCCGCACGTTTATCTATCCGCGGAGCGCCGGCGACCCTGCGGCCGCCGCCGTGCGCGACAGTTTCCGCATCACGCCCGCGGGCTTCGCATCGGTCCTCGGCCGCGTCGAGGGCGACCTGTACGTCGGCCGCACGAGCGCGGGCGGGGTCGGCAAGGCAATCGACCTGGACGGCGACGGAAACGCCGATGTGACTTTCAGCGAGACCTGCGGCTTCATTCTTCAACTGAGGGACGGGAAAGTAACCGCGGTTGAGGCCGACCGCAACGTCACGGCCGTCATCCAGGGCGCCCGGGTTGAACTGGCGGCCGTCACGCCACGGGGCCTTTCACCGAGGTAAGCCCATCGGCCGGCGAATATGTGCTAATCTACACAATAACATCCTTTAGGAGGCCCCGACCATGTTCCGCATGTCCCGAACGTCGGCGCTGCCGGTGCTTGTGCTTCTCGCATCGGTGGGCCTTGCCCGCGCGGCCGGCTCAACCGACCTCTTCAATCATCCCGACGACAAGTCCGCCCAGGCCGCGTGGCAGGCGATGTGGGGCACCGCCCCCGTGTCGGTCGCCGAGGTCGAGGGCGCCCGGGCCGTCCGATTCCCGTGCACCTTCAGCAGCCTGAAGGGCGAGCGGGCCTCGTGGGACTCCTCCGTCCGCCTCGACCTTGCCGCAGGGCAGGGGGTGCGATTCAAGTTCCTCTCGCGCGACCTCTCGCCCATCGGGCACTTCACCTTGTTTTTCCAGAGCGGCGAGGGGTGGTACGCGGCCTCATTTGCATCGCCGGGCGCGGGGTGGCAGACCGTCACGGTCTGGAAAGATGAGTTCAAGATGGAGGAGCGGCCCGGCGGATGGGCGGGCGTCCGGACGGTCCGCATCTCGGCGTGGCGCGGCGGGGATACGGACACGGAGTTTTTCCTCCGCGACTTTGAGGTCGTCGGCGGCCCGGCCCGCATCGCCGTGGTCCGCGGCGAATCGGCCGCACGAAACTCTCCCGGCGAGGCCGAGTCGGTCTGCCAGTTCTCCGCCTCGACCGCACGCCTGCTGCGGGACCTCGGCCTTGAGTATTCGCTGGTGAGCGACCTGGACCTTTCGGCCGAGCGCCTGGCGGGCGTCAAGGTGGCCATCCTGCCGCACAACCCTGCGATGCCGGATGCGGCGGCCGAGACGCTCGCCCGCTTCGCATCCGGCGGCGGCAAACTCATCGTCTTCTACGCCATGCCCGAGAAACTCAGGGCCGTCGTCGGCATCGAGAGGGGCCGCCATGTCCGCGAGGAGCGGCCCGGCCAGTTCTCCTCCATTCATTTCGCCGATGGCGCGCTGGCGGGCGCGCCGGCGGTCGTCGGCCAGGCATCGTGGAACATCCAGGAGGCGCGTCCCGTCGAAGGCCGCAGCCGCATCGTCGCCGGGTGGTTCGACCGCGACGGAAAGGACACGGGGCTTGCGGCGGTTGTGGCATCGGATAACTGCATCTACATGACGCACGTCCTTCTGACCGACGACCTTGCGGCCAAACGGCGGATGCTCCTGGCGATGGTCGGGCGCTTCGAGCCGGAGGCGTGGAAGCAGGCGTGCGAGGCGGGCATGGCCTGGATGCTCCGGTTTGTGCAAGAGATTGCCCGGAAGCGTAGCCCTCCGCGCATCGCGCCCCTGGAGCCTGAGCAGATGGAGTTGCTAAAGAAGCAAATGATGGGAGCCGCGATTGCCCAGGCGATGGCAACAGTTTCTCGGCGGGCCGACAAGTACGCTGAGGCCCTGGATGCCATCGACAATGCCCAGCGTCTGCTTGTGGAAGTTTGGTGCAAAGCGCAGTGGTCCGTCCCCGGCGAGCACCGGGCGTTCTGGTGCCACTCGGCCTTCGGCGTCCAGAACAAGTCGTGGGATGAAGCAATCAAGATACTTGCCGACAACGGATTCACGGCCATCCTGCCGAACATGCTCTGGGGCGGCGCGGCGTACTACGAGAGCAAGGTCCTGCCGGTGGCGCCCGAGGTGAAGGAACGCGGCGACCAGATTGCCGCGTGCGTTGCCGCCTGCCGCAAGTACGGTGTCCAGTGCCACGTCTGGAAG
>CAYGWP010000534.1:0-54123 GCA_964353455.1 uncultured Anaerolineales bacterium
CAGTGGCAGGTGCAGAGGTATCGCGGGAAGTCCGGCTCGAAGGTGACGCGGTCGATGACCCACTCGTACCCGCCGCGGATGACCACGTCGTTCACCCGCAGGTCCTTGCCCATCACGTTCTCGGTCTTGCGTGCTGCCGTCTTCATGGTCTGCTCCTTTTTCTGGTCGCCTCAGTCGGCGAAGTTCTGGACGGCCCGCAGGTAGTCGGCCACGTCGCCCTCGGTGCCCTCGTACCCGTCGAGGGTCGCCTGGAGCCGGCGGGCAGTGCGTTCCAGGAGTTCCTCGTCGCCGCCGCGGGCCGCGACCTCCCAGACCGCCGTTTCGAACACCGGTACGTCGCGCTTCTTGCCCGCGATGATCCGCCCCAGCCATTTGGCTTCGATGCGGATGTTGCCATCGGCCCGGCAGAGCCTCGCCTCGCCCCTCGCGCCCTCGACCGTCATCTGCGTCGTCTTCATCGCGTTCTCCTTCGTGGTTCGTGTTCGCCCCCGCCATGTGGATCAGGGCATGCTTTCGGAGAGGAATCAAGGCGAAAAGATGGACCAGCATCAATAATTCCGGGAGGCCGACCGTGGCTGAGCAGGGCCTACCTTCAACCGAACGCGTGACCCGGCGGCCCTCACTGTTGCCGAGGCGGCCCCCATCCTGGGCGTGGCCGTGGAGGTGGTCGAGAAGGACGTCCTAGAGGGCACCGCTGTGACGCCGCCGGGAATGGACGAGCATGAGCAGCCCGGGGCTCCTCAGCCGGACTGCCCGCGGCGCGCGCCCCTACGGTTTCTTGAGTCTATTGGGCGAAGAGACGCTCCAGCGCCTCGCGTGCGTTGTTGTTATTGGGGTCCAAGTCCACGGCGCGTCTCAGGTGGCGTTCGGCCTCTTCGTCCTTGTCTGTCCAGGCATAGACGACGCCCGCGATGTAATGGGCCACGGAGTCATCCGCACCCATAGAGAAGGCGGCCTCAATCTCGCGCCTGGCCTGAACGACGTAGCGCTGGGTCATGCAGGCATAGGCCAGTTCCGTGCGGACACGAGGGTCTTGGGGGGATCGCTGGCGCGCGGTCCAGAGCGCCAGCAGGGCTTCGCCGGTCCTTTGCGACTGACGCGCCTGGACCGCCGTCTCAAGAAGGTCAGCGGTGTCGCTCGGCAGTGCCGGGAGTGTGGCTCGCGAAGACCGGTCCTCCCGCAAGTGCCACCAACCCGCACCGCCTGCGGTCACCGCCGTCGCTATGGCTGCGACAGCAAGGGCCGCCAGCCAGCGCGGCCAAGGCCGCTTTGGGGACTCCGCGACCGAGGTCCTTCTTTCGGCCATGAGGAGGGAGGCCACGAGGGCGGTGGCGGGGCCCGTGGCTGCAAGGGCAATCGAACCAACAAGGGCATTGAGGACTTCGGAGGCGCCGGCCTCGGAGTTGATCATCTCCGCCGCCGACATGTTGAGCGCCGCCGGCAAGAGGAATACCGGCAGGCGCATGCCTACGAAGGCAAAGAGCAGCGTCAGGACCATCGTGCCGACGACGTCGCGGGAGATGTTCATTCCTGCGGCGACCGCCTTCCAGCGCTTGATGCCCGGCTGCACGGCGCACACCTGCGCCACACCTGCCGCGACGGTGACCGCCGTGTCCATCGCAAGGCCCAGGAAGGCAACCATCAGGCTGGCGGCGAGCAAACCAGTATAGTCATAACTGATCTTGAGCCCCTCGCTCGCCCACTCCAGGAAACGCGCCGGCACGGACTCCCGTCCGGTAAAACCCAGCCATCGGCAGGACAGTATCAGAAGGCCGGCGGCGATGCCAAGGCCGACCGCGCTGCCCACAATTGCCGCCAAGGCTTTTCGGTCGGCCGTACCCGTAATCGCAAG
The DNA here is from genome assembly GCA_964353455.1 of uncultured Anaerolineales bacterium. Classification (GTDB taxonomy): domain Bacteria; phylum Planctomycetota; class Phycisphaerae; order FEN-1346; family FEN-1346; genus CAYGWP01. The sequence goes on from CAYGWP010000534.1 coordinate 1,853, forward strand.
GACCGCCAGAAGCATCACCACGCAGAAGACTCCGGTCGTAAGCAGTGGCGGGCGACCTTCCGCCAGGAGGGGTATCAAGACCCCGATCATGAGCGCCGCTGCGGCGAGCATCACCAACAGCATCCGCACTCCACCGCGCCCGCCGGACACAATCACCATCGCAGCCGTGATAACGAACGCGATCAGCCCCCAGCGATATCGCAGCGGGGGTTTGTAGAACTGCACGTCCACCCCCGCGACGGTCTCCTCGACCGAAACATGTATCACGGCATCCCGTTGCAGGACCAGGTTATGTGACGGATTCGGTCCGAGCAGCAGCTGCGAGGTCAGGAGTTCACCCGCACGAGGCCCGAAGTAGGGCTGGATCACAGCCACCTGCGAGCGAAAGAAGGTCTTCTCGTGCGGATCGGCGGATTCTGCGTCGAGCTCGACAACCGGTTCGTCAAAAGCGACGACACGCGCCAGGGTTTCTGGCTCTCTCCGGCCAGGACCGCCCTGGTAGCCTCGTAGCATCAACTCGTCTGCCAAGCCAGCCGCCGCCAGGCAGACCATCACGGCAAGGAAAGGACGGACGATTGACGCGAGCTGCACCGGGGGCCGAGGTGCGCGCTCTCCCTCAGGTGATGTTCTGTTACCGTAGGACATGGCGGCGAGGAGTGCCGTCGCCGGCACGCTGAGCGCCATGCCTACGGCCACCGCCGCCACACGCGCCAGGTCGGACGCCGTCAGTTCGTAATTCGTCAGCCGCAACCATCGGTCGGCCTGCCAGGCGGGCCCAACTGAGACGAAGAAGATGAGATGGCTACCGACGAAAACCAGCGTCAGCGTGAAGACCATCACGCCGAAGATGTCGCGCCCGGCTGCCAGGCCCGAGCGGAACAAGCACCACCGGCGCTCCAGCGGGGCGATGCGATGCACCTCAGCAACTGTGGATGCCACCGCCATCGACACGTCCATCACGGCCCCCAACCCGGCCAGCAGCATGCCCGCCACCAGCAGACTCCCGAACCGGACGCCGCGGAGCGGTTCGGCAAACCACAGTAGGTTATCAAGGTGGTGATACGGCCCAAACTCTGCCTCGAGGCCAGTCAGCGCCATCGCCTCCACGAGACCAACGGCCAGCAGACCTCCAGCCACAAGGCCGCACAATGTGCCTCCGAGGGCTGCGATGGACTTGCGGTTGAACCCGCCGATGGCAATGAGCGTGGGCGCGGCGATTGCCAGCGCAAGCGGCACGGACCATGTCGCCGCAGGGGCACCGATGGAAACCGCGGGAAGCATCAGCCCCACCAGCAGGGCCAAGGCCCAGGCCACAGAGCCGAGGGTCGCGATTCCCTTGCGTCCGGCCGTCACGGCGAGAAGGGCTGCCAGGGCGGCCGACAAGGCGATCAGGTAACCGTCGCGCTCACGCGAGAGCAGATGCGCCGTAAGCCTGCCATCAAGCGAGCGCACGTCCACAAGCCACTCTTCGCCCGCTCGAACGGCGTCGTGTTCTTGAGCGCCCTGAGAGGTGTGTGTGGCACGCAATCTCTGGCCGCTGTACGGTCCCGAAGTGATGGTCACTTTGACCTGTGCCTGCCCCTCGTTCCCCGCCACGCGGTCCACCGTGGCGCGGCATACGGCGGCGCCCTCGGCCCCCACAGCGGGCCGCGTGTGATAGGCGGCCCAGTAAGGCAGAAGGCGGGCGGCAAGCAAGCCGACAACGAAGGCGGCAGCCACCGCTGTCGTCTTCAGTCCGGCGACGACATGTCTCTCGGTTACGCTCATGGCCTTATTGCGCGACCCGCCCGGCCCATGCGGGAATACCTGCGAACCATCCCGCGGTCGCCCGGCAATTCGAGTGCTCCGTGATGCCGGGGACGCCGCGCAGCGAACGCGAAAGCACCGCTTGGGCGGCCTGCCGGCAAGAGCGTACGAGCCCGTGTCGAGTCCGATCTGCCGCGCGGCACAATTCTCACCGTGCCACGTCCGAAGTTCGTGCAGGATGTCGCGCTATTTCTGCGGCGCGTATTTCACTGAGCAGCCGTAGGGTTCCGTCTTGGGCACCGAGATGGCCTTGTCAGCCAGGAGTTCCGAGAGGGCCTGGTCAACGTAGTTGACCCGCTTTTCCTTCTTGCCCGACGGGTCATCGTCAATCGCCCCCTGGTAGGCAAGGGCGCCGCTCTTCTCAATAATGAACATATGAGGGGTCGTCCTTGCACCATACGCGCGCCCTATGTCGCCCGCGTGGTCGTCGAGGTACGGGTACGGCAGACCCTCAGCCTCGGCGAACTTGCGGTTCTTCTCCCGGTCGCTGGTGTGCGTGCTGTTGATCGCCAGCCAGACGACGCCTTTGTCCTTGTACTTTTCGGCCAGCGCCTTGAACGTACCGGCCCTGTGAACCCGAAGCCAGATCGGGCACCCCGGGTTGGCCCATTCGAGGACCACGATCTTGCCAGCGAAGTCCGCCAGGCTGACCTTCTTGCCGTTCACGTCCTCCAGGGTGAACGCCGGGGCCTTTCCGGGCTCCGCCTTGGCCTGTTCGGCCGTTGCGGCCTGACGCGCCGCCATCCCAGCGACCGCCATGACCGCCAGGGCGACCGCCGCCGCCAACCACTGCTTACGCTTACGCATGCTGATCTCCTTTCTGAAAGCACCCCTCTCATTCGGATTCCGAGCCTCGTCACTTGGAGGCGCTCAGCGCCTTGGCCTTCTCGGCCGCTGCCGCGCCGGCCGCCGGGGCCGCCTGCACCTTCGCGGGTCCGCCCACCGGATTGGCCGCCGGTTTCGCTTCCGCCGGCGCCTTCTTCCCCCGGGAAGCCAGGACTTGGTCAATCACTTTTTCGTATTCGGAGGCCAGGATGATGATCGGCCAGCGGTGGACCTCCTTGCCATCGACGAAGAGGATCACCGTCGGGATGTAGAAGATGTCGTACTGCTGCTTCAGCCTCTCCGAGGTGACTTCGAACCACATGGTGATCAACTCGTAGCTGTAGAATGAGACCTTCCCCTGATATTTCTTGGCCAGCAGGTCGAGCGTGGGCAGCACCATCTTGCAGGGCGGACACCCGCCGCCCTTATGGAAGTCGACGAGGACCGGCTCCTTGGCCTGGAGCACGCGTTTATTGAAGTCGGCCTCATTCGCCAGGGGTATCAGGTACTGACTCTCGCAACCTGTGACGGCGAGGGCCAGAACGATGAGGGCCAGAAGGCTGGCCCTCGGGCCGTACGCTACCCCGCGAGCATGTGCGGCCATGTGAACCGTCACCTCGTGCCCCATCGGTCTCCTCCAGTAGTACATTCCTGGTTTCCCAGATACTCCCGCCTGCGACCGCCGGGAGCCGCTGGATGTTGATTCTCTCACGTTTCCATGATCCTGTAGGCCTTCTCACGCCCCCAATCATCGGCTCCGCCTGCTGCCGGGGCCAGATTTCGGCCATTGTCGGCCTCCAGCACTCTGGCCCAACGCTGACCTGCCCCCACAGGTAATGCCAGTCATAAAGTTGTAGTTGATGCCAACAGAGCCCTTGCCGGAGGGCGGAGCGCAGCGGAGCCCGGAGGCAGGAGCCGTTCCAAGATCCGCCCTCGCTTCTTTGAGGCGTACCGGCCATGATCTCGCCGCGCGCTATTTCAGCGGCAGCGATTCTTCAGCGTTCAACAGGATCTCCCGCAAGGCGACTCTTCCGCCCTCCGCGGGTTTTCCGCCTGGCACCCTGACTGTTTTATGAGCCTCGACCACAAGGCGGATGGCGCGCGGGTCGGATAAGGCGCCCTTGAGGACGCAGTCTTCAAGGGTCATGGCATCAAGCCCGGCTGCACCTTTCGGACGGGAGTCCGCCGGAATCAATGCAACGAAATTCAGGCCGGGCGCCCCGGCGCTGTTCCCCGTCACGCAGGCCCCGGTGTCGCCCGGTGCTTGAACTCCCGGGGGATACTCGAAGCGGTAGCAAAAAGTCGGGCGACTATGGTTGGCTTCGACCAGGACCTCGCGCGAACCACGGTTTACGACACGGGAGTGTATGATCAGGCTCCCATCCTTCTGGTGCTCGCATTGTGTGAGGAGGGCCAGTCCTTCGCTGTTGACGGCGTCGCGAGGCGCCATGGAGCCGCCGCAGCCAGCGCAGGCGGCCAGGACTACAAGGCCGGAGAAAAGGAGAAACCGTCGCCGTGCGATTCCCGTGTTGACGGACATAAACTCTCCTCTTGTCTGACGAAAGTCCAGAATCATGCAGTGTGAGAATACCGGTGAGTCGGATTGCCACCGGCGCAAGCGGCGCGACTTCAACGCGCCACAAGGCGGCCCGCCGTTGTCATCTCGGATTCCGAACCCTGTCACTTGGATGCGCTCAGCGCCTTTGCCTTATCGTCCGCCGACGCGCCGGCTTTCGTGTTCGGGAATCGCTCGGCCAGGTCTTCCAAGGCCTTGGCCGTTGCTGCCGGGTTGGCCTTTTCGCGCTTGAGGATGTCGCTCAGCAGAGCATCGGTGGCCTTCTCACGGCCCTGCTCGACTTCGGCCTTGATCTTCTCGTCGGCCTGAAGTTCCTTCAACCGCTCCTCAGCCTTCTTGGCCTGCGGCGAGTCGGGGGCCATGAGGGTGACATCCTGGAACGCCTCGTTCGCTTTGTAGTACTCCTTGGCGACAAGGCTCTTCTCTCCTTGGGCCAGCCGGGCAGGGGCTTGCGCCACGAGGGCCTTCCGGATGCGTTCGGCTTGATTCTTTGCGGCCGCGTTGTCTTCGGGAACCTGGAACTTCGCGAGCAAGGCTGCCGCGCGGCCAAACTGGGTCTTCTGCATGGCAGCGGAGATGTCTTCGAGCGGTGTCGGCCCTTTCGTCTGGCTGACCTTGGGCGGCGTCTTCTTGATCTGTGCCTCAAGGGTGGACTCGAAATCCGGCTGCATCGGGTGCCCTTCCCAGACGACGTTACCGGCGGTATCCACGATGGCCGCGTGCGGGATGCCCGTCACGCCATACGCACCGCCCGACTTGCTGCCGCAGCCGACCGGATAGATCATGCCCATTTCCTTGGCGAAGGGCTCGACCTTGGCTTTCGGCTCGTCCGTGAGGCCCATGATGACGACGCCCTGCCCGCTGAACTTCTTGTAGAGTTCGATGAGGTGCGGAATGGACTTGCGGCACGGCGGGCACCACGTGGCCCAGAACTCCACGACGACGATCTTGCCGCGGAGCGCCGCCAGCGCGAGCGGCGGCGAGTTCAGCCAGTCCTGCGCTGAGACCTCCGGTGCTGCTTTGCCGACCAGGGCGGGTGGCTGGGCCGCGTGCGCGACACCAAACATCGTCGCCGCCACAACCAACACAAGGATCGTCACTCTCTTCATCGGTGCTCTCCTTTCAGACCGGATGCTTGCTCAACGGCTACCATTGTCGCCTGCTTCACGGTCTCACATCTCCTTGCCGACAACGTGGATTCCACTCGCTTCGATGCCACAATCGCTCAGAATGGCTTGAACCCGGTCCTTCTGCGACGCCGGCAGCGCCAGTGCTACCGTGCAATCGGGGCTCAGATCCCTCGGGGCCGGGATGAGTCTGCCGGCGATACCCGCTCGTTTGACCAGTTCTTCCGCGCGCAGGGCCGCATGAGTCGTGAAGAAGGTCGCGATACATGTTTCAGGCCCCATGATGCTCCGCCTGCACGCCCTGAAGTTCTCGGAGGCACAAGACGAAGTACTGGATTTCCTCGGCGGTGTTGAAAGGTCCCAGGCTCACGCGGACGGTTCCGCCGGTCCGGCGGAATGTCCCGAGGGTCCTGTGGGCGGCGGGGGAGCACTGAAGCCCCGCTCGGGTCATGATGCCGAAGCGATCATCCAGTATCTCGCTCACCGCGGCGGTATCCATCCCCGCCACCGTGAAAGAGGCCACGGCCGTCTGTTTCTCAGGGTCGTGCGGACCATAGACGGTCACACCCGGCGTTAGCGAGAGTTCATCGAGCAGCAGTGCGGTTAGTTCTTGGAGTCTCTTCTTGATGACCGCCACTCCCTGTTCTTCCAAGTACGCCAGTCCTGCGGCAAGGCCCGCAATGCCAAGCCCGTTCAGCGTGCCGCTCTCGTATCGGTCGGGCAGGTGCGTCGGTTGGGTCTCGTGCTGGGAGCGGCTGCCCGTGCCGCCCTCCTTGAGCGGAATCAGGTCCATGCCATCGCCGACAACAAGACCGCCGGTTCCCTGAGGCCCCAAGAGCCCCTTGTGTCCGCTGAAGGCGAGCAGGTCCGCGCCGAGGGCGGGGATATCAATGGGCACGCATCCCGCCGATTGGGCCGCATCCACCAAGAGCCGGATGCCGTGCTTGCGAGTGATGTCGCCGATTTCAGCCACCGGCTGAATCGTACCCACCACGTTCGAGGCGTGGGTCACGACAACCAGCCGCGTGTTCGGCCTGAGATGCTTCTCGACATCAGCAGGGCTGAGCCACCCCTCGCGCGAGCATGGCACCACGGTCAACTCAATGGTGCCGTCGGCCTCCAATCGACGGAGCGGCCGCATGACGGAATTGTGCTCGACGCTGCTCGTGACCACGTGGTCGCCCGGGCGGACGAGGCCCTTGATGGCCAGGTTCAGCGCCTCGGTACAGTTCGGCGTCAGGATGACGCGGGCGGAATCGGCCACGTTGAACAGGCGGGCCAGCCGCTGGCGCGCGTCAAGGACCACCCGTCCGGCAGCCAAGGCCAAGCGATGGCCGGAACGCCCCGGTGTTGCGCCAACCTCCCGTTGGTAGTGATCGACAGCGCGGTACACCTCTTCCGGCTTCGGATGGGAGGTGGCCGCATTGTCGAAGTACACGATCCGGCTCATGTTTCCCTCACACTCCGGCCAACGGCCAGGCAGATGACGAGGCCCGCCACGACAGCCACTTGCCCGCCCACAGGGACACCGGCGGGCGAGGCGGCCAGGTCGAAGTTGTGCGCGACCGCCGCGCCGGCGAACATGCCCCAGATCGCGCAGAACGCCGCGCCATCCCCCTGGGCAGCCAGCACCAACTGCCGGAGCGGACACCCGCCCAGAAGCACGGCCCCCAGCCCCACCAGCGCCATGCCCAGAAAACTCCACAGGTGCTCCGTGTGGGCGATGGGCTGGCCGGAGAACCCCAGGTTGAACTGGCCGAGGGCCAGATTCGTCAGAGCAGCCGCGACCAGTGCCGCCGCCAGCCCCACCAGCAGGTGAGGACTGCGTATCAACAACATGTCCCGGATGCCTCCCGCAAAACACAGCCGGCTTCGCCGGGCCAGCGCCCCGAGGAGCAGTGCCGCACCCACCGAGGCCAGGACGGGCGCGGCCTGGCTTCCCGGTCCTGCGGCACTGAAGAAGATGAACGCGGGTCTGAGAAACAAGAGGACCAGGAGGCCTGCGGCCAGAACGGGGAGCACCAGCGTGGGCACGCGAGACACCGGGGCGGAGCGGCCCAGCGAGAAGCCCCGCCGCAAGAGGAGCGTGCCGACCCAGATGCCCGCGCCAAATCCGGCCAGTCCGGCAAGCGCCGTCAGGTCGCCGCCCCCCAGCCGCAGGGTCATGCGAACAGGGCAGCCAAGAAACACCAAGGCGCCGATCATCACGAGCGCGCCCAACAGGAAACTGATGCCCGGCGCCGGGGCGCTCCGGCCTTTCCACTCCTTGTGGAGCGCGGCAGCAAGCGTCGCCCCCAGGATCAGGGCCGGTATCTCCGGACGCAGGTACTGAACCTTGGCCGCATGGTGAAGGCCGAGCGCCCCGACGATGTCCCGCTGGAAGCACGCGATACATACACCCATGTTGGGCGGATTGCCCGCCCACACCAGGACGGCGCCCAGCACGCCCAGGACGGCCCCGGCCACGATCACGACGGGCGGCATCATGGCCTTCCAGTCCGTTTTCATGGTCCCTCTCCGCCAGCGCCGGGCTTCTCGATGATGATCCGGAAACCGCCCTCGCAGGCTGCGCACTGGTGCGAGCATCGCATGTACCCCGCCAGCCGCGTGATGTTCTCCACGGCCACCTGCTCGTCGACGAGCACGACCACGCGCCCCTGAGGAACGCTCTCCAGTGCCTTCTTGACCCGAATCACCGGGACGGGGCAGGCTAGCCCGCGGGCATCGACGGTCATGTCTTGATTCACGGCGGCGCGCCCTCACATTTCCACGAGGAGGCGAGGCTCTGCGTCTCCCTCCTCGACCTGTCCCACAATGGCACAACCGCATTCCCATCGCCCGGCGGCAGCCTGCCGGAACTTCTCCAGATTATCCGGTGGCAGACAGACGAGCAGGCCGCCCGAAGTCTGCGGATCGAAGAGTGCGTCCTGTAGGGCCAGCGGAACCTTCTCGCAGATGCGGACTCGGCCATCCAGAAACCGCCGGTTGGCATAGGCGCCAGCCGGCACCAGCCCCATCGAGGCGAACTCCAGCGCGTTTTCAAGCAACGGGGCCTGGCCTGCATGGAACCTCATCCGCACACCGCTGGCCTTGGCCATCTGCCAACAGTGCCCGAGGAGCCCGAAGCCGGTTATGTCGGTGGCCGCGTGGGCGCCGCTCTGAACTGCCGCCTCCGCAGCCGCGCGGTTGAGCGCCGACATCCACCGGTTGCACTCCTCGACAAGGGACGCTGGAGCAAGCCCGGCCTTGGCGGCGGTAATCGTCAGGCCGGTGCCTAGCGGCTTCGTGAGGATCAAGATGTCGCCCAGTCTTGCACCGGCATTGCTGAGGATTTGCCCCGGCTCAACGAGCCCCGCGACCGACAGGCCAAACTTGAGTTGAGGGTCCTCCAAGGTGTGGCCGCCTACGAGCAACGCCCCCGCCTCGGTCAACTTCTCGGTGGCGCCTTGGACGATGGCACGGGCCACACCCAATGGAACCTGCTTTGAGGGAAGGCACATCAGGGCAAGCGCCGTCAGAGGACGCCCCCCCATGGCATAGATATCGCTGAGGGCGTTGGCGGCTGCAATGCGCCCGAAAGTCTCGGGGTCGCTGGCCACCGGCGGGAAGAAGTCCACCGTTTGCACGAGGAGACAATCATCCCTGAGACGATAGACGGCGGCATCATCAAAGGTAGCAGGACCGATTAAAAGGCGTGGATCGCGCGAGGCGGGGAGGCCCGATAGGAACTCCCGGAGGTCGGCCGCCGGGAGTTTGGCCCCGCAGCCGCAATGCTCCGTGAGTTGCAGGAGGTCGCACTGGCCCTCAATAGCCATGTGGGGTTCTTTCGCCGGGCCGCCGCGGCCGGGCATCTTGTGGTCATTCACAACAGGCGCATCGTGTAGAAGATGAGCATTGCCCTTGCCTCTTGCATTCCCCCTTCAGAGTCCCACCTGCACGCACAACAATACCGTATGGTCGGCCTGCCCGCAAGAGGGTCGGAACCGAGCGCGTCATGCCGCGTATGCATGCTTGCCGCCCCTTGTGCGGCTTTCTGATCTCGCAGCAACCAGCGCGCCCACAACATAACACGCGCAGGCGATACCATCTGCGAAGAGCAGCACGGAGCCAGGATGGATGTAACAGGTCAAGTACGCGGGGAACCGGCGAACGGTGTGCCCCGTCCCCCGCCGACCCACTGATAAACGAGCGCGGCCGCCCGAGTGGAGCCAACCATGAAACGCCGCGCGGCGTTTGGGCATTCATGGCTTGCTCAGATCAATCTTGCGAGTAAAGAGCATCGGTCCTGGCCCGCTACGGCCGCTGCAACATGTACGCCAGCGTCAGCGGTACGCTTGTCCCATCACCTCGTTGAAGAGCGTCGAACCCGGCCTCGTAAAGCATCTTGCGACAGGCCGCCATGTCAAGGCCGCGGTGCTTCTCGGTCTGGAGTTCGGTGTCGCGCGGATTTGCCCCGCTCTCGGCATAGACGACGTTGGCGCCAGCCGCCAGCCCCAGCAGGTTTGGCTCGTGCACGGCGATGTTCTTCGTTTCCGGACAGCCAACGCTCGCCAGCGTCACGACGGCAACGATCTCGGCCAGACGGCGCTCGGTGATCTGTCCGTTTGGGCCTAGCGGCATACCTGGCACATAGACGCGGCGCATCGCTGCGTGCTGGAAGCACCCGTACTCAATCCCCAGGAACATCTGGTCCACGAGTTCCTCCGGGTGATGCTCCGGGCCGATAGGTTCGCAGCAGTAGTAGAAGTCAAGCCCAGCGTCCTTGATGGCGCGGAAGGTCCGTCTTCTCGCTTGAGGGTCCAGCGACGTGTCTTGCCCTTCCCGCAAACGACAGACATGGTAGGCCCCATTGACGCCCGCCTCGCTCATCCGGCGGGCTTGCGTCAGATCGAAGTCACCCACATTAACCACAACCTGCGTGTGGGAAGGGATCTCTTGCCGGACGGCCGCCACAGTCTCCAACAGCCAGTCCAGGTCAAACTCGTGCATCGTCATCAGAAACAGCGCATACAGGTCGCCGCCGGCCGCGAAGGCGCGAGCGCGCCGAAGGATCTCATCGAGTGTCAGCCGCTCGGACTCCATGTTGGAGTGGTCTTTCCCGAAGACACAGAACCCGCAATTGCCCGGGCACGGCGCCGTCTCAATGCCAATCTGTCCGAGCAACATGGCGCGGTTGGTGAAACGCCGGCGCGAAACGCTATCGGCTACCGCCATGAGAACCGCCGTCTCCAGCGTGTTCGCCGGTAGGCCCAGCAGGTAAACGCAGTCCCCTCGAGTAGGCGCGGAACCGTCCACGGACTTGCGCAGAATCCGATCCAGCCTTTCCGGAAGATGCATCGCGATATCTCCTCTTGCGAGTGTCCAACACAACCCCGGGGCGCGAGTTCGTGCCGCACGCGTGGCCTTTCCCTTACCAACGAAGGCCTTTATCGCTTCTGGCGGATACGGTCCACTTCGATGACGACGCGGTCGGCGACAAGTTTTACAGCAGCAAGTTCCGCCTCGGTGAGCCCCCGGCGGGCCTCGCGTTTCACCCTAAGCCCCTTGCCTCTGATGGCCTCCAGAACGGAGACGGTAGCCGCCGGCGCGCCGCCCCTGGTCGCCAAGGCGTGTGTCGCACAGGATTCCTTGCACCCCTCGATGACGACCACGGGACACTCGGCGACCATGTCAAGGTCTTCCTGCACCCCCTTGACCAGGGCGGGCAGGCAGACCAGCACCGTCTCGCCCGGGCGCAGGTCCTCGCAGACCCGGTAGGCCGCCTGGCGGGCTATGGCGCCGACGACCTGCCCGACGCCCGTGCAGGGGAGGATGGCGGCTTTGCCTTTGAGAGTCACTTTCTCCCCTTGTCCCGCTCTCTCGGTTGCCTGGCCCGCTCGGCCGACGCTTGCCGGGCGGCGGCCAGCAGCCTTCCAATCGCCCGGTGGTAATCCGTGAGAGTCTCGACCCAGCGGCCGAGGCACTGGCGGCCTTCAGGGGTCAGCCGGTACAGCCTCTTGGCGGGGCCGCTGTTAGAGAGGTCCCAAGAGGAGACAACGAGCCCTCGCTTCTCCATGATGCGAAGCATGCGGTAAACGCCCGTCGGGTCGGGGCGGCTCCCGCCCAGCAGGGGCGTCTTCGCCAGCCGCTGCACAATCCGGTAGCCATGCAGCGGGCCGCCGGCCAGGAGGGTCATTATCGCCGGCTGAATCAGTCTGGCCAGCGTTGCCCCCGAGCACGGGCACTCGTCCCAGTCTGCCTTCGGAGATCGTCTGCTAGTGGATATTGTCTATTACCTCCGCGGCTGATGCTACCTGCTCGCGGCGGCTTGTCAATCGTAAAGCGCGGGCTTCCCGGCCCAGGGCCGCGCCGGCCCTGTCGCCGGCCGGTCAGGGGAAGGTCGCTTGCACCGCCGCACCGAGAGTCCAAGTGATGTGCATATGCGATCCGAACGCGGCGGCGATGTTGTCCGCGGTCAGCACGCTTGGTGCGGAGCCCTCGGCGAGAGTCCGCCCCCCTGCCATCAGCACAGCAGTGTCCACGTATAGCGGCGCGACAAGGAGGTCGTGACAGACCATGAGGACGGCCAGGCCCTCGGCGGCCAGCGTGCGCACCAGCCGGTAGAGTTCCAGTTGATGTGCGATGTCCAGGTGCAGGGCCGGCTCGTCCAGCAGGAGAACGCGGCCCTCCTGGGCCAGGGCGCGGGCAATGACAACCCGCTGCCGCTCACCGCCGCTGAGGTTTGAGAAGGGGCGATTCGCAAAGTCGGCCACGTTCATTCGCCGCAGGCAGGATTGGACGATCTCTGTGTCTTCCGGCGATTCCTGACCCCAGGCATCCCAGCGGGCGTAGCGACCGAGCATGACCATCTGGGCCGCCGTGAATGGCACATCAAGTGGGGTGTCCTGTGGCACGACGGCGACCTGGCGGGCGACCTCGCGCGGCGTCATGTTGCCGACATTGCTGCCGCCGAGCATCACGCGACCCAACTGCGGCCGCAGCGACCCGTTCATGCAACGCAGGAGCGTGCTCTTGCCGCACCCGTTAGGGCCGAAGAGGGCCGTGACGCGGCCGGGCGCCACCTCCAACGTCACGTTACGGAGAACGGGATCTCGGGGGTCGTAGCCGAACGTGATGTTTTCAGCCCGCAGGTTCATGCCGCAGGCCTCCCGATGCCGCGCCGCTGCAAGAGCCAGAGAAAGACCGGCGCCCCCACGAGGGCAGTGAGAATGCCGACCGGCACCTCGGCCGGGGCGGCAACCGTGCGGGCCAGCGTGTCGGCCACAAGCAGCAGCAGAGCGCCGCCGACGGCACAGGCCGGCACAAGCCCGCGATGGCCGGCGCCGATGGCCATGCGCAGAAGGTGAGGCACAATCAGTCCGACGAATCCGATCACGCCCGTGAGGCTGACCGCGACCGATGTGGTGGCGGCCACGAGGATCAGAAGCCCGTTCTGCAAACGCCGGACGTTCACGCCCAGGTCCCTGGCCGACCGTTCGCCCACCAGGGCCACGTCCATCGCCGGCGCCAGGAACACCAGCGCCGTGAAGCAAGCGGCCGTCGCGGGAGCCATCACGAGCGCGTCCCGCCACGCGGACTGCCACAGGCCGCCCATCAGCCAGAAGACGAGGGTCTGCAAGCGTTCGCCGGCCAGGTACAGCGCTGCCGCCGTCAGGGCCGAGCAGAACGCGCTGACGGCAATCCCCGCCAAGAGGAGCGACTGCCCGAAGTGGCCTCCCCGGCGGGCCAGGATAAAGACCGCGGCCGTGACGGCCAGTCCGGTTGCCACGCTGAAGACCGGCACGGCAGCGAATCCGATCACTCTTCCCACGAGGAGCATCCCGAAGACGGCCCCGACCGCCGCGCCGCTCGAGACGCCCATGACGTAAGGGCTGGCCAGGGGGTTGCGAAAGAGCGTCTGCGATGCCAAGCCAGCGAGTCCCATTGCCGCGCCCACCGCCAAGGCCAGGATGATCCGCGGAAGCCGCGTCTCGAAGAGTATCCGCCCGGTCACATCATCCGGCGTTTGGCCGCCCAGAACCTGCCAGCACTGACGCAGGACCTCCTGGGGCGAGATCGCCGCCCCGCCGACCATGAGCGCCACGAAGGCCGCGAGCAGTGTGGCGGCTCCCAGGATGATCAGGACCTGCCGCGGCGATAGGATGTGGGTTTCGTGGGCCATCGCTTGGGCTACGCGATCTCTCGGACGACGAACCGGTCGTCGCGGGCCGAGAGGTCCAGCGCCTGCTCGCTCGTCAGGTGCGAACTGGCAACCTGGGCGAGGTGCTTGCGGCACGCATCCACGGCCGCCGCCATCTGCTCCTCGGTCGGACGCGCGTACGGCTGCCCCGGCACGGGGATGTATCCCATGATGTGCAGCGGGATGTCGCGGCTGAGCGCGGCCAACCATGCGGCAATGGCCTCCACCTGGTCAAGGTCCACGAGGCCCGGTACGTACACGACGTTGGCCCGCAACTCCATGCCGGCGTGAAAGGCCGCGGCGAAGTTCTCGAAGATCGGCCCCTTCTCGCGGCCCGTGTAGGCAAGGTGGACCTTCTCATCCCACGCCTTGAGGCCCACGTTCGCCCCGTCGAGGTTGGGCAGGGGCAGGCGGCTGCCGTTCGTGTGGCCCAGGAAGGTCCGGGCATTCAGTTCGTTCTTGGCGAACTCAAGGATCACGGGCAGTTCGGAAGCAACCGTTGGCTCACCGCCCATGAAGTAGACCTTGTCCACAGCGACCGAATTCAGGGCGTAGCGGACCTGGCAAGGGGTGAGGAACCGCTCGGGCTTGGGATGGGCCTGCCCGGAGTGTCCGTCGGGGCCGCTGCGCAGTTTGTAACTGCACACCGGGCACCGGAACGTACACCCGAAGTTGTGGACCGTCGCAAAGTGGTACTTCTCGTGGTAGGTGACTTTGTAGAACGCCATGTTTACCGCCGTTCTTGTCGTGAGACGCCGGCAAGGGTGCTGTGAATCTCCGCTACGGCTTCGGGAAGGTGCGGGCCGGCCACAAGCCATCGCCGGTCAACCGGGAAAATGCGCCCCAGCCGCACGGCCGTCAGGCCGGCCATGCCGGGGCGGCTGGCGACTTCGCCGGCGTCGGCGAAACCCTCGGCAAACAGGATCACGTCCGGGTCGGCCTGGATGAGCCGCTCGGCCGAGAGCAGGGCCTTCCCGGTGATATCGCCGGCGATGTTGTCCGCGCCAGCCAGTGCCAGCAGGTCGCTCATGTACGAGTCGCGGCCGACGGTCCTGAAGGGGCCGTAGAGTTCCAGGTACACGCGCGGTCTGCCGGCTGGCAACGGGAGGCCCGATGCGGCGCGGTCAAGAAACTCCTCTACGCCCCGGGCCAGGGGCTCGGCCGCCTTCCGCCGGTTCAGGCACTCGCCGACCAAGCGGATCATGGGCGGGATTTCTGCGGCGCGATCGGTGCGAACCCGCACGACTGGCACTGAAAGCCCCTTCAACATCGCGGCGGCATCGTCCTGATACCACCACACAAACGCCAAATCGATGCCGAGCGCCAGCACCGCCTCGCGCGAGATGGCGCTGCCCTTGCCGACAACCTGCGCGCGTTCCACGCCCGGCACGACGCGGCCGTACTCGTCAATTGCCGCAAGGCGGGCGGCTTCCCCCAAGACTGCCAGCGTGTCGTTGGCCGAGGTGCAGAGGCTCAGGATGCGGGCGGGGTCGGCCGACACGCGGACCGTGCGCCCTGTCATATCGACGACCTCGCGGCCGGATTCCTCGATCACAGGCGCTGGCGTCTCGGCGCTCCGTGCCGCCAGCCACACGGCCCCGACCAGCATCAGCACCGAGGCTCCGGCCGCCAAGATGACCTGGGCCTTGCGGCTCACGCCTTCACCTTCTTCCTGCGAAGGATCGCCGCGGCGCCCAGCGCCAGCAGGCCGAGGGTGGCAGGCTCGGGCAGCGGGTGCATGACTTCCAGCAGACTGATGTTCGGACGCAGGTAGCCTTCGCCCGACGCCCCGACATCCGCCGAGGCGACGCTGTAGCGGACCGTGGAGGAACCGGTCAGGTAACTCGTGACGTCGTATGCATGATTGCTCGGCCCGTAATCCAGCGACGTGCCGAGGGCGATGTCGTTCGCCGCGTCGCCCAGCGCGTGGCCGTTGAAGTAGAGTTGGTCCTCCTCCCCGGTTGTACCGTGCGTGTACCCGGCGACATAGGTTGCGGCCATCAGGTCGGCCGTGTCGAGGCCGGTGAAGGTCAGCGAGCGCTGGGCCGGCGAGTTGTTGGTGCCGGGGGTCTTGCGGATTGTGCCGTCGGCCTCGGCCAGATAATAGTCCAACGTCTGGTTGATGCCGGGGTCGGTGTAAACGGCGACCAGGCTGGCGCACGCCGTCCGGCCGTCGAAGCCGCTGCCGCCGGGGTCAGAGACCGTAAAACTCAAGATGTTGGCCGTGCCGTCCGTATGAAGCAGACCACCGACGCCGCTGTAGGCCACCTGCCACATGCCCGACCCCGTGCCATAGACACAGGTCTTGGTGGCATCAAAGGTGGGGTTGTCGTCGGCGTTGTAA
Organism: uncultured Anaerolineales bacterium; assembly: GCA_964353455.1. Taxonomy (GTDB): domain Bacteria; phylum Planctomycetota; class Phycisphaerae; order FEN-1346; family FEN-1346; genus CAYGWP01. Next base: position 17,710 of record CAYGWP010000534.1, read on the forward strand.
CCCTTGATGTTGACCACGCCCAGGGAGGTGCCATTGAGTGTCGCCGAGACCGTGCTGGTGTAGTTGCGTGTGCCGCCCCAGATGTCCAGGTAGAGCCGGGCGAACCGTATGTCCTGGCATGCGGACAGGGTGAAACTCGTATTGACCTGGGTATCCAGCCCCGAAACTCCCCAGGTGGGATCCGTCAGGTAACTGACCGCCCCATGTTCCACCCCCTGTTCGGACTTGACCACTTGGAGGTCATAGCCCGGCTGCATGTATCCGGCCAACGCCGGCCCCGTCGCCGCCAGCAAGAATGACAGCGCCAGCGCCACCAAGAAACCCCTCCACGGCTTCAGCATGACTTGTCCTCCTCCGAGACGGTACTGCCCTTGTTTCCCCTCTCACCCCGCCGCGTTGGCGGAGATTCGGTGGGTTCAGTTCCTCAGCGAGGCATCCCAATCGCTCTGCGTCGTGGACTTCAGGGCGTCGGCGTGTCCGTCGCAGAAGACCGCGCAGAACGCCCCGCCGGCGTGGCGATAGTCCACCCCCGGCACGGGGTCCTTGAACTTCTTGCCCCCGCCGCAGTAGTACTTGCCGGGCGTGCAGTCGGCGATGAGGATCACCCGCGACGACTGCCGCACATCGGTGGCCGAGACGCCGTACCAGAAGCAGTAACGCTCGCCCGCGAAGTTGAAGCAGTTCATGCCGTAACTCATCGTGATGTTGGGGTCCCAGGGAAGTGGGACCTGTTGCCGATCCTCGGGGCAGCGGTACACGTCGCATTTCTTGTCTAGGTACGGCTTCAGCACGTCCATCCAGCGGCACGTGTCGCCCTTCCACGTCGGCGGATAGAACCCCGACTGGCACTTGTACTGGTGCACCGCCAGGCCGATCTGCCGCAGGTTGTTCAGGCACGAGGTTTCGTTGGCAACGGCCATCGCGTAGCCCAGTGCGGGCAACAACAGCCCGGCCAGAACACCCACGATCGCCAGGACCACGAGCAGCTCCACCAACGTGAAGCCTCTTCTCCCGACATGAGCCCCGTAATAGACGCAGCACCGCTGCCGGATGACCCCGGCTTGGGTGGGCGCAGGAATCGGACAGGGTTGCACAAGATGACCTTCACACGGTGGCACGCGCGTCCCCCGAGGGTAACACGATTGTTATAATCGTAACACGACCGACTGTAACACGTCAGCGGAGAGAACACAAGCATAAAAAGACGCAGCATAAAAAGACGCGGTCAGGGTATTGACAGACGGCGCCCCCGGAGACACAATGCTCACGGCACGACGGGTGGCTGGATGGAGCCCGCTTGCCGCAGCCGGCAGTGCGATACAACAGGGGTCAGGATCGTGCGGGATCTAACGACCAGGGTCGTTCACGGCCTTCTGCTGCTGGCGACCCTGACCGCCAGCGTTGGCATCCATGTCATCCATCCGGCCTTCCATGGCGATTCGTCACACGACGGATGCCAATCCGAGGCAAACCCCGCATGCTCGGGCAGTTGCACGGACGGACCGGCAAGACCGGCCCGTGTGGCCCGTGATGCGGACCGGACGTGGTGCGGCGAATGCCCCGTCTGCGTCTTCCTGAAGTCCTTTCACTCTCGTGACGTAGGGGCACGGCCGGTTTCGGTCCCTCTCGGCACCACGATAGAGGCAACGCCCCGGGCTGACGCCCCCACTCCTCAGTCGCCCTGCTGGTACGTCGCCAGCGCTCGGGCTCCTCCCTCGGTCCTTCCTTCGTCGTAACTTCCTCGAGAGATCGTTTGCGTCAGGCTTTGGCTCGCCGGCGCTAGAGGCGCTCCGCCGCGGCGGCGTGCCCCGTTTCGTGCAAGCCCTCTTACGGAAAGGACCAACCATGATGAACCGATACGCGCTGTTGGCTTTCTTGCTGGCGGGCGTGATGGCCCCGTCCGGTCTGCACGCCGAGCAATCTGCGCCCCCCGCCTCGCAGGACGACCTTGCGGCAATGCGGGCCGAGATTACCGCCCTTCGCAAACAGATGGAGGAGCAGCAGAAGCGGTACGAATCGCAGGTTTCCGAACTGCGACAGAAGGTGGACGACCTCTCGCGGGCGGCTGCCAAGGCTGCGCCCTCGCCGGAAGAAGAACTGGCCGCCGCCGTTGAAAAGGCCAGGGGCGACGTGCCCAAGACCGAGCCGGGCCTGCTGCCGATGTTCTTCAACCGGGGCGCCGGCCAGAGTTCCATCCCCGACATCAGCGTCATCGGCGACACGCTCGGCCACTACGTTGCCAATCACCATGGCGCGCCTAACCCAGCCCAGCAGGAGGGCGGCAAGCGGCCCTTCCAGTTCCGCGAGTTGGAACTGGCCTTCTCGGCGCCGGTCGATCCCAATTCCAAGGCCGACCTGATCCTGACCGGCGGCGAGGACGAATTCGGCCAGTGGAGCATGGAACTGGAGGAGGGCTACCTGACCCTCACGACGCTGCCCTACGATCTCCAGGCCCGTTTCGGCAAGTTCCGGACGGTCTTCGGCAAGGCCAATATGCTCCACACCCACGCGCGGCCCTGGGTGGACGCGCCGAGCATGATCACCAACTACTTCGGCGGCGAAGGGATGAGTGAGAGCGGCGCAGAGGTCTCCTGGCTCATACCCAACCGCTGGAAGAAGTACATCGAATGGACCGCCGCATTCCAGAATAACGGGAACCCGGAGAGTTTCGCCGGCGACCGACAGGACGACGTGATGTTCACGAACCACCTGAAGTACTTCGACAACCTGACGCAGGCGACGACCGCCGAACTGGGCGGCAGCGTGGCAACGGGCGCCAACGGCGATGGCCGCGGCGGGCGGACGACGCTCGAAGGCATCGATTTCACGGTCAAGTGGAAGCCGCAGCGCGAAGGGCTATACAAGGGCCTGACGTGGATGTCGGAGGCGCTCCTCAGCCAGAAGGACCAGCCCGACGGCACGACCGTGTGTTCATGGGGGGCCTATTCGTCACTCGAATACCAGTTCGCGCGGCAATGGCGGGCATTCGCGCGGCTTGACTTCTCCGAGTTTCCCGACGATTCCCAATCCAGGCAGATCGCCGGCGCGACCGGGCTGACCTTCATGCAGAGCGAGTTCTGCTACTGGCGGTTCGAGTACAAGCACACAAGCGCCCAGGGCCCCCTGGCCGGTCAGGACCGCGACGAACTCTGGCTCCAACTCGACTTCGGTATCGGCCCGCACCAAGCCCACAAGTACTAAGGAGCGTATCATGAAGAGCATGAGTATGGCTGTTCTTACAGCGATGGTCGTCTTCGCCGCCGTCGGATATCTGTTGTCCCCGGCCGTTGCGGCGGACCCCCTGAACATTGTCACCACTACGCCCAACCTGAAGTTCATCGCCGAGGCCGTCGGCGGCAACCGCGTGAAAGTCACGAGCATCGCCACCGGCACGGAGGACCCCCACTTCGTCTCCGCGAAGCCCAGTTTCATGATGACGGCCCGCGAGGCGGACCTCTGGATCGCCATCGGCATGGAACTGGAGATCGGCTGGGAGGGGCTGATCCTGGAAGGCTCCCGCAACCCGAAGATCCGCAAGGACACCAGGGGGTACCTTGACGCCTCACAGGGCGTGCTGCGCCTGGAGGTGCCCACCGAGAAGGTCACGCGGACAATGGGCGACGTGCATCCCCTCGGCAACCCGCATTACTGGCTCGACCCGCTGAACGTCCGCATCGTGGCCAAGGCCGTGGCGGACCGGCTGGCTGAACTCGACCCCGCCGGCGCCGAGGACTTCAAGCGGAACCTCAAGGCGTTTCAGCGGACTTTAGACGAGCACATGTTCGGCAAGGAACTGGTGGCCGAAGTCGGCGGCGACAAACTCTGGCTCCTGGAACTCAAGGGCGGACTCCAGGGTTTCCTCCAGGAGCAGCATCTCGCCGCGAAGTTGGGCGGCTGGGCGGCCAGGATGCTTCCCTTCCGCGGCGCGGAAATCCTGACCTACCATCGCAGTTGGATTTACTTCACCAACCGGTTCGGCCTTGTCGTGGCGGATGAGTTGGAGCCGAAGCCGGGGATTCCGCCGAGCCCCGGCCACGTCCTGAAGGTCATCGAGGAGGTCAAGAGCCGCCATATCCGGGCCATGCTGATGGAGCCCTTCTACGAGCGCAAGGCCCCGGACCTGATCGCCGAGAAGACCGGCCTGAAGGTCCTCGTGTGCACCAATGCGGTCGGGGGCGACGAGGCGGCCAAGGATTACTTCTCGATGATCGGCAACGTTGTGGACAGCCTGGCGGCCGCCCTGAAACCGGCGTCCGAACCGGAAAGGAGATAGGCCATGAGCGACTTCATTGACCTCCTTGCGGCCCCGTTCGTGGGGTGCCTCCTGATTGCCGCACTCCACTGCTACATGGGCCTGCACGTTGTCCGGCGCGGCATAATCTTCGTGGACCTCGCGCTGGCCCAGTTGGCCGCGCTGGGGGCCACGGTGGCGCTCCTCGTGGTGCCCCTGGTGTTCGGAGAAACGCTTCACGAGCACCACGGGGGGCAGGCCGGGCACAGTTATCACCAGCCGGCCGACCCCGGTTCGGCCATGGAGGGCATGGCCCAGGTCGGCGGTGCAGGAACCGCCGCTGCTGCGGACGAGCACGCGGAGGAGGAGGAACACGCCGGCGGCCTGAGGGCGTGGCTGATGGAGGAGACGCCATACATCCTCTCGCTCCTCTTTGCATTCGCCGGCGCGGGGATCTTCGCCCTCGGCCGTTTCCGCGACGAGCGGGTGCCACACGAGGCCATTATCGGGATCGTCTTCGTCGTCTCGGCGGCGCTGGCGGTTCTCGTCCTCAGCAAGGCCCCGCACGGCCACGAGCGGATGGAGTCCATGCTGGTGGGTAACATCCTGTTCGTCGGATGGCACGATGCATGGATGATGCTCCTTCTGTATCTGCCGCTGGGCGTGCTGCACTTCGCGGTCCGCCGGCGGCTCCTGGCCATCTCCGACAACATCCGTGCGGCAGAGTCGGCGGGCGTGCCGGTCCGCGCGTGGGATTTCCTCTTCTACGCCACCTTCGGCCTGATGGTCACGCAGTCTGTCGGTATGGCCGGCGTGCTCGTGGTCTTCAGTTACCTCATCATTCCGGCGGTGTGCGCGGGCATGCTGGTCAGAGGCTTCGGCCGGCGCCTGCTGGTCGCGTGGGGAATCGCCGTGGTCGCCAGCGTGGTCGGACTCGCCCTTTCGGCGGTGAAGGACCTGCCTACCGGGCCGTCGCTGGTGGCCACGTTCGGAGCGGTCCTGGTTCTATGCGCGCTGGTTCGGCCGAAGGGAGTGTAACGAATCGTGGCTGATGTGTAAAATGGAGGGCGGGTCAGGAGGTGGCAGCAGCATGAGTCAGGCACGGGACCTGGTGAGCATGCGATCTGGGCAGAAGGGCGTCGTGGCAAGCGTCCACGGAGGTCTCGGGGTCACCAAGAGACTTGACGCCATGGGGATCAGGCCCGGTGTCAACCTGGTGAAAGTGGCGGGGCAACTGTTCGGCGGCCCGGTCGTGGTCCAGGTTGGGAATGCCCAGATGGCCGTAGGCTTCGGCATGGCGAAGAAGATCATTGTGGAGACCGAAACGCAGCAGGAGAGGTCATGAAGATAGCCCTGGTGGGCAACCCCAACGTCGGCAAGAGCGCTATTTTCAACAGGCTTACGGGGGCCAGCGTGATTGTCTCCAACTACCCCGGCACCACGGTGGAATTCACGCGCGGCACGATGCGCGTTGGGGGTCAGTACGCCGACGTGGTGGACCTCCCGGGGACTTACTCGCTGGAACCCACCTGCAAGGCGGAGGAGGTGACGGCGCAGGCACTGGATGAGTTGGCGCCGGGCGATGTCATCCTGAACGTCGTGGACTCGACCAATCTGGAGCGAAGCCTGGGATTGACCCTCCAACTTATCAAGCTGCGAAAGCCCATGGTGGCGGCACTCAACTTCTGGGATGAAGCCAAACACACCGGTGTTCAGATCGACGTGCCGGCGCTGGAGAAAGAACTCGGGGTTGCTTGTGTCCCGGTCGTGGCCATAACCGGCGAAGGAACAAAGACCCTGGTGGAAAGGACCCTCCAGGCCACCGCGTCGCCGTGCGATTTCGACGACTCCCGGCGATGGTGCGAAGTCGGAAGGATCCTGGGCACCGCGCAGAAACTGGCCCACCGCCACCACACTTTCCTGGAGCGGCTGGGGGACGCTTCCTTGAAACCGCTTGCGGGCTCCGCCATCGCCGTAGCGGTGCTCGGACTATCGCTGGGAGCTATCCGGCTGGTGGGGGAGGGTTTGATCGCCTATGTCTTCGCGCCGTTCTTTGAGAATGTGTGGAGCCCTCTGGCGCTAGAACTCTCGGCGCTGCTGGGAGGCAAGGGATGGCTGCACGACCTGCTTATCGGGAAGCTGGCGGACGGCACTGTTGACTACGGCGCATCTTTCGGCTTGCTGACCACGGGGCTCTACGTGCCCTTTGCGGCTGTCCTCCCCTACGTGTTCGCGTTCTACCTGGTATTGTCGGTCCTCGAGGACTCCGGATACCTTCCGAGGCTGGCGGTGCTTACCGACCGCATCATGCACAAGGTAGGGCTGCACGGGATGGGGATGATCCCGATGTTGCTGGGGCTGGGATGCAACGTGCCCGGGGTACTGTCGAGCCGAATCATGGAAAGCGCCAGGGAGCGTTTCATTTGCACAACACTGTTGGCCATAGCTGTGCCCTGTGCCGCCAAGGCGGCCATGATAATCGGTTTGGCCGGCCGATACGGCCCGCAGGCCCTTGCCCTCATCTTCGGAACTCTTCTCTTAGTGTGGTTTGTTCTCGGGGTCATTCTGAACGGCCTGCTGAAAGGGGAAAGCCCCGAGATACTCGTCGACATACCGCCATACCGGGTTCCTTACTTCAAGGGCCTGCTGAAGAAAGTGTGGATGAGGCTTGTGGCGTTCATCTTTGAGGCCGTGCCCTTCGTACTGGTGGGAGTACTCTTGGCCAACTTGCTTTACGCGCTCGGGGTGATTGATCTTGTCGGCAGGCTGACCGAACCGGTGGTAACAGGGCTCATGGGTCTGCCGCGGGAATCCGTCGGCGGGCTCGTCGTCGGATTCCTCCGAAAAGATGTGGCTATAGGCATGCTTGCCCCACTGGACTTGTCGTTCAGGCAGACCGTCGTGGCCTGCGTGGTATTGTCCATCTGGTTCCCCTGCGTCGCCACATTCGCCGTGATGCTACGGGAATTGGGAGCCCTCAAGATGCTCAAGGCCAGTGCAATCATGGCGCTGACGGCGCTGACGGTAGGCACACTCATGAACCTCGTGCTCAGGGTTGCGGTGGGTTAGCAGCACGGTAGGGATTCGCCCCCGGCTACGCCGGTTCCAGGGAGGCTGGGGGAATGTACAGCGGCGACAGGAGAACCAGTTGCGGCCTGAAGACCACAGTCGAACCGGGATCATCCTGGACTCAATGGCCGATGGCGTCTTTACGGTGGGCGCAGGTTGGCGCATTACGTGGTTTAACCGGGCCGCAACGGCCCGCTTCCGGCACAAGGGCCGCCGCTGCCGCTGCTGGAAGATTGACAAGCCGGCGCTAATGCGGACAATGCTCGACACCATGACAACGAGTTATTTCGACGAAGCGGCAGCAGGCTGGGATAAGGAACCCAAGCGGGTTCGGTTGATGAGGGCCGTGGGCGAGGCCATCGTCCGCGAAGTCGCGCCGACCCACGATATGACTGTGCTGGATTACGGGTGTGGGACCGGTCTTCTGGGGCTCTATCTTCTCCCCTATGTCCGCAGCGTCACCGGGGCCGACAACTCGCCGGGCATGCTCCAGGTCCTGAACCAGAAGATTGCCGAGGGCGGCCTCAGGGACATGAAGACCGTCCGGCTGGACCTGGCCCAGGATGCGGTGCCGGATGCACGCTATCACATGATCGTCACGAGCATGGTCCTGCACCACATCGCCGACCCGGAGAAGACGCTCCGGGCCTTCTACACGATGCTCCTGCCCGGCGGCGTCCTCTGCCTGGCCGACCTCGACTCCGAGCCGGGAACGTTTCACACCGCCGAGGCTGCCGGCAGCGTGCACCATCACGGGTTCGACCGCGAGGAGTTGAAGAAGCGGCTGGCGCAGATCGGCTTCTCAGAGGTGAAGGCTGTGACCGCCGTCGAGTTCTCCAAGCCGGTTGAGGCCGGTGGGGAAGAACAGTTCTCGATCTTTCTAGTCACCGCCAAACGCTCTCGCGGTGAGGCTTGCTAGGGGGACAAGGCGCACCGTAGGAGAAGGCGGACGGTTTTCCGGCAGGTACAGGAGGCCGACTCATGCCCACCATCGTTTACTGTCACATGATCTGGATGCTTGCGGCGGTCGCCGTTGGCACGTGGTCGGGGTATCTGGGGCTTCTGCGGGCGCTTCAGGGCCGTGACGGCAGAACGCGGCTCCCGGGGCGTTTCAACCTGCGCGTGCATAAATGGACCGGCATCGTCTACTACGCGATGCTCTACGTGGGTATCCTGGGCGGGCTCCTCATGGCCGAATTCCTCCTCGACGGCTTTTCCACGGAGGGCATCTGGCGGGTTCACGCGTGGCTGGGTGTGGCGGTCGGCGCCGTATATGCCCCCGGCATGTGGCTGGGGCTCCAGTTGCTCTGGAAGCCAGGAGGGAGCCGCACGCGAGCCATCGCCCACATGGTACTGAACTATACCGCCTGCACGCTCATCGGCGTGCAAATCCTGGTGGCGCTGCTGGCGGTCAAGGGGCTGATCTAAGTGACCGTGTGTGAGTAGTAGCCTTGACCAAGAACAGCATTTGGCCGGGTCGTCACTCTTCGCGGGCCAAGGTAGGACGCTTTTTCGCGAGAAGATTGCACTTGCTGGTTCCCTGAGTGCGGACGTCACGGCCCATAGCAATGCTTTGTTACTTTGCTCGACCACGTGCTCCACCCCGTCATTCGAACTGCCGGGCATACTCGGCATTTCGGTAGAGTGCCTCACCATACCGGTCTTTGCCGTAGTCTCGAATGATCATCTGGGCTTTCTCAGAGGCAAGGAAGTCCACGAATTTCGCCGCGAGGGCCGCGCCGGGAGTTGCCCCCTCCGGCTGACAGAGGGCATGGTAAACGTTCAAGACGAAGGGATCGCCCCGGAAAAGGAGCCTGAGGTTCGGCGTGCGGCTTCTGGCGACGACCCAGGTGCTGCTGTCGGTCATGAAGTAGCCGTTCTCGGCGTTTGCGCGCAGAAGCGTGGCCATCATGAAATCGTGCGTGCGGACATACCAGTCTCCCCCCGGCACGAGGCCCGCCTTCTGCCAGATAGCCATCTCCTTCTTGTGCGTGCCCGAGTCGTCCGCCCGTGAGAAGAACTTCGCGCGGGACCTAGCGACTCGCTGGTACGCCTCGACGACACTCTTGGCGGTCCGTACCCCGGCCGGATCATCCGCCGGCCCGACGATGAAGAACTCGTTCGATCCGACCAGCGTCCGGCGCCTCGCCCATCCCTCATCCACCGCCTTCTTCTCGGCTGAAGCCGCATGCACCATGACGACATCGGCCTGCTTGTCGTGCAGGAGTTGGAGCGATTCCCCCGAGCCCGCCTCTCGCCAAAGGACCCTCACGTCGTTTTCGCGCGAGAACGCCTCGCAAAGGACTTTCAGCAGGCCCAGTTCGCCGGGGCTCCCTGTCGCCACGACGAGTTGCTTTGAGCCGTTGCCGTAGATGGCAGCAGGTTCGTGTTGAGGCAAGCGCGTACACGAACTTGCCGCAAGCCCGGCCAGGATAATGACCACCACGCTGTTCCTCACGGACCTTGCTCCATTGCCTGAGATTCCCAGATGAACTCCCGCCCACGATCATTGTGAGCCGACTTGCACTCGCATGAACAACGGCTGGTCGTCAAGTTGACCCTTGCCATACTGCGCTATCCATTCCTGGGTCTCTTCTTGCCTCATGAACTCCGCCAGTTGCCTTGCTGCCGCCACATGGGCGGAGGGGAATCGCCCCGCGCTGGCGACGGCAACCACGTATGGCCGCCTGATCTGCGGGTCGCCGCGGACCATCAAGACCAGGCCGTTGTTGGGCAGTTTGCCGTTGAGGAATGGAATCCGGCCCACGAGGGTGTACGCCTTTTTCTCGGACGCAATCTTGAGCACCTCGCGGGCCTTGTCGGTGAAGAGGAGGGTTGTCTTCTGGGGGTCGAGCGACACGCCCGCGGAGTCCAGCACGTCCCGAAGAACGTCCTGGGCGCCGAGGCTGGCATGCACGACAAACGCACTACCGCTGGCGTTGATCTTGCGAAGTGCTTCCGCGGCATCGGTCATACCGCGGATGCCGGCGGGGTCCTCGGGCGGTCCGACGATCACGAGGTCGTTCTTCAGCCACGGTTGCGGGTCCGTGGCGTAGCCGTCCGCGACGAGATTGATAATCGTATCGCTGGCATGCATGGTGATCAGGTCGGCCTCGCCCCGGCGGAACGCCTCGGCGATGACTCGCTTGGGGCCGCTGACAACCACCTCCACCCGGTGACCGGTGGTTTTTTCGAACCGCGCGGCCAAGGCCTCCCAGAAGCCGGTCTCCACCATGCCGCCGATAACGGCTACACGCACGCTCTCCGGCTGTGCGCGTCCGGGTTGCGTCTGGCCAGCGCAACCGGCCACCAGTGCCACAGCCCCTCCCAGCAGTGCGAAGCAGAGAAGTCCTCTCATGACCGTTTGCCTCGTTTTCCGCGCGCCAGAAGCAGCGTGCCGACCGCCAGTAAGGCGAGGGTTGCCGGTTCGGGCGTGGTAGCCGTGATCGAAAGGACCGGCCGATTGGCCACGGTCCCGAAATTGCGGGAATTAAGGAGGTAACTCACGCTGGAGTCCGCCGGAAACAGGAGCAGACTGACACTGCTGCCGGCCGCAAGATCGGCCACTAAGCCGGAGGCCAATGTAAGGTCGTACGTCGTTTGCCCGCTCGTGGCACCATTGAAACTGAACGTGCCCGCCGCCTGGTCCCCCGCGCCGAGGAAAGATGGCAGCGTGTTGTACGTAATGCCCGTCGTACCGGGCGTAGAAGGGTTGCCCGTTCCTTCCGTCCAGGAGTCATTCTGCATCCATTGCACCGAGAACTGTCCGATCGCCGAGGAGTTGAAGATCGGGTTGTTCGGGGAGGCTGCGGTCAATTGGAGGGTCACCGCCTGGATGATCCATTGTCCAGCCCCGTAAGTTGAGTCGAAACTGCTCTTGGCCGACGAGGTGTCGAACATCATGACGCTCTGGAACTCGCCCTTCGCCAGGCCGCTTGCGGCCACCGAGAGCGAACCGGCCCCGCCGTAGTTGCCCGACGGATTGCTGGCCGACACGAAAGCGTCAGCCGTCGGATTCAACGTGATGACGCTGGCCGTGGCCGGCAACGACCACAGGGCCAGCACGATTCCCATCCCCACTACCGCAACGACTCTACCCCTCATTGATGTCCGCATCTTCTTCCTCCCTTCAGGTTGTTCCGCCTTGCACACAGCAGTTACTCTCTAGGGCCGGGCCAAGGGCTGCCCGGCACCACCCATCGAACGTCCGCTTGAAGTGGGTCGCCCTTCCCGCAACCCACGTAGTCGCCGGGAAAACTTGCCACGTGCCCGTCGAGAAAACTGATATTGACCATGCCGTTATGGCGTGCCACCGGGCTATAGGCCTTGGACGACGGCAGAATCGAGCAATAGGTGCCGGGGCCGTCCGCCATGAATACCTGGGTGGATGGAGAGCGAATCGTGTCGAGGTAATCCGGCACGCCCGTCAGCCACGTTGAGAGCCGCATGTTCATGCCGTAGGCGAAGTAATACATGGTCTGGGCCTCGGCCTCGTGGGCCGACGGGCACATCCAGATGCCGCCGTCGCCCGGCCGCGGAATGCGCCCCTCGGCAGCCAGTTCCTTGTAGGCAGGCATCCCCATCACATTGGGGAGCGCATTGAACCAGTCCTCGGGCCGATCAACGATGGCGGTCGGCTGGACACCCTGCCCCCGGCGCGGCAGGGCGCCGTTGTTCTGCTGGGCGTAGACGCGCATGGCCAATGCCCACTGCCGCAAGGCGGACTGGCACTTGGCGGAATCAGCCACACCGCAAGCATAGCCGAGCGCAGGGGTGATGATGGCAGCCAGCACGCCCACGATGGCGAGGACCACCATCAACTCCACCAGCGTGAACCCCCTCGATCGTGACCTGCCCTCAACCATTTACCACCTGTTAAGTCAGAGTTGACGGCCGCAGCGCCCTTGCAGGAAGGGCTCGCGCCCCGGAAGCGGCTGGAAATTGGGGTTCGGTGCGCGCCGACTCCGAAGCACAACTCGGCCCACTGTTCGAACGGGTCTGGCACCACGTTACGCCGCATCCTTGTACTTGTCAACCATCGAAACGTCACCATCGAAACGTCGACAGACCACGGCGTGGCCTTGACGCCTCGCCGGTCCGGGCGTACCCTTGGAGAAACCATGAAACAACGTTCCCACGACCGCTTGCCCGAGTCCGTCACAGACGCCATTCTGGAGAGCATTTCCGACGGCGTTTTCACGGTGGACCACGAGTGGCGGATCACGTCGTTCAACCGGGCCGCGGAGGAAATCACCGGCGTGCCGCGCCAGGAGGCCGTCGGAAGGCGATGCAGCGAGGTCTTCCGGGCCAGCATGTGCGAGGCTGACTGCGCCCTGCGCCGCACGATGGCAAGCGGCAAGCCCGTGGTCAACCAGACGGGGTTCATCGTGGACTCTGAGGGACGGCGGATTCCGATCAGCGTCTCTACCGCCCTGCTGCGCGACGGCCGCGGCAAGGTCGTCGGCGGCGTCGAGACGTTCCGCGACCTGAGCATCGTTGAGGAACTCCGCAAGGAACTCGAAGGGCGCTTTGAACTGGGCGACATGGTCAGCCGCAGCCCCGCCATGCACCGCCTCTTTGACCTCCTCCCCCAGGTGGCGGCCAGCGGCAGCACCGTGCTGGTCCAGGGCGAAACGGGCACGGGCAAGGAACTGCTTGCCCGGGCGATCCATTCGCTCAGCCCCCGCCGCGAGAAGCCGTTCGTGGCGGTCAACTGTGGTGCCCTGCCCGACACGCTCCTGGAATCGGAACTCTTCGGCTACAAGGCGGGGGCCTTCACGGGCGCCGGAAAGGACAAGCCCGGCCGGTTTGCCCTGGCCGAGGGGGGCACGATCTTCCTGGACGAGATCGGCGACGTGAGCCCGGCCCTCCAGGTCCGGCTGTTGCGATTCCTGGAGGGGCGAACGTACGAACCGCTGGGCGGAACCCAATCCGTTCAGGCCGACGTTCGAGTCGTGGCCGCCACGCATCGGGACCTTGCCGCCCTGGTCAAGGATGGGGCATTCCGGCAGGACCTGTTCTACCGGATCAATGTCGTGCGGCTGGAACTGCCCCCGCTCCGCCAACGCAAGGCCGACATCCCGCTGCTGGTCGAGCGGTTCGTGGGGCGCCTGAACCGGCTTCGTGGGCGGTCGGTGCCTGGCGTCAGCCGCGACACGCTCGCCATCCTCATGGCCCACGACTATCCCGGCAACATCCGCGAACTGGAGAACGTGATGGAGCACGCCTTCGTCCTGTGCGGCGAGGGCCCCATTGAGCCGTCCCACCTGCCGGACGACCTGATGGCCCGCGCGCCGCCGAAGGCGCGGCGTACCGACCTTCGCGGGTCGGTCCGGGCCGCCGAGGCCCAGTCCATCCTGGATGCCCTGAAGCGGAACCACTTTAACCGGTTGGCCGCGGCGCGGGAACTGGGCATGCACAAGACCACGCTGTTCCGGAAGATCAAGGCGCTGGGTCTGAACCTGCCCGAGACGGACGGCCGTTCAGGACCAGGGGCGTAGAGTCGCTTTCATGCTACCGTCCGGGCTGCGACAGTAGCATACGTGCAACTCTTTTGTCGGGTCGCCGTATCCCTTCCAAGGCAATTCTGTCGTCATAAGTCCTTTATAAGGCGGAGGTTAACGCCGCGGGGCCGCCCCCTGCAATTGTGTTGGCACGCGTATTGCTCATATATCGGATCGGAGGCCATAGGCGATGCGTGTTGCACTGACAGCCTGGGACGGTCGGATCTCGCCGGTGTTCGACACCGCGCGCCACCTCCAGATCGTGGATGTGGAGGGCGGTCTGCCGATGGGGCGCGTTGAGGAACCGCTGGAAGAGTGCCTTCCGGACCGAAGGGTCGCACGATTGGGCGCGCTCAAAGTGGATGCTCTGATCTGCGGGGCCATCTCCCGGCCGCTGGCCGACATGGTCCAGACTGCCGGCATCCAATTGGTGCCCTTCGTCGCCGGACCGGTCGAGGAAGTGCTGCACGCCTTCGTGAACGGCTCGCTGCCGACGGGCATGTTCCAGATGCCGGGCTGTTGCGGCGGGCGCCGCCGGTTCCGGGGTCAGCGTGGCTGGCGTATGGCATGAGGCCGCAACCCGGCTGTCTGTCCAAGGAGGACGCGAAAGATGCCTCGAGGCGAAGGAATCGGGCCCTACGGGCCAGGAAGACCGGCCGACGCCGATCTCGCTTGGCGATTCTGGGACAGCGGCCCTGTGCCCACGCGCCTTGCAGAGATCCTTGGTCGTGCAATGGCGAGTGAAGGGCCATCGAAGGAGGACTGCATTTATCTACTCTGCTTTCCAGAGCGCTCCATCGAGGCGGGGATGATCCGCACCGTGGCGGACGCGGTCTCCCGGAAACGTTTCGGGAACGAGGCGATGCTGCTGGGGCAGATCGGCGTGGCTATGGCCCCCTGTGACGGCGGATGCGCGTTCTGCGCCTTTGCCAAGCCTCATACGACGATCCGGGAGTCCACCCTCTCGGTCGAAGAGACGATCGAGAGGGCCATCGCCTTTGAACGTGGGGGCGTGGCCGGCATCTTCATCATGACCATGCACTATTTCGGCTTCGAATGGTTCCTCGACCTGGTGTCGCGCGTCAGCAAGGCCCTTCCGGCTGAAACGAGACTGCTGGCGAACATCGGCGACATCGACGCCGCGCAGATGCAGGCCCTCAAGGACGCAGGGCTGACGGGCGCCTACCATGTCTGCCGCCTGCGCGAAGGGATCGATACCCACATGACCCCCCGGCAGCGGATCCGCACCATTGAGTGTGTCCGCGAAACGGGGCTGGACTGGTACAACTCCTGCGAGCCGATCGGACCGGAGCATACTCCGGAGGAACTGGCCGAGCAGATCCACCTCGGACGGGAACTGGGCTGCGCCCAGCACGCGGCGATGCGAAGGTTCCCCGTGCCGGGTTCGCCCCTGTTCCGTCACGGGCAGGTCTCGCTCTCGCGACTTGCCCAGATCGTGGCGATCATCTCGTTGGCCACTCTTGAGTCGAAGACCGTTCGAAGCATCGCCGTGCACGAACCCAATCTTCTTGGGCTCATGAGCGGTGCAAATGCCCTCTACCCGGAGGCAGGGGAGCCTGATCCTGCACCCGAAGGCGCCCCTCTGACAGGACACGAGGCGACGGAAGGATTCAGTTCGGCCCTTTGGCGGCGCACTCTGGAGATCACCACGGCCGATTGTCGGAAGATGCTCCTGGAGACGGGCTTCACGACTCTTCGACGTGGCAACGGAACGACGGTGCCTCTGAAACTGTGAAGGAGACAAGCCATGCCAGGTGGAGATGGAACGGGTCCGATGGGAATGGGACCGATGTCCGGTCGAGGCGCGGGATTCTGCGGCGGCTTCGGCGTGCCGGGGTCCGCCAATCCGGTGATGGGTCGTGGTCGCGGCGGCCGGGGGCGCGGCCTCGGCCGTATGTTCTGGGCGGCGGGGGTTCCGGTCTGGGCCCGCCTTGGCTGGGGCGCGCTATCATACGCCTTCGGGCCCCCCACGCCGGAAGTCGAACGCGAGACGCTGAAGCAACAGATGGGTGCCATGGAGGCCCAGTTGGACGCCATCAAGCGGCGGCTTGAAGAACTCCAAGGCAGCCAGACCAAGGAAGACTGAAAGCCGAACCCGCTGGGAAGTAAGGGCGAGAGAGAGGCGGCAGTGCGGGCCCTTGCACGGCCTCTCTCCACCCTCTATCCCCCGGCCGCCGCCAGAGGCAGTCACGCACAAGTGCGGTGCGGGGGCTGATGGCGGCAGGCGAGTGGGCCCTTGCGGCCGCGGCTTCGGCGGTCGAGGACGCGGACGGATGGGTGGGCCGTTCGGCGCTGGGCCGAGCGGGATGTGCGCGTATCCGAAGTGCGGGCATGGTGAACCGCACCGGCGCGGTGAGCCGTGCAACCGGAAGTCCTGCCCGGAGTGTGGGACGAAGCTGACCAGAGCGTGAAAACCTTATTACAGGGAGATTAGTCATGCCAAGAAATGATGGAACTGGTCCGACCGGGCAAGGGTCCAGCACCGGCCGCAGGCGCGGTCCTTGCGGCGGTGGAAAGCGAAAGGGGCCATCGGCTGGAGCCAGCAAACGGCGAGGGCGAGGCCAAGGGCAAGGCGGGAAGGGACGCGGCTCGGGCCGTGGCCAAGCGGGCGGCCGTTAAACAAGAATTACAAATAGAGAAAGGAGAATAGAAATGCCCGGGTTTGGATCCCCCTTTGCCGGGGTGGCACACGACAGAAAACTAACCGATGAAGAACTAATCCGTGCCATACGTTTCATGGTGGCTGCAGAGTACGAGGCGATTCAGTTGTACATGCAACTCGCCGAGTCAATAAACAACAAGCTCGCCATCGAAGTGCTCAAGGACATAGCGGACGAGGAACGCGTTCACGCTGGCGAGTTCATGAGACTCCTCCGCGAGATTGCCCCTGACGAGCAAGAGCACTATGCCAAGGGTGTAGCGGAAGTTGAAGAGGAAATCGAAAAGCTGAAGAAAGGAGACAGCAATGCCAGCGGGTGATGGAACGGGTCCGATGGGAATGGGACCGATGTCCGGTCGAGGCGCGGGGTTCTGCGGGGGCCTCGGTGTGCCGGGGTACGCCAATCCGGTGATGGGTCGCGGTCGCGGCGGCCGGGGGCGCGGCCTCGGCCGCATGTTCTGGGCGGCGGGGGTTCCGGGCTGGGCCCGCCTCGGATGGGGCGCGCTATCGTACGTCTTCGGGCCGCCCACGCCGGAAGTCGAACGCGAGACGCCGTGTTCCCAGGCCGAGTACTTCGGCAACGCCCTTGAAGAAATCCGCAAGCGGATCGAGGAACTTGAGTCTGAGGCAGAGAAGAAGTAGGCATACCGCAGAAGGGTGCTGGGTGAGGGCGCGCAGGTAACGGGGGCGGATGGCGGCACGCGCGGGCCCTTGCGGCCGCGTCCGCCCTCTAGCCCGCGCCATCGCAGCCACGGACCAGGTATGGAGAGGTGATGTCATGCCACGAGGCGATGGAACAGGACCGTTCCGACAAGGCCCCGGTTTGGGCCGAGGCGGCGGCGCAGGCGGCAGAGGCCGCGGCCTGGGCGCCGGCGGGCCGGGGCGCGGACGCCTACGGGGTCCTTTGGCCGCCGGGCCGGGCGGCACGTGCGTGTGCCCTCAGTGCGGCACGACGGTTCGCCACGAGCGGGGCGTGCCGTGTGCCCAGATGAAGTGCCCGAAGTGCGGCGCGGCCATGACGCGCCAGGCGTGATGCGGCAGCCCTGGGCGTCCCAGGTCGCCGGGTAACAGAACAAAGTAGCCTTTCATGTCGATATGGTACTCTATTCTGGCGCCGAATAAGCGCGAGAGTCGAAGTTAGGAGAACAAGACATGAAACGCACAATGGTTCTGACCCTGCTGTTGCTCATGGCGAACCTGCTGCTGTTCAGTGCAGGGTGTGCGGCTCCCCAGCAGAGGCCGACAGACGCACAGCCGGAGATCAGGCAGCCGGAGTGGCGTCCTGCCTGGGTAAGAGACGGGCGATGGGATCCGCATTGGGTAAAGAACGAGCCGTATCGCCCGTGGCCCCTATAGTTGATGTGGGGACGCGAACATCCTATGCCGGGACTCGACGGGTACAACCTCGGGCATGGGGCGCGTCCGGCGCGAGACGGCGTTCCGCGTTGCCGCGGCCAGTGCGTGTGCCCGCTGTGAGGGACAACCGCCCCCCGTGAGCGCGGTGTGCCCTGCGCGCAGCAGAAGTGTCCGCAATGCGGGGCGCGCTTGACCAGGCAGGCCTAGCGGCCGGTTAAGGCGGACATCGGGCGCCGCGGTTCAGGCGTAGCGTGACGCGATGAGGAGGCGGCCCGATCAACCAGCCGCACGGGCGTCCACAAGACATAGCCGTTGGCACACCGCCAGCGGGGAACCCAGTGTGCGTGGAGAGGAGACGCGACGATGGCCAGATCAGCGAAAGAAGTTCTCGCGGAGTTTCAGGCCAACCTGCCCAAGATGCAGAAGGCCATCCCCCAGGTGACGGACGACTTCGTCAAGAGGCTGATGCCCGATGTGTTGAATGACGGCGTGCTGACGACGAAGCAGAAGGAACTGATCGCGCTCGGGATAGCCGTCTGCGCGACCTGCGACTATTGCATCGCCATCCACGTCAAGAAGTGCTTCGACGCAGGTGCCACGAAGGCAGAGATCGCGGAGGCCTGCGGCGTGGCCATCCTGATGGGCGGCGGCCCGGCGCTGACTTACTCCGCCTTCGTCTTCCAGGCCATCGAGGAGATGGCCCCAGGGACGGCCGTTTAACATCCGGCGGCAAGACGCTCGAATCGTAGGCCGGCCCCGTTCCGGTCGCGCCGCGTGCCAGAGTCGGCGCGGGTGCTGAGCCTTGACAGTGGCGGAGTGGCGGGATGACCAAGCCCCAGGGACGGGTGGCATTTGCATTCATGGTTCTCGTGTTCCGCGTCCGGGACCGCGTATGGCCGCCGGCCGAGGTGCTCCGTCAGGTGGGCGTCCTGCCAGGGCACACGGTTCTGGACTTCGGCTGCGGCCCGGGGGGCTACTCGCTCGCGGCGGCGCGGCTGGTCGGCCCGGCCGGCAAGGTCTATGCCCTGGACTTCAATCCGCTTGCGGCCAGGGCGGTCGAGAGGGCCGCCGGGAAGGAGCGCCTTGGAAATATCACGGCGGTCCTTGCCGACAGCGCGGCAGACGTTCCGAACGGGAGCGTGGATGTCGCGGTCCTGCACGATGTGCTCCACCTGCTGGCCGATCCGGCGGGCGTCATCGCCAGCCTTCGCCGCGCTCTCAAGCGGGAAGGCCGGCTCTGGGTGGGTGATCACCACATGAAGGGCGCGGCGATTGTCTCCGCTGTGACCGCTGGGGGGTTCTTCCGGCCATCACGAGACGGCCGGCGGTGCCAACGGATGTACGGCTTCGAGCCGACGAACCGGGAGTGAGCCGATGATACTCGCCGTGGCGAGCGGAAAAGGCGGGACAGGCAAGACGTTCATCGCCACCAATCTGGCGGCGGCCATGGGCGCCGCTTACGTGGACTGCGACGTGGAGGGCGCCAACGGCCACATCTTCTTCAGACCCGAGATTGCCGTGCGCCGGCCGGCCGCCATCGACGTGCCGCAGGCCTCCGACGCCTGCACTGGTTGCGGGGCTTGTGCCATGGTCTGCCGGTTCGGCGCCTTGGCGGCCCTGAAGTCGGGCGTCCTGGTTTTCAACGAACTGTGTCACTCGTGCGGGGCGTGCTTGGAGGCATGCCCGTCGCACGCCCTCCGGTGGACGAAGCACGTGCTGGGGCACGTGCGGCTCGGACGTTGCCGCGCGGGGCGCGGCCAGTGGCTGCCCTTTGCCGACGGCGAGTTGGCGGTCGGGCAGATCCGCGCCTCGGCCGTCATCCGGCAGGTCAAGCAAGCCGTCGGTGCGGTCGCGCGCACGATCATCGACTGCCCGCCGGGGGCCTCGTGCGCAGTGGCCGAGGCCGTCCGCGGGGCCGACCTGTGCCTCTTGGTGACGGAACCGACGCCGCTCGGCCTCTCGGACCTCGGCAAGGCCCTCGCACTGGCTCGCCATCTGGGGGTGCCCTGCGGCGTGGTCCTGAACCGCGGCGGCCTGACCGGGGTGGACGTGGGGGCGTTTTGCCGCGAGCACGAGGTGCCGCTGGTTGCGACCTTCCCCTATGACCAGGGCGTGGCGCGCCTCTACGCCGAAGGCCGCCTCGTCGTCGAGGAATTGGCCGGCTGGCGCCGGCAGTTTGAAACGCTGGCCGCGGAGGTCCTTGCAATGGCGTCGTGCCCCCCGGCACACCGGGCCGAGGCATCGGCCGTGGCCAGAACACTCGCCGGGGCTGAGGAGCCATCTGCCGCCGGCCCGTCGCGGCCGCGGGAAGATGCGTTTCAGGTGGTGATCCTGAGCGGCAAAGGCGGAACAGGAAAGACCTGCCTGGCCTCATCCCTGGCTGTGATGGGAGGGAGCGTGGTGGCTGCCGACGCCGACGTCGATGCGGCCAACCTGCACCTGGTGCTGAAGGTCAATGGCGAGCGGCAGGTGCCCTTCAGCGGCGGGCACGTGGCGGCGATAGACCCCGCCAGATGCCGGGGCTGCGGCGTCTGCGCCAACGAGTGCCGCTTCGAGGCCATCGCACTCGGGGAGCACGCCATTGTCGATCCCTTGAAGTGCGAGGGGTGCGGCCTGTGCGCCCTGGTGTGCCCCTTGGCAGACACCGACGAGCAGCCCGTCCGGCTCCTCCCCCGTCTCTCTGGCTATGCTTATGTGGGGGACCTGCCCAACGGCGCGCTGGCGCGCGGCGAGTTACTGCCCGGGGGCGAGGCTTCCGGCAAACTCGTGACGCTCGTCCGGCGGATGGCCGACGCGCGGGCGGCCGACACCAGCCACTTACGGATGATCATCGACGCGTCGCCCGGCATGGGGTGTCCCGTCAACGCCAGTCTGACCGGCTGCGACTGGGCCATTGCCGTCACCGAGCCGACGCAGAGCGGCCTGCACGACCTGCGCCGGGCTCTGGACCTGGCGGCGTGGTTCAAGGTCCCCGCCGCCGTCGTCATCAACAAGGCCGACCTGTGCCCGGAAGTGGCGGCCGAGATTCGGGCCGCATGCGGGGAGCGGGGTGTCGAGATCATCGGCGAGATTCCTTTCGACCGGCACGTGCCCGAAGACCTGGCGTTGGGCCGGGCTCCGGTTCTTGGGAGCGGAGGCGCCGCCACGGCGTTGCGCGAGGTATGTCGTGTCATTTGGAGTCGCCTGGCAGTGTCCAAGGATCAGAGGAGAGCGAACCGTGAAAGTATGCCTACCCGCTGAAGCCCCGCGCCTCGACGCGCGGGTGGACGAGCGCCTGGGCCGCGCGGCCTGTTTCGTGCTGGTCGATAGCGAGACCGACGCTGTGCTCATCAGCATCCCCAATGTGCAAAACAAGCAGGCCGCGCAGGGGGCCGGCATCCAGGCCGGGCAGGCCATCGCCTCCCTGGAACCGGACGCCGTCCTCTGCGCCAACTGCGGGCCGAAGGCGTTCCGCGTTCTCCAGGCGGCGGGCATCAAGGTCTTCCTCGGCGCGGCAGGCACGGTGGGCGAGGCCGTCCGCGCGCTTCGGGAAGGCCGGCTTCAGGAGGCCACGGACGCCAACGTCGAAGGGCATTGGTGACAGGGCAAAGCAACCACGACATGGAGAAATGATGGAACCGAAACAACACAGTCACTGCGGGGGAACGTGCGATGCCGACCCGCGCAAGGAAACCGAGCGCCGCCGCGATGAGAACCTGCGGCACATCCGCCGCGTCGTCGCCGTCATGAGCGGCAAGGGCGGCGTCGGCAAGAGCACCATTGCCGCGTCGCTGGCCCTGAGCCTGGCGCGCCTGGGTCACAAGACCGGCCTGCTGGACGTGGACTTCCACGGCCCTAGCGTGCCGACGCTCCTGGGCATCCGCGAAGTGCGCGCCGCTTCCGACGGAGGACAACTCCAGCCCGTCCGCTTGGGCTGCAACCTGGGCGTCATGAGCCTGGGGCTCCTCCTGGCCGAGGGTGACCAGGCCGTCATCTGGCGCGGGCCGATGAAGATCGGCGTCATCGACCAACTACTGGGCGAGGTGGCCTGGGGCGACCTGGACTTCCTTGTCCTCGACTGCCCGCCCGGCACGGGCGACGAACCGCTCACGATCGGCCAGGTCGTGCCGGCGGCGGAGGTGGTCATGGTCGGCACACCCCAGGAGGTGGCGATGGCCGACGTCCGGAAGGCCGTCTCGTTCTGCGAGCAACTCGGCCTGGCGGTCCTCGGCCTCGTGGAGACGATGGGGATGATGCGGTGCCCGACGTGCGGGGCCCAGGTGCCGCTCTTCCGCCGCGCCAAGGACGCGAGGCCGCCCGAGGTCCGGCTGCTGGCCGAAATCCCGTTCGACGCGGCTCTCCAGGCAGCCTGCGATCAGGGGCGCCTGGAAGCGTTCCTTGACGAGCAAAGCCCCACCGCCGAAGCCCTGATGGCCCTGGCCCGCGAGGTGGCCGGTCAGGCCCCCGCAACGGCACCACAAGCAACGGTCTCAGAAAACCCTATCCAAGGAGGTAACGGTAACATGCGCTACGCGATTCCCACAGAAGACGGCCGGTTGACCGCGCACTTCGGACACGCCGGTGTGTTCACATTGATTGATGTTGAGAATGGCCAGGTCTGCCGCACGCAGGCGGTGAACCCGCCGCCTCACGAGCCGGGCGTGCTGCCCCGGTGGCTGAAGGAGCAGGGCGTCAACGTGATTATCGCCGGCGGCATGGGCCAGCGGGCACAGGCCCTGTTTGCCGAAAACGGGATTCAGGTCGTCGTCGGCGCCGAGGCCGCCCCGGTCGAGGACCTCGTGCGGCAGCACCTGGCCGGCGCTCTGAAGACCGGCGAGAATGTCTGTGACCATTGAGGCTGCGGGCAGCGACCACCACGGTGCGTAGGCCATCGCCTGCCTGTTCACACATCGAGTAACGGCGGCGAAGCGGCGAAGAAAAGCGGCCGCTGCTCGGGGGCAAGGAGCCGGTCATGGACGCGACCAAGAGGAAGTTCTTCTCGCTGCGGGGATTCACATCCTTTGCCGTGACCCTGTTTTTCCTCATTCTGATCGCCTCCGGCGCCGTCCTCTTCGCGGCACCCCGAGGCCGGGATGCCAACTGGTCCGCTTGGCAGGTGATGGGGCTTCTTCGCCCGGAGTGGGTCGCTCTTCATGTCCTCACAGGGTGTGCTTTCGTGGTCTTTGGAACGATCCACCTGGTCCTGAACTGGCGGCCCCTCTGGCATTACGTCCACGTGAAGGCCGAGGCCGGTATTCATTTCTGGAAGGAACTGCTTCTGGCGGTCGCACTGGTCGCGGTTCTATCCGCGGGTGCGATCCTGCGGTTCCCGCCAATGGCGACCGTGATGGCGTGGAACGAGCAGATCAAGGACGCTTGGACCGCGGCCTTGTCCTACGCCCCCCGTGATCTCGCCGAGGAGGCTTCCCTGGAGGACTTGGCCGCGCGGGCAGGTGTACTGTCAGAAGCACTGATTGCGGCGCTGCGCCAGCGAGGTTACGACATAAGCAGCCCCCAGGATTCCCTTACCCGCGTTGCCGAGGCCAACCACACAACTGCGGCGGCCATCTTCCGTGACCTGCAGAAGGACTACCCGCAACTGGGCGGCGGCAAAGGGCGGGGGCGCCAGTTCGGGGAAGGACGGCGACGGCCATGAGTGACGCCCTTGGCGCAACGTGCCCTGCGCAGTCGCTCCGCCTCACCGTCCTCGTCGAGAACACGTGCCCTGTAGGCGGACTGGTCGCGGAACATGGCCTCGCGCTGCTCGTGGAAACGGATCGCGGCGCGGTCCTGTTCGACGCGGGGGCCACGCCGGCCGTCTTGGCGGCCAATGCCGCCGCGCTAGGCGTCGACCTGGCCCGCGTAAGCGCCGTCGTCCTCAGCCACGGACATTACGACCACACGGGCGGTCTGCCGGCAGTTCTGGCCGCAGCGCCGTCAGCCCGCGTGTACTACCACTGGCGGTGCGCGGTCCCGCGGTGGGGCCGACGTTGGTGGGTCAGGAAATCCATCGGTATGCCCGCCGAGAGTCGCCGGGCGCTGGAATCGGCCGCACGCGAGCCGGTCGCCGGCCCTGTGCTCCTGCCGGAAGGCGTCATCCTCAGCGGCCCCATCCCCGGCGCGCCCGCTGCGGCCCAGGACGGCTTCCTGGTTGACTCGGACGGCGGCCCGCAACCGGATGACTTTACGGACGAGATGTTCCTCCTCGCCCGCACGCCCTCCGGCTGGCTGCTTGTGACCGGCTGCTGTCACCGTGGCGTCGAGAACACCCTCGCCCACGCCATGACGCTGACTGGCGGCGAGCCCGTTCACGCGATTCTCGGCGGACTCCATCTCAAGGACTTCCGGCCCCGCGACCTCGAACCGGTTGTGGCCGCCCTTCGCGGAGCCGGTGTACGCGAGGTTCTGTGCGGCCACTGCACCGGCGAGGCCGCGCAAGAACACCTTGCCGGCCATCTGCAAAGCCGGGTGCAGCCGATTCACGTCGGATTTCGGTATGAGGCGTAAGGAGTAACACCGTGGTTGAATACGTGTACGGCCCCGTGTTTTCTCGCCGCTTGGGCCGTTCGCTCGGCGTTGACCTGGTACCGCTTAAGATCTGCACGTATGACTGCGTTTACTGCCAACTGGGCCGGACGACGAACAAAACCCTCGAACGAAGGGAATACGTGCCCCTGCCGGACGTTCTGTCCCAACTGGACCGCCGGTTGCGGGACAAACCGGCACTGGACTTCATCACCCTGGCAGGCTCGGGCGAACCCACCTTGTACGCGCGGCTCCCCGAGGTGATCCGCGCCGTCAAGCAGCGGACGGCAACGCCGCTGGCCGTCTTGACCAACGGCTCTCTTCTGTGGGACCCCCAGGTGCGGGATTCCCTGCGGGAAGCCGACCTCGTCATCCCGTCACTGGACGCCGGGAACGAGCGGATCTTCCAGTACGTGAACCGCCCCCACGAAGATATCGCATTTGAGAAGATGGTAGATGGCCTCGTTGCCTTCCGGCATGAGTTTGTCAAGCCCATCTGGCTTGAGGTCTTCCTCCTTGGGGGCATTACGGCTATCGATGTCGAGGTACAGAAGATGGTCCACCTCGTTGACCAAATCAGGCCGGACCGTGTGCAGTTAAACACCGTGGCGCGTCCGCCGGTCGAGGCCTTCGCGATTCCGGTCCCCGATGACCAGTTGCGCGCGCTGGCCGCGATGTTCGGCCACCGGGGCGAGGTCATCGCCGCCCGGCCGGACACGGGTGGCACGACGCTTCGCCCTGCAACGGAAGCCGACATCCTGAACCTGCTCCGTCGGCGTCCGTGTACGCTTCGCGACTTGGCCGACGGACTGCGCCTGCATCCCGCTGAAGCCATGAAGCAGATCGACCACCTCCTGGCAGGCGGCCTCCTGACGGCCGCCTCGGAGGGCGGACATATCTTCTACCGCGCGCCCCACAACTTCCTTGCGTCGCCGAAGACCCAACTCGACACGGCAGAACACCGTGTGGAGGAGTCCGGGGCTTTCTGGGACGAGGATATGATGGATGTGCCCGAGGAGTATTCCGCCCTGGCCGTCGAGCGGTTCTATGATCCTCGTAACCGAGGCCCCATGACGGCGCCCGATGGCCACGCCGTAATCACGGGGCCCTGTGGCGACACGATGGAGATCTGGCTGCGAGTGGCAAACGGGCGGATCAGCCAGGCCACCTTCACGACCGACGGCTGTGGCCCCTCGCTCGCCAGCGGAAGCATGGCGACAGAATTGGCCGGCGGCAAGACCCTTGACGAGGCGGCGCGGATCGAGCAACAAGACATCCTGGACACCCTGGGCGGCCTGCCGGAAGGATCCCGGCATTGCGCGCTTCTGGCCGCCAACACGCTTAAGGCCGCCATCGAGAATTTCAGAAACCGGCGGGCGGAGTGACGGCGAGGGCCCTGCGGCAAATGGGGTCACGGCCCATCGGTTTGCGCCAGGCCAGGCATCACATGAGGGCAACGACATGCCTTTCGACGAAGTCGAGATCACCAGGGCGATCCTGGACCAGTACCACGAGAAGGTCACGCGCAGCCTGACCGGCGACGTCGCCATCATTGGCGCGGGCCCCTCGGGCTTGGTTGCCGCTGATCAACTGGCCAGGGCCGGCGTCAGAGTTACGGTCTTCGAAAAACGCCTGGCGCCCGGCGGCGGGGTCTGGGGAGGCGGTATGGGAATGGCCGTCGCTGTGGTGCAGGAGGCGGCCGTCCCCCTTCTGCGGGAGATGGGAATCCGCCATCTCCCGGTCGGGGAAGGGCTCTACGCCGTTGACGCCATCGAGTTGGCGGGCACGCTGTGCGTCCGAGCGGTCCAGGCGGGGGCGGTCCTGCTGAACCTGACCGTGCTGCAAGATGTCATCATTCATCAAAGCCGCGTCGCTGGCGTGGTCGTCAACCGGGCGGCCCATTCCGGCGCCCTTCCTGTGGATCCGGTGGCCTTCTCGGCGAAGGTTGTCATCGACGCCACGGGCCATGAGGCCGCAGTGGTCGAGGCCCTGCGACGCAGGGGGCTGCTCGGGTCTAATGGGGGCAACCTTCCGGGCGAGGGCCCTATGGATGCCGCCGCCGGCGAGGCTTTCGTCGTTGAGAATGTGGCCGAAGTGTACCCCGGTCTTTGGGTGTGCGGGATGAGCGTCTGCGCAACGTTCGGCGGGCCGCGCATGGGGCCGATCTTCGGCGGCATGTTGATGTCCGGCCGGCGTGTGGCCGAATGCGTTCTGGCGGCCCGGCAAGTCATCCCTGGGGCATCAGGAACTGGGGCGCCAACGGCTGGCGGACACCCTCAAGCCGGGCGCTAACGTCTGTGACCGCTGACGACCCGACAAGGCGACGTGGTGCGCTCCCGAGAAGGGGGTTGACCGGGGGCACCAGAATGCGTATTATTATCAGGTAGTAGTAAGTCCTATTATGGAGCGCGTCCATGACGGTTTCGCGGGCGGAGATTCGGCGACGTGTGAGCCGATTCGCCGAAACATGCCGCCGGCAAGGGCTGAAAGTCACCCACCAGCGCATGGAAGTCTTCCGCGAACTGGCGGCCAGCGACGAACACCCCGACGCGGAGACGGTCTATGAGCGCGTGCGCAAGCGGCTGCCCACGGTCTCGTGCGATACCGTGTACCGCACGCTCTCGACCCTGGAGGCCCAGGGGCTCGTAAGCCGGACGGAGGTTCTCGGCGGTCCGGCCCGATACGACGCCAACACGGCCCCCCATCACCACTTCGTCTGCACGGCGTGCGGCGGGATCAGGGACTTCCATAGCGATGCGCTGGACGTTCTGCCGATCCCCCGGTCCGTTGAGTCCCTGGGCCGCATAGAGTCCGCCCATGTCCAGGTTCGCGGAGTCTGTTCCGCCTGCGCGGCCCGGAAACGCAAGGCCGGACGCCGCCGGAAAAAATGACGGGCCGGGTGTGCCCGTGAAGCGCGAATCACTGAGAAACAGGAACCTTGAGACGCAAAGGAGCGACCCATGGCAGAAGACAAGAGATTGACCACCGCCTCTGGAATGCCCGTGGACGACGATCAGAACACGGTGACCGCCGGGCCGCGCGGGCCGGCCCTTATGCAGGACGTCCACCTGATGGAGAAACTCGCCCATTTCAACCGCGAGCGCATCCCCGAGCGCGTGGTGCACGCCAAGGGGGCGGGGGCTCACGGGGTCTTCGAGTGCACGGCCGATATGTCGAGGTACACGCGGGCCCGGTTCCTCTCCAAGGCGGGCGAGAAGACCGAGGTGTTCGTGCGCTTCTCGACCGTTGGTGGCGAGAAGGGCTCGGCGGATGCGGCCCGCGATCCGCGGGGCTTCGCCATCAAGTTCTACACCGAGGAGGGCAACTATGACATGACCGGCAACAACACGCCGGTGTTCTTCATCCGCGACCCGCTGAAGTTCCCCGACTTCATCCACACCCAGAAGCGCGATCCGGCCACCAACGCCCCGAATCCGGACATGTTCTGGGACTTCCTGTCGCTGACGCCCGAGTCGATCCACCAAGTGACCATCCTCTTCTCGGACCGCGGCACGCCCAAGAACTACCGTCACATGAACGGCCACAGCAGCCACACCTTCAAGTGGTACAACGCCAAGGGCGAATGCGTATGGGTGAAATACCACTTCAAGACCGTCCAGGGCATCCAGAACCTGACGCGCGACGAGGCCACGCGCCTGGCCGGCGAGGACCCGAACCACGCCACGACCGACCTGTTCCGCGCCATCGAGAAGGGCGAGTTCCCGGCTTGGCGAGTCTGCGTGCAGATCATGCCAGCCAAGGACGCCAGGAACTACCGCTGGAACATCTTCGACATCACCAAGGTCTGGCCGCACAAGGACTATCCCCTCATCGAGATCGGGCAGATGGTTCTCAACCGCAACCCCGCCAACTACTTCGCCGAGGTGGAGCAAGCGGCGTTCAGCCCCGGTAACTTCGTGCCGGGAATCGCCGCCTCGCCCGACAAGATGCTTCAGGCGCGGATCATCTCCTACCACGACGCCCACCTGTACCGACTGGGCCCCAACTACCAACTCCTGCCGGTGAACGCCCCGAAGGCCTGCAAGGCCGCCAACTACCAGCGCGACGGGTCCATGCGGCTGGATGAGAACGGGAGCGGCGGGCCCAACTACTGGCCCAACTCCATGGGCGGTCCCGCACCCGACGCGAGCCTTGCCGAGCCGCCCATAGGGCTGGAGGGCCAGGCCGCGCGGCATCCGCAGGAACTGACCGACGACGACTTCTTCCAGGCCGGGGAGTTGTACCGCCGCGTCATGACCGACACGGACCGTGACCACCTGGTTGGCAACATCGTTGCCCACCTGGGCAACGCCCAGAAGCGAATCCAACTTCGCCAGACCGCGCTGTTCTTCAAGGCCGATGCGGACTACGGGCATAGGGTGGCTGCCGGCCTGGGCTTGGATGTCAAGGAGGTGCAGCGCCTGGCGGCGATGTCGCAGGCGGAGCGAGTCAAGACGACCTCGGCCTGAGCCCATCACCACAGCAGACCGTGTCAGGCGGATATGGGAATCCTGGAGAACGCGAGAACACGGTTCATCCGCAACTGCCGGGCACGCGGTGTTGACCCGTCTGCCAGGATTGCGGTCCGGCCCTTGTCCGCCGACGAGGCCATTGGGCCGAAGGCAGGCACCGAGTTTGTCATCAAGAAGGGCAAGGAGCGGGTGATTGAAGCCGCGTTCTCGGGCGCGCGGGGGCAAGCCTTCACCGACCAGCCCTCGTCGTGGTCGGGCCGCCAGGAGGACCTGTTCGCACTGGACCTCTCCCAGGTTCCCCACCGCGCCGTCTTCGTGGCGGGGATGAACGCCGTGTTGCGGGCCTTGGATGAGGCAAAGGGCACGGTACACTGCACCGATGAGGATCCGATGCGATGCGGGCCGGAACTGGCACGGACGCTCGGTGAACGCTTCGGCGCCGTGCGCGTGGGCCTCGTGGGACTCCAGCCTGCCATCCTGGCGGCCCTGGCGGATCGCTTCGGCCCGGCGTCCGTTCGCGTTCTTGACCTTGACCCCAACAGCATCGGAACCACCAAGTCAGGCGTGCCCATCTGGGACGGGCACACCGACCTTGCGCGCCTGGTGGATTGGTGCGGCGTGGGACTGGCCACAGGGTCGAGCCTCGTAAACGGGACCATCGATGACATCCGCGACCGTTTCGGCGGGGCCGGTAAGCCGCTCGTGTTCTTTGGCAACACGATCTCCGGTGCGGCCGCGCTTCTGGGACTGGATCGTCTGTGTCCGTTCGGGAGATAAGTTTGCCGGTCCGCTTGCCGGGATTCCACTGGCAGAATCCCACCGGCATCCACAGCCGGCCTCGGCGTCCGCGGGGTCACGAGGGCAAAGGCCGCGCTCCCGAACCGACCGCGGTTTGACGCGCGGCACACCCCTGGGTCTCGGACATACGCGAGGCGCCGTCGTGGCAGTACCTTGATGCCAAGTCCTTGAACACGTACAGCAAGGCGGGGTATGCCCCGACGCCCGCGGCCGCTACGGGCGCCTCGCTTTCTGCCACTGCGAAAACAGAGACAGTTTCGCTGACAGGAATGTTTGCTCCACCATACCTTGGCGAGCGAAACGTCTCTCTCGCTTTTTCGCCGCCCCGCGACCCTGCCTGTCACCGCGTGCACCGCGCGTATTCTCGCGTGGTTCCGCGGGCCTTCTCCCACCGTAGTCTCGCTACCGGCCGCCCGCGCTTGGCCTCGACGTTTGGTCTCGCGCCACCCTCCGCCGCCGCTTTATCTCTCTCCGGCCCGAAAGTCTCTGATTTGTTTGGACTACCCCCAAAGAGTCCAAACGCGCGCAAGTTCTGCGATTGAAAGACCTTACGAAAACGGGCCTCGGACGGCCCCTCGCATTTCGCAGCCGGATGGTTGCTCGGGCAAACATGCCGGCGAAACACTCGACCAAACAGGTCGCCCGCCACCGATGGTGCAAGTGCGGATGAGTTGCCGTATAATGCCAGCCGCTTGACGGCGCCGACGCAGCGTACTGCCAAGGCAATGGAAACAAGAAGGAACGGGCGATCATGCCGCGCAAACGAGCCAGCCTCCAGCACGTGAACCGTGCAACCAGGAGGGGATATGAGTGCTGAGAACGTGCAAGGCGATCCCGCCAGCGGCGCCCCCGGAGCGGAAACTCTGCCGGAACGCCTGGAACGCTTCGGCGACCCCCGCAAGACCTGGAAGTGGAGGACCGGCGAAGTCGACTACATCTCGCAACTTGGACTGACGGCCGCCGACGTGCCGGAGTTGATGGCCATTGCGCGGCAGTGGGCCGAGCCGTTCGACTGGCCCGAAGACAAGAACGATGTCTCGGGGTACGCGCCCGTGCATGCCTGGCGGGGCCTGGCACAGTTGCGCGCCACGGCGGCGATCGGCCTCTTGCTGGAGATGATGGACCCTCTGGATAAGGACGGCGACGACTGGTATCTGGAGGAGTTCCCGCACGCCTTCGCATGGACCGGCCCGGCGTCGCTGGCCCCGCTACGGGACTACCTGGCGGATGAGCGGCACGGCACGTACCCGCGGATCGCGGCCTCCGGGGGCCTGCGGGAACTGGCGAAACGCCACGAGCAACTCCGCGGCGAGGTGGTGAAGGCCCTCTGCGACATCCTGGCGCGATTCGAGACGACGGACGAGACGGTTAACGCCTTCGTCGTCAGCGATCTCCTGGACCTAAAGGCTACCGAGGCCGCCGAGTTGATCGAGCGGGCCCATGCGGCTGACCGCGTGGACCTCACCGTGTGCGGGAACTGGGAGACTGTGCGCAAGGAACTGGGCGTCGAGGGCCTGGGGCTTGTCCCGAAAGACCTGGCGACGCGGAAGACCTGCTTGTTCCCGCCCGAAACCCATGCGAAAATGGAGGCGGCGTTCGACTTGTTGTTCCGCCGACCGATTCCGCCAACCGACCATTGGGAGGGTCCGGACGATCTGGACGACGTGGACGCCCCGCTGGCCGACGCCTCGGTGCCGCTTGGTGCTCCCGTCGCGCATCTTCAACGGGCGCGGAAAGCAGGGCGCAACGACCCCTGCCCTTGCGGCAGCGGCAAGAAGTACAAGAAATGCTGCGGGCGGTGATCGGCCCGAAGAGAGCGGTCGCCTGTCGTCCTGACGGAGCGCACCGAGCACCTCGAACACTTGGCCGAGCGGCTGTTTCCCGATGCCCGCCACCTGGTTGTTCTTCGGGGCGGCATGAGCTGGAAGGAACTCGGGGCGACCATCCCGGACAGCGAGCAGCGGGTACTGCTGGCAGCCGGGCGGTACCTTGGAGAAGACTTCGACGACGCCAAGATGGGCGTGCCGCAATCGAACTGGACGGGGCACGACATCTGGGCGATCCCGAAGCCTACCGTTGCGGCCGTCGGAAGGACGCCTTGCTCCAGCGAAACGGGTTCCTCGTGCTGCGGTTTCCGGCCGAGGGCGCCGGCAAGCATCTTGATGACGTTCTCAATGCCATACTGCGGGCCTTGGCACACCAGCAGAAGGGGCAATCTTCGTAGCGGGCATCGCACCGGCATTGCGACAGGTCATTGTGCCCGGAACATGTTTCCGCCATGGTAGGCGAGGTTGAAGTATCTGGCGGGAGGCGGGCCCATGGCCAAGAGGACGAGGCGAGGCAGCGACAGCCAACAAGAGCCGATCACTTACCCGACGTGCGTCCGCCATGCGCAGCCGAGAAAGGACGTCAGGCTCAGGCACTTCTTCCTTTGCGATTCATGTACGCGCCGGTGGGTGCAGGAAGCCTTCGACGGAAATGAGCCTTGCACCTACGGAGAGCCCGTCGAGGGGTACTGCCTGCTGTGTAACAAAGTCACGGATGTCAGGCTCCAGACCTGGTTCCTGTGCGACATTTGCGAGCGCGTTGCGCGTTCTATTGGCCGCAACCACGTCGCCGAGAAGGCGATCATGGACTTCTGGGAGCAGCAGATACGTCCAAGGTATCCGCACCTGAGGATCACGCAGAACGACCTGTCATCCCTGCGGCCGCGTCGCACCAGCGACGTCTCCGGCGAAGGGCCGTTGGACTTCCTGGTGACCGACGAACGGAACGGCCAGACCGTCTTCGGGATCGAGAACAAGACCGGCCGCAGCTCAATCAAAGAGATGAGCCAGTTCCAACTGGACGTGTCGGACTGCGATTCTATCCTGCACCACGTGCGGCAACTCAACATTCCCGCCTACGTCATCCACGCGCAGGTGCTTGAGATCTGGCAACCGCCAACAATGGGGTTCCGGACCGTTGGCCCGTGGTGGTCGGATATCTACCGGATGGCCGAGAACTTCGTGACGGTCAAGATGCGGCGGATGGAGAATCGTGGCGCGGCGTACTTCAAGCGGGCGGCCTTCGCCGCAATCAACACACTCGGCGACGACCTGTATGACAGAAGCGGCGAACCTCGGTTGGTGAGCCGTTTCCGGGAAGAAGGCATCCCGCGGATGTACGTCATCGAGTAGCGATGCTTCGCTCGCCGCTACGGGTCACGTTGCGAAAAGGACCTTCTCGACCACCTCATCAACGGCGTCTTGATCGTCCGTCAGGCGCGGCGTCTTCGCCGCCATCGCTCGAAGCTGTTCTTGCGACGGGTATCGCAGGCTCTGAAGGTCCAAGGCGTTGACTTGCGTATGCCCGCTGAACTGCCGGAAGAACGTATCCACCACAGTGGAATTTAGAAAGATACACAGTCCCTTGGCGAAGTCTTTGGGGAGACCACGACCGCCGCAGTGGAAGTAGTTCAGGTGATTCTCGAACCCGACCGGTCCGCCTGAAACGCAATCCGCGTCGTACACAGCCGCTACGATCCGGCGCCGTTCCTCCTTCGCGGAAAACCTACGCACTAGCACGTACGCGCCGGGCGGCACCAACAGGTCTTCCGTGTGTCTATCAACTATGATCGCGTTGGGCTTGCGCGTCTGGCCGTTTGGCCACTTGATGCGGCCCTTGTGGAAGTGCACGGGGTAGATCAGCGGCGCCGTGCCGCGCTGGGGCTGCGGGCGCAAGTGGCTCTTCGCCCGGAAATCAACCACCCGCCCCGTGGACACCGAAAAGCCGATGTCGGCAAGGGTTGCAGGCAACCGCGACATGCACTCGGCGGCGCGCTCGCCATTATCATCCACGACAAGGTGGATGAAGCGGTTGGGATCGCCAGGGTTGACCGCCTGATGATATGGAACGCGGCGAATCCTCGCGCGATCTGTCGATGCGGCCGATACAGAAAGGACAACCCGGTCTGGTTTACGGACCCCTCTAGTCGCATGGACGATGATATTCTCCTGGAGAACCTCGTCCTCCTTGAAGGCGTCGCTACGGGACTCAAAGACGTGGACGCGCTCCAGGGCCATCAGGTTGAGGAAGAACCGCCGGAATGGGCGGAAATACGGGCCGTTGCAGAAACTACGCGGGGTGACGGAGACCAACTCGCCCGCTTCCTTGAGTTGGCTGGCCGCCACGGCCATAAAAGCGGTGTAGAGGTTGCTCGTCTCGATGCCGAGCGAGCGTAGATTGCGCCTGGTCTCTGAGTCACTGTGAATCTTCCGATACGGCGGATTCATGATGACGCAGTCGTACCGGCCCGTCCCTTCCTCGAACAGTTGGCTGGCGGCCTCCTTGGCGGCGGCTACGATGTAATCCTCCTGGCGGATCTCCCCCACGAAACCGATGCCGGCGGCTTCGCATGCCTCCCGGCAGAACGATAAAGCCGTCTCCAAATGCCGGGCCAGAAATGCGTCGACCTCAAATGCCGTGACATGTATCCGTTCAGGAGGCAACGGCCGGTTCAGCACGTTAGCCACGAACGCGGCTGTCAACGAACCCACAGCCGCCCCCGGGTCGAGCAAGCGAATGCTGGATTGGCGAGCACGGAACATCGACGCCATGAAGGAACCGATGGCCGCAGGCGTCATGAACTGAGCGTACTTGGCCCTGGTGGTAGGCTCGATTGTGCCGTTGACGGCAAGACGGAGCCGATCCACCTGATCCATCAGCCATGCCGCATCGCGCCGTAGTGTCGCGATTTCGCTCGTTTTCCCGTTTCCGGTCATCGCAGTAGCATCCTAACCCATCCTCAACACCAAATCCAGCCCATGTCCAGCCTCGCGGGTCCATGAAGCCCAAGCGGCTCTGAGATGTCAAGCCCCGTCTCGTCGGGCTGTCACTTCGTGCTTCCCGCCAAGACTCAGCGCCCTGCACTGTTCTTCCCACAGCAACGGGATCTCCTTCTTCAGGCTCCTCAAGGACAGCCCGTCGGGCTCCTGGCCGTCAAGAATGGCCTCGATGAAATCCGGCGCGAGTGCCGCCAGACGGATGATGCGGGCGACGTAAGAGGGGTCGAGTTTCAGCCGGCGGGCGATGTCGCTGTTGGACTCTGCCTCACCAGACTCGATCATCTCTTGCCACACGAGCGCCCGGGCTACAGCCAGCGCGAGCGGGCTTGGCGGCCGTGGCGGTGCCGAGGTGGCGACACCGGGCGGAAGGACAATTTCCTTGCGCTTGCCGCGCCGGCGGAAGGTCATGGGAATGTCGATGACGATCGACTCGCCGTCGCGGCGGACGGTCGGGTGACGCTCCTGGGCCTGAACCCTGTCGGCCTGCTCTATCATGCCGTCGCCTCCACCGGTTCTGTTTCCGCGTCCTGCACCTCGGCCGCCAAGGCCGTCAGGCCGCCCGGCCTCAGACGTACCGAGAGGCCGTCGGGCCGAACGGTAACGCTCTCCACCAGCAGGCGGACGATCCGCTCCTTCTCGGCGGGGAACAACTCCGCCCACAGCGGGTCGATCGTCTTCAGTGCCGCGGCCACGTCCTGCTCGGTCGGCAGGTCCTCCCGTTGTCTGCTCAGCGCATCTTCTGCACTGTGCAGTAGATGCTCGGCTTCGGCATGCTCTTCATTCAGGCGGCGAAGTTCCGCCGACAGGGCGCCCTCGGCCTTACTGTCCGCGGCCCGCACGAGCCTGCCGATCGCCTTACGGAGGTCCGCCAGCCGGCGCTGAAGCGCATCCCTTTCCTTTTCCAGCCCCCGCCGCCCCTCCTCGGCCCGGGCTTGAGTTGCACGAAACGTCCGGGCGACCGTCTCGGGGTCAGCAAAGAGCGACCGCAGGTACTCAAACACCGCCCCTTCGATCTGGCCGGCGGGAACGGACTTCACCGGGCAGGTATTGTGGCCATTCTTGCTGGCAGTGTGACAGACGTAATACTGGTATCGCTTACCCCGCCGCGTGGTGTAGGCCGGCGCCATGGGCACCCCGCCCGCGCCGCACCGCAGGATGCCCTTCAGGATGGCGGCCGTCTTCTTGCGGGTCTGCGTGGCGCGATACCGGCGGTTCTCGCCCAGGATTGCGTGGGCGCGGTCCCACGTCCGCCGGTCAATGATGGCCTCGTGCTCGCCCGGATACGACTGACCCTGATGGACCACCACGCCGAGATACCGGCGGTTTGTGAGCGTCCAGTGGACGTAGGCCTTATTCCACAGCGCCCCGCCGCGATTGTTGCCACCGCGGGAGGTCCATGCCTTGGTGCGGTGGCCCTGGCGGTTCAGGTCCCGCGCCACCAGCATGCAGGACCCGAGTTGGATGAACCGCTGGAAGATGTGCCGCACGAGGTCGGCCTCCTGAGGGTTGACCACCAGACGCATCTTTTCACGGTTCACATCGTAGCCCAGTAGCGGCCGGCCGCCGACGTACTTGCCCTTCATCTTAGCGGCGGCCAGTTTGTCCCGAATCCGCTCGGCCGTGAGTTCGCGCTCGAACTGCGCGAACGAGAGTAGCACGTTGAGCGTCAACCGGCCCATACTGGACTTGGTGTCGAAGTGCTGCGTCACGCTCACAAAACTCACGCCGCGATTCTCGAAGAGTTCCATCAGCCGCACGAAGTCCGCGAGCGACCGCGACAGCCGGTCGAGTTTGTAGCACAAGACGGCGTCGATGCGGCCGGCATCAACATCATCAAGGAGCCGCTTCAGGGCGGGCCGCTCGGTGTTCCCGCCGGAGAAGCCCCCGTCGTCGTACCGCGTGGGCAGCGCAACCCAACCGTCATGCCGCTGGCTGGCCACATACGCCTCGCAGGACTCGCGCTGGGCATCGAGGG